>JAUYPJ010000101.1 GCA_030697665.1 Candidatus Omnitrophota bacterium
CGTTGTCGGTCAAATCTGTCCAGGTTCCCGAGACCCCTTTACCATCGGCCAGTCCGCCCAGTCTTCCCTCGGTTCCCACTTCTTGGGCCACGCGGGTCACCTCGGCGGCGAAGGAGGAGAGCTGGTCGACCATCGTGTTGATCGTGTTCTTCAGCTCGAGGATCTCCCCCTTCACGTCGACGGTGATCTTCTGGGAGAGGTCGCCCTTGGCGACGGCGGTGGTGACCTTGGCGATGTTGCGCACCTGGTTGGTGAGGTTGCTGGCGAGCTGGTTCACGTTGTCGGTGAGGTCCTTCCAGGTCCCGGAGACCCCCGGCACCTTGGCCTGACCGCCCAGCTTGCCGGCGGTGCCGACTTCCTTGGCGACGCGGGTCACCTCGGCGGCGAAGGAGGAGAGCTGGTCGACCATCGTGTTCACGGTCGTCCCGATCCGGAAGAACTCCCCCTTGACCGGCCGTCCCTGGATTTCCAGGGACATCTTCTGTGACAGGTCCCCCTTCGCCACCGACGTGATCACGCGGGCCACCTCGTTTGTCGGACGCGCCAGGTCGCCGATGAGGGCGTTGACGGAGTTGACGCTGGTGCCCCAGGCGCCTCTCGCCGACCCGATCGAGACCCGCTCGGTCAGCCGCCCTTCCTGCCCCACGATCTGGCTCACCCGGACCAGCTCAGTGGCGAGGTCTTCGTTCATCTCAATGATGTCGTTGAGCGTCCGGCCGATCCTGGCGACGAGACTCTCGTTGGTGGCGCGGAACCGCGCGGTGAAGTCGCCCCGCTTGACGGCCTGGACGGTTTCCAACAGATGAGACAGCTCCGTCGCCTCAGTCACTCGGAGGGTCCGCTGTTTCACCGCCTTGGTCACCCGGTGGTGTTTCCCGTTCGTGGGATGAGGTGGAAAGATCAGCGATGAAGGTTTCACGTCCGGGGGAGCCATCTCAGGGGTCGCCATCCAGGAACTCTCCTCTCTTCTAGGATTTCTCGTCTAGGAGTCGTCGCCGACACGATACCAAAACAGCGGCCGTTGTCAATCCCAAAAACCCTTTTTCCACCCGTGTTCAGGATGCCTCCCATCTTCGGGAATGCGCTGGCGAGCGGGTGGCGCAGGACTGGGAAGCCGCGCGGGGGCGTAAGGCCCCCCGGTCATCTCTTCGCGAGCTCCTGTCCGGCCGTCGGGGGAAGGACACGTCCGCCGTCGGTCACAATCGCCATCCGGGCGACCGGCGGCGCGTTCACCGCTGCGAGAAATCCGCTGGTCGAGGTCCCGCAGGCATTGCCGCTTCCATCGCTCACGGTCAGACGAACAGGGTAGGTCCCATGTTCCCGATACGCGTGCTCCACCCTCGGCCCTTCCGCCAGCCTTCCATCGCCAAAATCCCACTGGTAGGTGAGGGCCTCGCCGTCGGCGTCAAACGACGTTGAGGCGTCGAAGATGTTGGTCTGTCCCAAGCAGCAGACAAGGTTGTGGCCGGCGTTCGCCATGGGCGGGGTGTTCACGCGCACATCGGCCTTGGCCAGGGAGAAGCTGCAGGCCGTTCCCTGCCCGTCGTCGACCCTCAAGGCGACGGGATAGCGCCCGCCTTTCGCATACGCGTGACGCACCTTGGCGCCTTGGGCGGTGGTGCCGTCCCCAAAGTCCCAGGCGTACTGCAGCCCCTGCCCATCAGGGTCGCTCGAACGGATCGCGTCGAAGGCGAGGTGCTGACCCGCGCACCCCGTCTCATCCGCCTTGAAGACGGCGGCGGGCCTGCTGTTGACCCGGACGTTGAAGCTCGCCGCGCTCTGGGCGCACGCCATCCCGCTCCCGTCATCCACGGCCATGCTCACCTGGTAGAGGCCGCCTTTGGTGTAGCGATGCTTGACCGACGGACCGCTCGCCGTCTGGCCGTCGCCGAAGTCCCATCGGTACGCCAACGCGTCTCCGTCGGGGTCTGCGGATGAGCCCGCATCGAACGCCAGGGAATCGAACGCGCAGCTCGACAGATCCCGGCTCGCCGAGGCGATCGGGGCGCGATTGAGCCGCACGGGAACGGCGGCCATGGCCATCGCGCAGCTCGTCCCGCTCCCGTCGTCGACCACGAGCTTCGCGGTGTACGCCCCGCCTTTCTGGTAGGCGTGGGAGACCCTCGCGCCTTCCGCCTGGCTGCCATCGCCGAAGTCCCAGCGATACGCCAACCGGTCATTGTCCGGATCCAGCGAGGCGGCCCCGTCGAAGGCCACCTTCAGCGGGTCCGCGGGGTTTCTCGTGCAGGCCGTGATCTGATCGTTCGCCTTGGCGATCGGCGGGCTGTTCACGCGAATGACCGACACGGCCCGATCCATCGAGCACGAGGTTCCCCGCCCGTCATCCACGAGCAGCTTGACCTGGTAGGCCCCTCCCGTGTTGTAGACATGGGTCACCTCGGAGCCGTCCGCGGTCACGCCGTCTCCAAGATCCCACCGATAGCTCAGTTGATCTCCCGGAGCATCCGTCGATTTGGCGGCGCTCAGCCGGACCGAAGAGCCCGCGCACGCCATGGCCGGCGCCGTCAGCACCGCGTGAGGCGGCGTATTGACCCGCAACCACTGCTCCGTCTTCGATTGCCGGCACTCCGCAGTGGAGTTGTCCGTGGCGGTCAGGAGGACCCGGTAGTCGCCGGCTTTTGCATACGTGTGCCGCGTTCGGATCCCCTCCGCGCTTGCCCCGTCTCCAAGATCCCAGGTGTAGCTCAACTGTTGGTTATCCGGATCATAGGACGTTGAGGCGTCGAACTCGAAGGTGTTGCACGGCATGTTCGGGGCCTTCGCCACCTGGATGGGCGCGCCAGGGGTAAAGTACATCCGCAAGGGCTTGCCGTCGGCGTCCTCCACCCGAAGGCTGGCGTTGGCGCGAGGCTGCGTCGCTTTGGTGATCTGATACGTCCACCGGGCGCCTGTCAACTCCTGAGGGACGGCGAGATCCGTCCACGCCCACCTGGCGGTGCCGGAGTTCCTCAAGCGATAGATCCGCCCGGCCCCGGCCCACCCCCCTCGGCCCGCCTCAGCCGGCTGGATCAGGACCGCGCTGCCCCCATCCGGATCCAGATCGTGATTCCCGACACGGATCGTCGAGGTCCCGGTGGGAATTTCAGGGTAGAACCGCATGGGGGTCCCTTCCACCTTCGCCAAGCGGATGGCCGGTGAGAAGGCGAACAGTTGGGCCTGAGACGGCTCCACCTCAACGGCAAAGAGGTTGTTGTCGTCCCCCTCAAGCCCCTCCACCTCGAGACGGAAGACCACCCGATCGCCCTGCGCCTCCCCCTCCTCCGCCCGAAACGGCCCGAACTCCACGACGGCGCCATCGGCCTCCTTCGGGGTGACGGCCTTCGAGCGCAACAGCGTTGAGCCGCCGAACACGCTGAACTTCGTCGCCGTATCCCACACCCCGTCTTGCTCATCACGCTGGCCGCGAATGTCCGCATCGAGCACCCGAATGACCACGGGGTCTGAGACGTGTTGGGGGACCTCGATAAAAAAGGCCTTCGGCTCGGCTTCGGCCCCGTACGTCGGATTCCCGTCACGGCCGAAAACGTAGAACCACTCCACCCCGTTGACACGCGGATGAGGATACCGCACCGCTCCTCCCTCGACCGGGGGAGCGCTCCCAGAGACCCCTGCCACGACCACCGCCCAGATGCACAGTAGACGTTTCATCCTGCGCCTCCTTGTCTGTTCCTGCGGCTCGTCAACCCGCCCACAGGCTCAGGGTGGGATTGGCGAACGGCTCTCCGAGAGATCGACCCTTGCGTACGGCGTGATGGTTGCGTGGGGAATGCGCGGCTGCTGGCTGTCGTGGCAGGCATTGTCGGTGGTGCTGATACTGCCGGTACTATGGAGGAGAGCACATGACGACAAGATGAATTTTTCGTGACAACTTCTTCATGTTAGAGCAGCTATCAAAAAGACCTGGGCTGCTCTGGGTGGAGGGTGGAGGGTCAAGGGTGAAGGGAGTCGAGCGACGGCGTGGTGCCTTCACCCTCCAGCCTTCACCCTTCACCGAGAGCGCCCCGCGGTCATTCTGATAGGCGCTCTTAAGTGGAGGGGGTGCCGGAGAGCCTGCTGCAGGAGAACGCTGGAGGCGTTACGGCTGGCGCCGGCCGTAGCCCTCAGGGAAGGCGCAGCCGTTGGTATTGACATTGAGCCGCTGGTGGACGTCGCGGCACGATTGGCCCGGCAGATCGTTCACGCCACGCACCACGGCCCCACAGGGGAACTGCCCGGTGACGGGATCCCACAGCGGGCGCGTCGTCAACACCCCCTGCTCGTAGCGGTAGAGAATGTTCGCGCCGAGATCCTCGCCGTCCTTCCCGGCCCGCTTCATCGGCGAGGCCGCGGGAAGCCAGACCTTGCAGGCGCCAAGCCGCGGGTCAAGGCTGATCGCGTGCGTGATGCCGGGGTGGCTCGCGGGGCTGAAGTTCCCCCCTGCGTTGTGGTAGGCGTTGGCGTAGTCCACCGACCATCGCGCGTAGTGCGGGGGATCGACCGCCACCCCGCGTTGGCGCTTGTCAATGACCAGCGCATTGCGCACGGCGGCGCTGCAGGCCCCGTTGCACTGCGCCCGCGAGTCGCTCAGGGTGGAACGAAACAACGTCACGCCGTTCCCCGCCCCGCCGATGGCCATCACGTTGGTCACGGTGGTGTTCGTGACCCCGTCGAAGTGGAGCAGCGTCGAGCCGCCGACATCGACGATCTGCTCGGCGGAGTTCCCGTCGGAGAGCGACGTCGTGGCGTCGAACGGCTTGGGGCCGAACATCACGGTGTAGTCCGTCTCGATCCCGATGAGTCCGTAGACGCGGTTGTTCGACGGCCCCGACGCGATGATCCGCACCCCCTCGCCGGTGCCTTCCGCCACGTCGTTTTCGCTGATGCACCCCACACAGGGGTAGAAGTTGACGAGGCTATCCATCGCGTCTGGAGTCACGGTGCACGCCGGGACCCCCGCGGGCGGATTGTACCGGCAGCCCGGCAGATCTCCGGACCCTCGCGAGTGGGCGTAGTTGCGCCGCGTGGTGACCCGCTTCGATGGACTGGTGGCGGTGCCGCCCGCGATGATGCAGTGGCGGGTGATGACGGAACACTCGTTCTCTTCCACGAGGGAGTCGCTGACGCGCGTCAATCCGAACCCGTGGGAGGAGCTTCCGGACCAGCGGTTGTTGTGGTGGGCCAGGTTGCGCCGGAACGTGATGTGGTCGGAGTCGGACGCTTTGAACACCGAGCCCCCGCCCTGTCGAGCAAATGGCTCGTGGTCGCCGTTCGTCGCGTAGAATCCCTCGATGACCCAGTAGGAGCAGTTCCGAATCAAAAAGGAGTCCATGACGGCCGGGGCGCCGTTGTCGATGAAGGCGTTTCGTTCGTGCTCCGCCTTGACGGTAATCGGCGCCGTCGCGGTCCCCTTCCGGTAGCCCGCGCGGCAGTCGATGGCCGGATACCCCGTCCCGGTCGCCGCGCCGTAGGTCCCGTCTTTCACCACCAACGTCTCGCCGGGATCGAGCTGTGTGAGGGCATGTGCCCACGTCTTCCAGGGCTGCATGGCCGTACCGGGATGGCTGTCGGAACCGGTCGGCGCGAGGTAGTAGGTGGGTCCCACCGGCGCCGTCACCACCGTCGCCTCCGCATCGGCGGCGGCCATGAGGGCGTGAATCTCTCCCTCACTCAGGAGGCGCTGGTAGACCCGCACGTCATCGATGAGGCCGGCGAAGGGCCGGACCTTCCCGTCGGGGCTGGGGTAGTTGCCGATCGCCCAGTCCCGCCGTCCCCCGCTCATCCGAACGCCCGCCGTGTGCCGCTTGACGCCGTCGATGAAGAAACTGACCTGTCCCCCGGCTGTTCGAACGGCGGCCACGTGATGCCAGGCATCGAGACTCAGGACGTTCGCAGCCGACTCGACGATGGTCCTCCCGGAATCGCACGTCAGGCCAAGGCTCTTGTTGGCACGGTTGACGTAGAACTCCAGGACGGTGTTGCTGATGATCCGCCCACTGTTGTGTCCACCGGAACCGCTCCGCTTCACCCAGGCCGCCACGGTGAGATCCCCCGTGCCATCGAAGGTCGTGGAAGCATCCCGGACGACGTCGTTGACGCCGTCAAAGCTCAGCGCTCCACCCACCCTCCCGGCACCCCAGACGGGGCCGTTGAGCGCTCCCGCATGATTGCCAAGACCGGACGCATCCTGCGCCGCAGTCCCTGAGCCTTCATCGAATTTCCAGTAGGCCACCAGCCCCGCCTGGCTTCCGGAGATGGAATCGGCGGAAGCGACGGGACCCGCCGCGAGCGACGCGCAGAGACTCCACACGCAGGAGGCCCCTCCCCACCACCACACCCGGCAGATCCGCAAGGGCCACCCCGGTTGTTCCAAATCATGAAGAAGGTTCATCAGAGAACAAATACGCCGAGCCCCCATGGTTCGGTAGCTCGGCAGTCCTTCACTTCCGGGATCCGTAGCTTTGCCCCGCCTGATTTGCGCCGCAGGGCGTCGCAAATCACTACCGGCGGGGCCCCGCCGGCTCTGCTAGCAAAGCCTGCGGGGCGTCCCCGCGTTCCCGCGGGTTTGCCCCCCGCGCCCATGACCGGCGCGGAGTCCGCCATCGCGGATTGATCGAGCACTGAAAGTATGCCTGATCACTGGGAACCCTGACAAGGGCCAGATCAAAATGGTCCACGATGGCGGGGCCGGTGCGCAACTGGTCATGACATGATCAAGCGTCCCGGCGGGCGCGCCCCTCGCCGCTTCGCGCCGCTCGCAGGCGCAGCTTGGCATCCGTGATGCGTTTGCGGATGCGCAGCGAGGCCGGAGTGACTTCGAGCAGCTCATCAGGCCCAAGATACTCCAGCGCCAGCTCGAGTGTCAACTCACGAGGCGGGGTCAGCACGATGGTCGTCTCGCCCGTTTCGGAGCGGACGTTGGTCAGTTTCTTCTGCTTGCACAAATTCACCTCCACATCGCGGTCCCGGCTGGCCTGGCCCACCACCATCCCTTCGTAAATCGGCACGCCGGGGGCGATGAACAACTCGCCACGCTCCTGCACTTTGGTGATCGCGTAGGCGCTGCTCACCCCGCTTTCCGTGGCGACCAGCGAGCCGTGCGGTTCCGGCGGCGGCAGGTCCCCCACCACCGGGCGATAGGCCTCGAAGAGATGATGGACGACGGCGGTCCCGCGCGTCTTCTTCAGCAGCGCGCTCTTCAGGCCCAACAGCGCCCGCGTCGTGATGCGATACTCGGCGTGGAGCTCGCCGGTGGGGCCCTGCTCCAGAGTCAGCATCTCAGCGCGCCGGGAGCCCAGCTCCTCGATGACCGCGCCTTGATAGTTCGCCGGCAGATCGATGGAGAGCAACTCAAACGGCTCGCAGGTCGCGCCATCGATCTCCTTATAGACGACCTCCGGCTGCGACACCTCCATCTCATAGCCTTCGCGGCGCATCGTCTCAATCAGAATCGCCAGGTGCAGCTCGCCGCGCCCGGACACCAGCAGCGTATCCGCGCTGTCGGTGTCCGCCACGCGCAGCGCCACGTTGGTCTCCAGCTCGTGCTGGAGCCGCTCGCGCAACATCCGCGACGTCACAAACTTGCCCTCGCGCCCGGCGAGCGGGCTCTTGTTCACCGCAAAGGTCATGCGCAGCGTCGGCTCTTCGATGACGACGGCGGGCAGCGCCTTGGGTTGCTGGGGATCGGCGATGGTGTCGCCGATGCCCACCTCGTCAAACCCCGCCACGGCCACGATCTCCCCGGCCTGCGCCGACTCCACCTCCACCCGCTCCAGCCCCTGATACGCCAGCACGGCCGTCGCCACCCCGGCCTGCCGGCGGCCGTCCGCCGCCAGGCGCAGCAGCGGCTGCTGGCGCGCGAGCGAGCCTGCATGAATCTTGCCGATGGCCATCTTGCCTTTGAACGAGTCGTAGGCCAGCGCCAGCACCAGCATCTGCAGCGGCGCATCCTGTTCCACCGCCGGCGCGGGGATGCGCGCGATGATCGTCTCAAACAGCGGCGCCACATCCATGCCTGGGTGGGCCAGATCCAGGGTGGCCGTGCCTTGGGTGGCCGAGGTGTACACGATGGGAAAATCCAGTTGCACCGAGGAGGCGCCCAGCTCCACGAACAAATCGAACGTGCGGTTCACCACGTTGTCCACCTGCGAGTCGAGCCGGTCGATCTTGTTGACCACCACGATCGCCGGTAGCCCCAGGTTGATGGCTTTGCGCAGCACGAATTTCGTCTGCGGCATCGGGCCGTCCGTGGCGTCCACCAACAGCAGCGCCCCGTCCACCATGCGCAGCGTGCGCTCCACCTCCCCGCCGAAATCCGCGTGGCCGGGCGTGTCGACAAGGTTGATCTTGTACTCGCCGTAGCGCAGGCTGCAGTTCTTGGCCCGGATGGTGATCCCCTTCTCCCGCTCCAGGTCCATGGAGTCCATGATCAGCCCGCCCTCCGGCACGGCGCTCTCCCGGACCGTCTTGGTGTAGCGCAGCATCGCGTCGACCAGGGTCGTCTTGCCGTGGTCGACGTGCGCGATGATCGCAATGTTGCGAAGGGATGCCGGGGTCATCGAGGGGCTTTGCTCTTCGGAAGCGTCTGAAACAACGCCGCCAACTGTGGTTTACCCATCGTGCTGGACGCGACGGCGACCATCGCATCTTTGAGCAATCCGTGTGGGTCCAGAACGCTCATCCCGTTCAACTCCAGGAACACCAAGGCGCAGGCCAGGGCGGTTCGCTTGTTCCCATCCACGAATGGATGGTTTTGGCACAGGTGATAGGCATAGGCCGCGGCCATCTCGTGAAGGGTTGGGTGCAACCACTCCCTATCGAACGACGCTTCCGGCTGGGCCAGCGCAGATTCCAACAGGCCGAGGTCGCGCACACCTGGCTGTCCGCCGTAACGCCTCAGTTGGTCGGTATGCACCTCGAGCACTTCAGCGAGGGTGAGGAAGGATGGTTCGGGTGGGGGGATCACTTCGCCAACGCGTTGAGGGTCTTTCCGTGCCGGCGGTTGACCACCTCAAGCGCAGCCTGGAATCGAGAAGCCCGCTTCATATCCCTGATGGGCGACACCACCAGGTTCTTGCCGTCCGTCGCCAATTCAAGTGGGGTGGTCATCGTGATGTGCAGAAGCTCCAGGATCGCCTTATCGATCACCAGCGCCGCGCTATTGCCGTGCTGCGTCAAATGCTTGACCATCGCCGATACCCTCCCTGTGACATTTTGGTGATACATTGTACTCATAAAGTATCACTTTTCTCCGTCCCCGTCAAGAAACTCAACCCTCTGGTAAGCCAGCACCAACCCTCTTCGAGCCTTGGGAGGTGAGACGACGCCTTCAACCTCGATGGCACACCCTGATCGGAGTTGGAACGGGACCTAGCGCGAGGAGATGGTGACGGAGGGCTCGCCGGGGATGATGGTGCCGCCGGTCTGTGAGAGGACCCCGCTGGTGTCGAATTTCACGGTGACCGTGGGCCCCTTCCCCAGCTCAACGGAGATCGAGAGGCCGGTGGTCGTCTTGATTCTATTCGCTTCCGGGATGGTATAGGTGGAGGTCGCATACCCGGCGCCAGGCGTGCTCGTGGCCCCGCTGTTGGTTGCCGAGCCTGAGCCGTTGGTGTAGACGGTGTCGCTGCCGCTGTTCACATAGCCCTTCGCGAGCAGGGTGGAGCCGATCGTCACGCGGATGGTGTTGTAGATCCCCGTCTCGAGAGCGGCCCCGCTCGCCAGCCCCGCGGCCACCGCCCCGGCGTCGACCGCGGCGATGTTGATGGCCTGGCTGCCGTCAAAGAGCGTCGTATAGGTGGCCCCCCCATCCTTGGAGACCTCAACCTTGGTGACGGTGACCGTGTAGGTGCCATCGGCATCCGTCGAGACGGCCTGCACGCCGCCGGCGCCAAGGACGAGGCCGACGAAGAGACCCGCGATCCCGATGACCCTGCTCATGCTCATGTCCCTCGCAGGACTTCCACGCTCACCGCCCCGGTCTGACTCCGCCGCTCGACGACAATCTCATGGCGCCGCTCCACAAGGCGGAACAGGTGCGCGCCTGCGCCGCCCGATGGGAACATGGTGTCGTCCAACCGCAATGGGGAGCGGATCTGCCGCGGGTCATTGGCGCCCAGTGGGATCCTGAAGGCGACGGTCATCCCCCAGTCGAGGTTGGATTTGGTGCTGTTGCTGACCAACCCGTCGATGACCACGAAGGGAACCGGCGTGTATTCCGCCCGCAGTTGCCAGCCGTAGCGGTTCTTGAACTCCTCGAAGTTGTACCACTCAAACCCCCCGAACAGCTTCAGCCGCGAGTAGTAGGGGACGGGCATGCCGAGCTCGACGTCATAGCCATTCACGGCTTCCTCAAACAGGGTGCTGACGGGGGTCTCCTCGACGAGGCGCTCCTGCGACATCCCGAGGTAGACGTTCGACCGCAATTCCGCATACGCGCTCAGGGCCTCCAGGCCCCATCCCAGGCGGTAGTGGGAGTACTGGGTCTCGTAGTCGTAGAACATGTTGGCCCCCACGAGCCAGGTGCGGTTGAGGATCATCTCCCGCACGCCCCAGCCGAAGTTGAAGAGGTGCTCCCCATCCGCGTATTTGGCCCGAGGCTCGAAGAAGAGCACGCGCTCATCCGCCGGATGGCGATAGAGCGGGAAAAGCAGATCGGCGAAGTAGTCGGGGCCGTCGTCCTCCTCGACGTTGAGCCCGAACTCCCAGTGCTCCATGAAATCCGGAAGCGATTGAGCGGATAGGGGAAGGGCGATCAGGAAGGAACCGACCACTGAAGGCAGGACGAGCCGCTTGATGAAGACCGCGATCATCCCCCGTAGGGAGCGTCTCATGCGCATCTTGTGGGCTCTATCCTACGGATTTTCTACGTTCTTGCAAGCAAAAAACGAGCAAGATGTCCACGAGCCGTCTTCTCCTCAAGCTGTCCACTGACCACTGACTTAGTGGCCCCAGGTCCGTCGCAGGTACCCCTCACGTCCTGAACCGAGGCGATACAGCTTGTAGTGGAGCGGATGCTTCCTGGAGTAGTCCTGATGGTGCTCTTCCGCGGGATAAAAGGTCGAGGCGGGGACGATCTCGGTCACAATCGGCCGCTCGAACTTCCCGGATTGCTCCAGGCGCCGCTTCGACTCCTCAGCGAGCCGCTGCTGCTCCTCGGTATGGGTGAAGACGGCAGTGCGGTATTGCGTGCCGCGATCGGCAAATTGTTGATCGGGAGTCGTGGGATCGATGTTGCGCCAGAACACGTCCAGGAGTTGCGCGTAGGTGACGCGGGAGGGATCGTAGGTCACCTGCACGGCCTCGGCGTGGCCGGTCGTGCCGGAGCAGACCTCGTCGTAGGCGGGGTTGGGCTTCGTGCCGCCGGTGTAGCCGGAGATGACGGCATGCACCCCCGGCACGTGTTCAAACGGCGGTTCCATGCACCAGAAACAGCCGCCGGCGAAGGTGGCCGTTTCCACCTGACTGGACTGCGTGCGCTCACCGGCCATCGTCTCCTTGGCGCATGCCGGCGCGATGACTCCCGCCAGCAGGCAAACGAACAGCGCGCCCCGAACTGGTGCGGTCACTGAGGACGCGCCGCGAGGGTGAGGGCGTTCACCAGCAACTTCTCGTATTCCGTGAGGACGGTCAAGGCATTGCGCGGCGTGGTCCACCAGGCGTCCGGCTCAAAGGAATCGTAGGGCGTGGGGGAGGCCAGGATGCGGATGCCCGTGCCCCGCAGGACGCGCCGGAAGATGAACCGGGCGCGGCGGGAGGCGCTTCTGGACGTGACGAGCGCCAGGCTGCTGAGCTGTCGGCTGTTCAGGAATGCCTGGATCTGCTGGGCCTCCATAATCGTCCCGTGGGCAGGCTCAGGCAGCACCACGATCTCCGACTGCGGAACGCCCAGGGCGACCAGAATCCGCTGTCCCCACTGCGGAAGCGTCGGGTCGAACAGGCCCAGGGTGGTCAATTGCTGCCTCAGGCGCTCCTGCACCAGCTCTCCTTCGATCTTCTCCGGAGGCTCCGGGATGAGGATGATCTGGCCCACGCGGCCCTGCACGTAGAGGTCGTGGGCGGCAAACGCGCGGGAAATGGGCAGGCCGGAGAGCACGACCGCGGCATCGGCCCAGGCAAAGTCGTCCTTGACCGCTAGAAACTCGCCCGCCCGTGGGAAGAAGAGCCCACCCGCCACCATCCCCACAAGGACGAGGCCCACCACGGCTCGTCGGATGGCCCGACGCCGCCGGCTGCCCATCAAAACGTGTAGGCGATCGTCACCGCCACCTCAGCCCCATCGACGAACGCGCTCTCCACGTTCAGGATGACGTCTTCATAGCGTCCCAGCGCCCAATCCGTCCCCAGGAACAGCCCGACAGGCTGATCCTCTTTGTACCGCCCCTGCACGAGCTGTTGACCGTCCTCGCGAATCCGATAGAACACGTCGATGACGGAATACTTGACGCCGACATACGGCTTGAGTCGATGGATTGAGGCCGCCACGCTCGTCGCAAGCTGCCACTCATGCCATCGCGCCTCATTCTTGCCCTTATGACGCGCCCGCATGTCGAGGTATTGCACGCTCCCATCCCATTCCCACCGCTTGCTCCGGCTTTCAAAGAACCGACTTTTGACCTGGACGCCCGACACAAAGTTCAGGCCAAAGGCGTTCGTGGTGGAGAGATCGTTCTTTTTCTTAATGGACGCGTCATCCACATCGAAATGCGCCAGCCCGATCTTCCCATAGAGACTGAGCCAATCGGTGAGGCCGTAGCCACGGAGATGTCCGCCTTGGTATGCCGTGGCCTCACCGTTGCCTTTCAGGTTCCGTTTGGCCAACAGGCTGGTCCCCGCCCCCATGAACCATTTCCCTTTCTTCAAGATGCTCGCCGGGCTCCCCACCGGCTCCGCATCGACGGGACAGGGACGCCACAGGAGCATGACCACGACAACCCACGACCACTTCTCTCGATCTCTCATGACCGCACCTATTGTACGTGCACGGACAATTGTGCACCACTAATAATCGATGCCGGGTTGGGCTTTGATCCCCGCCTGGTAGGGGTGCTTGACCTCCCGCATCTCCGTGACGAGATCGGCCGCCTCGATCAGCTCGGCGGGGGCATCACGTCCGGTCAGCACGACGTGCGTGCCAGCCGGCTTGCGCTTGAGGGCCTCAAGGACCTCTTCGACCGAGAGGAAGTTGTACTTGAGGACGTAGCAGAGCTCATCGAAGATCACGACCTGGTAGCGCTCATCCGCCAGGAGCTCCTCGCACTTCGCCCACGCCCGGCGCGCGCTGGCCACGTCCTGGGCGTAGCTCTGGGTGACCCACGTGAAGCCATCGCCCATCGTGAAGAGGTCGACCCGGCCCGCCAGCTCCTTCGCCATCGCGGCCTCACCGGTCTTCCACCGGCCCTTGATGAACTGCACGATGGCCACACGCCAGCCACGCCCCAGGGCGCGGAAGGTCAGTCCCAGCGCGGCGGTGGTCTTGCCTTTGCCGTCTCCCGTGTAGACGACCACCAGTCCCTTCCGGACGGCGGTCTTGGGCCCGCGATAGTGCCGCGGCGCGCGGTCTTCAGGGACCCAGGTCATGTCACTCCGTGATCGTTCGACGGCTGTCTGCGACCCCACGCGTCAAAGAAGAGCAGGCGCTCCAACGACAGGCGAGGCGCCCATCCCACCCGTTCCAGTTCCGGCTGATCCAGGAATTCCACTGCGTACCCTACGCAGAGGTACGCAATGGGATGGACCTCAGGCGGAATGCCCAAGATGAGCTTCACCGGTCTCTGTCGGAGAATGCTCACCCAGCCGACGCCGAGTCCCTCGGCGCGGGCCGCCAGCCAGAGATTTTGGATCGCGCAACACGTGCTATAGACGTCGGTCTGTCGGATCGTGTTCCGTCCAAGGACGTGCGGACCGAAACGCCTGGAGTCGCAGGTAACGCAGAGATTCACCGGAGCCTCTTCGATGCCTTCAAGCTTGAGCCGACTGTAGAGCCGACGACGTCCTCCTCGAAACCGCTGAGCGGCCTTGGCGTTTTCCGCAAGGAACACCTGCTTGATCTTGGCCCTGACGGCGGGATCACGGATGATGATGAAGTTCCATGGCTGCATGAACCCGACGGAAGGCGCATGATGCGCGGCGGTGAGCAGCCGCTTCAGAATGTCATCGGGAATGGGTTGAGGCAGGAAACGCCTCACGTCCCGTCTCGAGGCGATCAGGCGGTAAATCGGATGGAGGGAATTCACTCGATGTTCCAGGCCTGTTCGGCCGTTGACGATCCCACCGGTCATTGGCCACTCATCACTGGCCACTGACTTACACTGAGGTATGCTTCAGAAGATCTCTGGCGCGCGTCGGATGGGGCGCAGAAAATCGATCCGGATGAAAGAGTGCGGCCATAAGCCGAAGCCCTTGAATCAGGCGGGGCCCCGGCCGGTGGAAGAATGCGCCCTCGACCGCAAAAACCCGTCCGGCCTGCACCGCGCTCAGCGAGGACCATCCTGGACGCCGGGTCAGCAGCGCGCGCTCCCGCAAGGTCCTGGCAATTGAAAAAGAACACGGCATGACGATGATCATCTCAGGGTCGTAGCGCACCACATCCTCCCACGCAATCCTGGCGGAGTCCTCTCCGGCACGACCCAACCCGTCGATCCCCCCGGCCATCGCGACGAGCTCTGGAACCCAATGGCCGGCTGCCATCAGCGGGTCAAGCCACTCCGCGCACCAGACCCGCGGCTTGCTGCGGGCCGCCTGCGCGCGACGGTGCACCCGATCCGCTTCACGGCGCAGCCGCTCGCAGAGTAGGCGCGCCTGACGCTCGCGGCCTGTGGCCTGCCCCAGCGTCTCGATCGACGTAAACAGCTCGTTGAACCGCCCGGCGCTCACGGAAACCGTCCGCGGCGACTCGGGGAGTTCGCGAAGCGCCTCAAGGACCTCCGGATGGCTTGCCGCGCAGACGTTGCACAGCTCTTGCGTCACCACGAGATCTGGGCGCAACCGCTTGAGCAGGGCGACGTCGATCTGATAGTGGTGCTCACCCTTGCGGCGGAGCGCCTCCACCGCCTCATGGATGCCGCGACTGGACAACCGGTCAGACGCGATGCGGCTGCGCACCACGATCGGTTTGCGGGCGGCGCTCCGGGGGAAGTCGCATCGCTCGCTGCGACCGACGACCGAGCGGCCTGAGCCTAAGGCGTAGAGCAGCTCAGTCGCCGTTGAAAAGAAGGAACAGATCCTCATGCGCTACTTGGCGGAGATCGGCTGGGGGAATGCCGCAGGCCACCAGAGGCGAACCGCTGAACCACTGAGCGCATAGACCCCCAGGAACGCTGCGCTGAACAGGACCTCGCTGACAAACGACCGTTGGAAATACGGGAAGGCGCTCATGAGCGTCGCAGCCAATCCCGGAAGGGTATGGGGGGCTTGAGTGCAGAACTGGGTGACCCAGTCACCCGTTGCCAGGAGGAGATGGTAGGTCGGCGCCACCAACACCAGGCCTGAGAGCAGCGAGAGCCACGTGGGCCTGACGCGAATCGCCCAGATCACGCCGACGACGCCAAGCATCGCCACCACGCGGACGACGGTGAAGACGCTGACGCCTGCGATGGCATCGTGGATGAGCATCGCGCCGATGCCGATCAGCGCCACATCCCGCTTGCGCAAAAAGCACGCCGCCCACAGCAATGCCGCCAGGATCGGAGCGGCTCCCACCGTGTGCCGCAGTTGCCCCGCCATCCCTCCCACGATCACCGCCAACACGACCGATACGGCCATTTCACCCTCCTTGTCCGCCGCGCGACCCCCGCCACGCCTCACGAGACTGGGCGGAGGTGGACCACGACCTCCGACCGACCTGCTCGAACGCGCACCCGCTGTCGTTGTTCGCCGAGCGCCTCATGCCACACCGAGAGGGTATAGGTCCCCCGCGGAACACCTGAAATTGTAAACCATCCAGCCGAATCTGTCAGCCCATAATACGGGTGCTCCGTCGCCACCACCCAGGCGTGCATCCAGGAATGGACCCCGCATCGCACAAGATACCGCCCCGGCGCGTCGAATCGCCACTCCAGGTCACCGGCCTTCGGAGCCTGCCACTCATGCATGAGCATCGTGGCATCACGAAAGATTCGGGTGTTGTGCAGGACGGGGTCCGAATTGCGAATGGCCAGGGTGCCGTCACGCGGCATGAGGAGCACGTGGGGGACGAACTCGCAGGCCTGTTGATCTAAGACGGCTGGGCTGCCGTGGAGCCCCACGGGCAAACCCGTGGCACCAACCCCCTCGAGCCAGACGACGGCGTTCTGAACCCCGCCCTCGGGATCCACCAGGAGGCGCTGCGACGCCCGCGTCAGGTCGCCGCAGCCGGCCGTCGAATGGTCTGTGGTCTTCGGCTCAATGGTGAGCGTCACCGGCTCCGGCGCCTTGCCCGACAGGCGCACCGCGCCACGGATGTCGCCTGCGTGCACAGGCGATGCCACGCACAACCCGATGCCGACGGCTACTGCGACTGTTCGCGGTAGACCCATTCCACGCGATCCTGCGGTTGGAGCTCAGTCCGAAAGGGGCTGAGCTTCGTTGAACCGTTGACGCGGCAGCTCCACCAGCGATTCTTCGCCGGGTCGGCCCGGACGCCGTCGATGGCAGCCAGCTCCCGCGTATTACAACAGACCGCCCCGCTCTGGATCGGAAACAGCAGCGAGACCGCATCTTTCGGCGTGGTCCCGGCATCGACCGTGAGGCGTTCTTCTCGAGGCGGACGATCGGCCGGCCCGAAATCAACTTGGACGACGATGGAAAACCGCTCAGGCTCCGGCGGCGCCTGCTCTTCTGCGGCTGCACCTGCCGCGGCCCAGACGATCAACACGGCGCAGGAGCCGATGGTGATAGCAGACCAGCGGCGGGACATGTCAGATTTCCACCTTGCCGCCGATGAAGAATAGCGTGCCGGGAGCCGGAAACCCCAAGACCTCGCTGTAGTGCCGGTCAAAGAGATTTTCGATCCGGCCATACAGTTGCAGACGGTCTGTGGCCTGGACGGTCAGCGCGGCGTCAACCGTTGCGTAGCCTTTGGTGCGCTCCCGTTTGTTCGTCGCTCGACTTTCCTCTCGATGGTCGACGAGCGTGGCGTCGAGGTTGAGCCGCCACCGTGTCAGGAACTCATAGTCCAGGTTGAACCCGACTTGATGTTTCGGAATGCGCACCAGCTCTTCCTTGGACGGCTCCTCTTCAGCATCGGTATACGTCCAGTGGGCCAAGATGCGGAGGCCCGCGGCTGGCTCGAGATGCGCCTCCACCTCAAACCCTTCCATCTCCGTCTCGTTGATGTTCTGGGCTTCCGTGACCGTCGAACTGACACGGACCGCCTGGATCAGCTGATCGACCTCAGTCCGGAAGACGGTCAGCTCGCCACCGAGGCGGCCGTGCCACCAGTCCTGGCCGATCCCCACTTCGTAGCTCTCGCTGTCCTCCGGCTCAAGGTTCGGGTTGCCGAAGTTCGGGAAGAATAGATCGTTCAGGTCCGGCGCGCGAAATCCCTGGCTGAAGCTCACGCGCAGGCGGGTCCCCGTGACCGGGACGCGATAGGAGGCGGAGACCTCGCTGGTCGTTTCGTGTCCGAAGAAGTTGTGGCGAAGGTTGCGCACCCCTCCGATGAGCGTCAACCGGTCGCTCACGTCGAGCTGGTGCTGGAGGAACCACGCCCATTGGAAGACCGTCTTGTCAAAACCGGTGCTCTCGGCCTCTTCATCCTTGAGCTCAAATCCTGCAGTCAAGAGCCCCCACCGATCCAGCCCAAAGCGGTTGAGCCAGTCCATCCCATACCGATCGGTGTTGAAGCGGCTCTTCGTGGTGGCCTGGGTCGTGCCAGGATTGCCCACGTCGATCTCCAGCGTGTCGTCGTCGTTGAAGGTGAATCGCAGCTCCTGCTCCCAGCGCTCAAGAGGCGTGGCGTTGAGCGTCGTGCTGAGCGCCAGGTGCTCACGCTCAGAAAAGCGGTTCGGATCCGGGAGAAACGCCCCGTCATCGATCCCGACGTGGGAATCGTTGTTGTTCAGCGCCACATCCCACGTGAGCCACTCGGCCAGTTGGACCCCGCCTGCGGCAGCCACGTGCGTCACCTCCACATCATCCCCCACGCTCAAGCCGTTGCTGTCGAACCGTGACAGGCCCACGTGGTAGTGGACGGGACCGAATGCCGCCTGGTTCGTGATGACCTCACGAAAGGTCCGGAGCGTGCCGAACTCCTGTTGATACGACGTGCGCATCGGGCTTTCGCCGCGCTTCGTGAGGATGTTGATCACCCCGCCGATGGCTTTCGATCCGTAGAGCGTGCTGGCCGAGCCGCGCAGCACTTCGATGCGCTCGATGGAGTCCGCCGGCAGCGTTGACCAGTTGAAGTTGCCGAGGGTTGGGCTGCTGACTTCCACCCCATCGAGCAGCACGACGACCTGATCGTCCGTCGAGCCGCGGATGACCGTCGAGGTCGTCCGGCCGACCGCGCCGCTTCGCCTGACGAAGACGCCGGGGACGTTGCGGAGCACCTCAAGCGCGGTCTGGACGTGCTGGCGCTCGATCTGCTCTGCGCTCACCACGCTGACCGACTTGGTCACTTTACTCTTCGGCAAGCGCGTCCGGGTCGCTGTGACGACCACTTCTTCGAGCCGATTTGGTTCTTGAGCCCACAACACTCCTGCTGAGCCCCCGATAACCAACACAGCGCATACCACTCCCTGCACACGCATCTAACCCCCTCTTTCCCCGCGGAAAGATCACGGGACTTCTCGTCGGATCAATCGGTCTCCTGGCTTCCCTCACCCCTGACACCTTCCCGCCTCATCTCGGATGAGACAGTGGCTGTCGTCAGGGTCACGCCAACACGAGGGTGACAGTTGCGGGGCAGCGCCTGATTTGCACAGGCTTCCCGTTATTGATCCGACTTGTCATACAGACACGCCGAGCTCCGCTGCTCGGCGTTTGTTCCAACGTTGCGCTGACGTGACAAAACCACTGGCCCAGCGAATGTTCGTGAGAAAATGCACGTGGATATACGAGGCCAGGAGGTTCGCGCGCGCGAACCCTTCGAGCCGTCGGTCCTCCCCAGCCCTCGCGACCACATAGGCGGCTTGAGGAGCAGGAACGTGGTGGTCCCAGACCGAATAGTGAAACTCATGGCCTTTAATCGGATCATTGGCCTTGGCCAGGATGGTATCGCGCCGCGGCTTCAGCGTCACATAGCCAAAATGCTGCAGGCGATTCGTCATGCGAACCGCGCCAGGCAGCACGCCCGCCATCGCGTGCCGCGTGCCGTGCGCATCGATCAGATGCGCGGCGAGGTACATGAGTCCACCGCATTCCGCATAGGTCGGAAGACCGGCGGTGACCGCGCGCTTGATCGCCCGACGCAACGGCTCGTTATGGGCCAGCTCGCGCGCGAACACCTCAGGGAATCCCCCGCCCAGGTACAACGCATCGAGCCCTTCAGGCAGGCGCCGATCGTTGAGCGGGCTCCATTCAACCAGCTCAGCTCCCGCCGCCCTCAACAGGTCGAGGTTCTCCTGGTAGTAGAAATGGAACGCCCGATCCCTGGCGACCCCGATCGTCACCCCCTGTGAGCGATCGACCCGAGCGGGCTCCGGGACCCTCGCCGGCACCAGGGGGGGTGCTCCCTCGGCGATCCGCATCACCCGCTGAAGATCAATCGACCGGCTCACCATATCGGCCAATCGTCCCTGAACGTCCGCAACGCGCCGCTGCTCCTGCGCGGGGATCAACCCCAGATGCCGCTCCGGAAGGGCCAACGCCGAGTCGCGAGGCAGCGAGCCCAGTACCGGACAGTCCGTGTAGCGTCGCACCGCGGCGCGCAGCAACCGGGCATGCCGCTCGCTGACGTTGTTGAAGATCACGCCGGCGATCGACACGCGCGGATCAAACGCGCGGTATCCCTGAACGACGGCGGCGGCTGACCGGGCCATCCGGCTGGCATCCACCACCAACACCACGGGAACACGGAGCAGCTTGGCCACCTCGGCGGTGCTGCCCCGGTCGGTCGTGCTCGAATGCCCGTCAAACAATCCCATCACGCCTTCAATGATCGCGACCGCGGCACCCGCGCCGGCAGCCTGGAACAGCCCGTTGACGACGGGACCCGGCAGCAGCCAGGTGTCGAGGTTCCGTGAGACGCGCCCTGTGGCAAGCTGGTGAAATCCCGGATCGATATAATCGGGGCCGACCTTGAACGGCTGCACGCTGAGCCCGCGCCGGAGGAGGGCCGCCATCAGACCGACCGCCACGGTGGTCTTGCCGACCCCGCTGTGGGTGCCTGCGATGAGGAGACGGGGGATGGATACCATCAGCGAGCTGAGTCCATAGTCGATAGTCGATAGTCCATGGCTATGGCATGTCTATGGACCATGGACTTCGTCATGTCCCTCAGCAACAGAACACCCATTGCGAGACACCACGCGACCACGGAGCAGACGTACATCAATCGGATGGCTTCACGGATGCGCTGGGGCTCTAACGGACGCAGCGATTCACCCATGGAGGGCATGACGACCGCGTGGCCTCCATACCAATTCACGCCGCCTAATCTGACCCCCAGGGCTCCGGCCATCGCCGCTTCCGGGATGCCGGCGTTCGGGACAGGGCCGCCGCCTCCGTCGCGCCATGCGCAGCGCCAACTCATACGCCATCGATAGCCGCACAGACCTGCGGCAACTGGAAAGACCACTCCCGACCAGCGGGCCGGGATCCAATTCGCCCAAGTATCCAGCGTCGCGGCCGCCCACCCGAACCGGATGTAGCGAGCCGACCGATGGCCCACCATCGAATCGAGCGTGTTGACCGCTTTATACGCCACCGCCAACGGCACGCCACCCACGAGGAAATAGCACAAGGGGGAGAGGATTCCATCCAGGGTGCTTTCGGCAATCGTCTCGATGGTGGCCCGGACTACTTCCTGGACGTCCAACTGGTGCGTGTCTCGCCCGACGATTCGGGCCACCCGTCGGCGGGCCAGGCGAAGATCGTCGGCCTCAAGGGCCTTAAGGACCTGGAGACTTTCGACGGCTAGATCCTTGGTGGAAAGACAGCTCAACAACAACACGATGCTGATCGCAACCCCCAAGACGGCGGAGGTGGTGGAGGCGACCCGCAGCAACCACCATGTTGCACCGACGCTGACCCCGACGATCCCCAGGACGAGCCATGCCCCGGCCAAACGCTCCAACGGGATGGCCTTGCGCAACACGCCCTCGCCCCACTGAATCGCCAAGCCCATCCCTCGAACCGGATGCGGGAACCATCTCGGGTCGCCGATGAGCAGATCAGCGCCGTAGGCGAGCGCGAGTGTCGGAAGGTCAACGCCGAAGGATGTCATCGATCACTTGAAGATTCAGGTGGGGGCGAACGGCGGCCGCCAATCGGTCGTAGACCCCGTCCAACGAGGGCGTCTGGCCGGCGGGTAACTCGGCAAGCCCCCTTCGGCGCCGTAGGCGATTGAGCCACCAGTGACGGAATCCCTCCCCATCGAACACCCCATGCAGATAGGTCCCCCAGATGGAGCCGCTGGAGGACTTCATGCCGTCGGACACGTCCGTCACAAGAGGCCCCCGCTTCGTGAGCTGAAAGACGGGCTGAGAGGCCCGCTCATCCCCCATCCGCCCCATATGGATCTCGTATCCCGTCACGGGCAACCTGCTTTCGAGATGAACCCCTGAGACCTGAGCCGTGATCTTCTCCTTGC
>JAUYPJ010000018.1 GCA_030697665.1 Candidatus Omnitrophota bacterium
ATGGATAGTTGCCTTCGCTCGACTGTCCCCATGTCCCGCTCGCTTCTCCCTTTACCCTTTTACCTTTAACCTTTCACCTTCCTTGAGCAGATCACGGGCCGCCTCGTACACGTCGTCAGGGGAGATGAAGCGCATGCACTCGTGGTGAAAACGGCAGAGCGGCTGCTCGCACGGGGCGCAGAACAGACGACGGCGGATGGTACGTCGCCACGGAGCGGTAGGGCCGTAGCGGCTTGCGTCCGTCGGCCCGAAGATCGCGACCGTCGGCACCTGGAAGGCGCCGGCCAGATGCAAGGAGGCTGAGTCGTTGGTGATCACGAGCCGGGCCCGCTGCATGAGGGCGCCCACCTGCCGAACGGTCACCAGCCCCACGGCGCTGTGGGCTCGCTGATGCATCAGGCCGAGGATCTCTTCGACGCAGGCACCCTCCTCAGGCTCTCCGGAGAAGACGACGCAGGCGCCGGCCTCGGCGATGAGACGCTCCGCCACCGTCGCGAAGCCCTCGCTCGTCCACCGCTTGATGTGGCTTCGCGCGCCGGGGCAGATCAGGATGAGCGGACGCGCCCCATCGACACCCCAGCGCCGGCACAGCGTCTCCACGTGCGCCGCCTCCTTGGCCGTCACCCACACCACCCCCTGCCCCGGTGCCGCCGCAGCGCCCAGGCCAGGCACCTGGCGGTGGAGCATCCAGAGGTAGCGCTCCCGAAGATGGGCGATGCGCTTGGGTGGTGACCACGCGTACCGCCACGCGGCGAGCGGTTTCAGGAGCAACGGATAGAGCGTGTGACGCAGGTCGACCACCACCTGCGGATGGTCACGCCACAAGCTCAGCGCCAGCCGCAGGCGCGCCAGCGGGGCGCTGAACGCATCCGCATCGACCACGCGGTGAATGCGCGGGTCCCCTGCCCACAGCGCCGTGGCCCGCTCCCCCACGACCAGGGTCAGGCGAGCGTCTGGGAAGGCCTCGTGCACCGTCGAGATCACCGTCCCGGCCAGGACGGCATCCCCGATGTTCGAGGGGCCGATCACGAGGATCCGCCTCGGAGGTGTGAGGGACGAGGTGAAAGGTGAAAGGTGAAAGGTGCAAGGTAACGGGGGGAGACCTTTCATGGATAGTTGCCTTCGCTCGACTGTCCCCATGTCCCGCTCGCTTCTCCCTTTACCCTTTTACCTTTAACCTTTCACCTTCCTTGAGCAGATCACTGGCCGCCTCGTAGGCTTCGTCCACACTGATCGCGCTCATTCCCGGATGGGGAGGGCGCTCCGGCTGATAGCAGGGGACCGAGGGGCAGCAGTCCGGGTGATGCAGGACCACGGTGCGCCGCGGATCGCCCAGCGGCCCTGTCAGGCGCGGCGAGGTCGGCCCATAGAGCGCCACGAGCGGACGCCCAAGGGCCGCCGCCACATGCAGCAGGCCGGTGTCGTTGGAGACCACCACCTGGGCCTGCTCAACGCAGGCGGCGCATTCGCGCAGCGTCGTCTGGCCTGCCAACACCGTCGCAGGGTGCCGCATCCGACGCGCCACGGCGCCCGCCAGCTCGACGTCGTCCGCTCCGCCGGTCAGCGCGATCTGCGCGCGCTGCGCCTCCACGAGCTGGTCGCCCAATGCCGCAAACCGCTCCGTCGGCCACCGTTTGTGCGGCCAATTCGCGCCGGGATGCAGCACGACCAGCGCTCGCCCATTCAGGAGCTGCCGCGCGCTCAGGAAAGCCTGCGCCGCCCGCCGTTCCTCATCGCTCACGCGGTAGTCGTAGCCCCCCTCCGGTGGCGGCACGCCGACAACCTCCACGAGCGGGAAGTAGGCGGACGCCTTATGGGTCGGCTGGACGCGGGCCGGCACGCGATGGGTCAACAGCCATCCGCTCTTGGGGTTGTCAAAACCGACCCGGATGGGGATGCCCGCCAGGAACAGCAGGAGCGAGCGTGAGAGGCTCTTGCGCAGGATGAACGCCGTCGTGAAGGCACGAGCCCGCACCGTCCGCGTCAGACGCCACTTCCCTGCCAGGCTCTGATGGAGGCCCTGCTCGTCGTAGACCAGGTAGTCGTCCACGTGCGGGTTGTGGAGAAGCACCTCTCGGCATTGGGGTCGGCCGAGCGTGGCCAGGAACGCGCGCGGCCGGTGCTGTCGAAGCGCCCTCAGCACCGGGGTGGCAAAGAGCGTCTCCCCGAACCAGTTGGGCAGCACGACCAGGATCCGCTCCATCTCAACTACAGTGACTGAGTGACTGGGTCATTGGGTGACTGAGTAAAGGCACCGTGACTCCTCTTCGAAACTCACCCATGATCAAAACCAATCCTTGACGCAGTCACGCAGTCACTCAGTCACGCATCACTTCGTTGTACACTGATTCGACGGCATCCACCATGCGCTCAAGCGCGTAGCGGGCTTTGACGACGGCCCGCGCCTGTTCTCCGAGCTGGCGCGCAAGCTGGCCGTCCTGGAGGATGCGCGTGATCGCTGCGGCGAGGCCTGCCGGATCGCCGGGTTCCGCCATCATGCCGGCGCCGCTCTCTTGAAGAACCCACGTGGCCCCGCCGCCGCGACGCACCGCCACAATCGGACGTCCGCTCGCCATCGCCTCGAGGAGCGACAACCCGAATCCTTCCTGCTCGGCGGGCAGAAACACGAAGACGTCCATCAGCGACAGCGCCGTGCGCGTCTGGGGCAAGGCCCCGGCGAAATGGACCGCCTCGGCAACGCCGAGGGAGGCCGCCAGGCGCTCCAGGTGCGGGCGCATGGCGCCGTCCCCCACCACCAGAAGCTGCGCCTCCGGCGCCGACGCCCGCACCTGCGGGAGAGCTCGAATCAACTGATCGACCCCTTTGGAGGCGACCAGCCGCGCCACGGTGCCGATGAGCGGTCCGGCCGTCGCCACGCGCGCCCGCTCCCGCAGGCGCTGCGCCGCGGAGGAATCCACCGGCGTCTCGAACGGGGCGGGGTCGATGCCGTGTGGAATCAACCGGATGCGCTCGGCGGGTAGATGGAAATCGCGCAGGAGATGCTGGCGGACCGGCTCGCTGATCGCGATGGTCAGCTCGCCCGTGCAGGGCCACCATCGCCGGCCGAGGTTGCGGCGGAAGAAGCCGTGCCACGTCGTGACATACGGCAGCCCGGCTGCGCGCGACAGCCGCTCCGCCACCACCTGGGCCACCCGGGTATGGGCATGGAGGAGATCGACCGGGCGCTGCGCGAGGCGCGCGGCCAGTTGCCGTCCTGCTGAGACCACCTGGGGGCTGAACTCAACGCTCGTGTGGAGCGGCACACGCCAGTGGGTCAGTCCGCCGGCGCCCGCGCCGTTCTCGAGCTGTCCGCCGCCGGAGGCCACGATGAGCTGGTGGCCGCGCGCGGCCAAGGCGTGTGACAACGAGAGCAGATGGCTCGTGACCCCGCCGACGTTGAGATGAGACGTGATCTGGAGAATGCGCATCAGAGAGATTTCGGATTGGTGATCGGTACATCCGCAATCCGCAATCCGCAATCCGCAATCGCTTGCAAGACATCCTCAACGCTGATCTGTCTCATGCAGGCGTGGGTGATCGTCCGACACCGGGGGGAGTAGCAGGGGCTGCAGAAGAGGTCGTGTTTGATCACCCGGCCGACAAATGTCGAGGGTAGGTGACGCGCCGGATCGGTGGGGCCGAAGAGGGCGACGGTCGGCGTGCCGACGGCAGCCGCCACGTGGAGGGTGGCCGAGTCGTGCGCGATAAACACCTGGCACTGCTTGATCAGACACGCCAACTCCATGAGGCTCGTGCGTCCCGTCGCCACGAGCAGGGGGGCCTGTGTCATCCGCGCCAGGGCCTCCGCCAAGGGGCGTTCCTCCGGCCCCCCCGTGACGACGACCTGGATGTGCCGCTGCGCCAGCGCCTGGCACAGGCGGGCCCACCGAGTGAGATCCCACCGTTTCGTCTTCCACCGGGGGCTGCCTCCAGGATGGATCCCCACGCGGATGGCCGGGGCCTGCGTCTCGGCTGACCCCAGCAAGCGCCGAGCGGCTTGCTCATCCGCGGGCGACGGCCACAGCTCGAGCGCGTCCCCGTCAGGGGCAAGCCCGGCCTGCCGCAGCAGGTGGTGCTGATGGGCAATCGGGGTGAGCACGACGCGCGGCAGGCGCACCCCGCGGTTCAGCAGCCACCCCAGCTTCCGACGATACCCGATGCGAACCGGCACGCCGGCCCACCACGCCATGAGGTGGGTGCCGCGGCTGTTCTGAAGATCGACCGACAGGTCGAACGCGCCGCGGCGCAGGCGCCTGAGGAACGCCAACTGACGCCGAATCCCACGGTCCTTCCCGCGGGGATCATAGATGAACAGCTCATTCAGGTACGGGCAGCGGGCGACCGCCTCATACGCCGCTCGTCCGACGACGAGCGCCAGATGGCCCTCAGGGAACTGTCGACGGACGGCCCGCAGGCTCGGGGTCGAGAGCACCACATCCCCGAGGGCGCTCAGCTTCCAGAGCAGGATCCGGGGTTTGGTCAGACACTCCTGATACACGGCAAGCGTCCGGTCCACCATCCGCTCCACATCCCACTCCGCTTCCGCCCGCCGTCTGCCCGCCTCGACACAGCGCGCGCGCAGCGCCGGATCACGGATCAACCGCTCAATCGCCTCGGCCAGCAGGCGCGGATGGCCCGGCGGCACCAAGAGCCCGTTGCGCCCATCCTCGATCAGCTCCGGAAGCGCCCCCACCCGCGAGGCGACCACGGGCCGGCCCACCGCCTGGGCCTCAATCACGCTGCGGCCAAACGACTCCGGGTAGATGGACGGGACGATGAGGAAATCCATCGAGGCGATGAGCGGGACAACGTCGTCGCGCCGCCCCAGCCATTCGACGGCGTCCGGCAGCCGCAGCGCCGACGCGAGCGACTCCAGCCGGCGACGCATCGGATCGCGCGGCATGTCCCCCGCGATGCACAGCTTGACCGACAGACCGCGACGGATGAGCTCCGCGCACGCCTGCAGGGCAACCGCATGGCCTTTGAGAGGACTCAGGCGCCCGATGAGCCCGATCCGCCACGGACCGCGGCGCTCCTCGGGAGGGGGCTGGAATGCAAATGCCTGCAGATCCACCCCTCGAGGGATCACGCGCAGCCGCTCCTTCGGCAACCCGCACCGGGTCACAAGGTGCTGCCCGAGGGCCGCGGAAGGGGCGATCACCACGCGCCCCCAGACCATCACGCGCGAGGCCAGGTGCGGCCGATAGAAACCGTGCGCCGTCGTGAGAAACGACCGCTGCGCCGCCCGGGCGGCGACATACCCGATCCAGGCCGGGACGCGCGAGCGCGCATGCACGAGGTCGACCCCGGCAGCGCTGATGAACCGGGCCAGCGCCGGAATGCAGCGGCGCATGGTGATCAGCGATTTGTCGTGCACCGGCATCCGCTCGTGCGCGGCGCCGCAGCGGATGAGCGGCTCGACGAGCGACCCCCCGGCCGAGACCACGCTCACCCGGTGCCCGCGGGCGATCAGCCCCCGGCTGAGGTCCAAGACCCCGCGCTCCACCCCTCCGACGTCCAGCGCAGGCAGCAGTTGCAGGATGTGCATCGCTTTAAAAGCAGTCCATAGTCAATAGTCGATAGTCCATAGTTCAACAATGTGCCAGGGTTTTACCGCCCGCAACCTGTAGCCTGATGCTTGAAGCTTGCAGCCTAAACTGTGGACCATGGACTGTGGACGGCATCTCACAACAGACGCGCGAGGGCGTCCCTGATGGTCGCGTAGTTGTCCACGCGTCCGGCCGAATGCGCTCCCGCGCGATGATCGGCGAGTGTCCGCTGAATCGCCGGCCCCAGCTCTGAGACCGTGACGAGGCGCGCGCAGCCCTGCCGGATGAGATCCTGGAGGAACCGATGGTGCTTCGTCAGCGTGCCGCGAGCCGCCCTGCGACGCGGCGGCTCGATCACGAGGACGGGCCGCCCGCTCGCGCACGCCTCGGACACCATGGAGATGCTCTCGCCCGTCACCACCGCCACATCCGCGCACCCCAACATCCCCTCCATCGTTCCATCAAGCGGATCACGGCTCGCCATCAGCAAGAGGCGGCACCGAGGGTCATCGGCCAACCGCTCCGACAGCCACGCCTCCACCGCCGGAGAGGTCCGGCGAGACGTCGTCACCACGCAGGAGCCCTGCGCGACGTCGCAGCCGGCCGCCACTTGCTCCACGAGCGCTTCGGCAAATGCCGGGGTCAGCTCGTAGGAGGGGCTGTCGCCCCCGATCAACACGGCGATCACCGGCGCTGGCGCCGAACCCTTCCCGGCGGGAGGCAGAGGAGCGCCCTGCGCGCCGGACGCCTCTTGGCGAAAGCGGGGATGCGCCGATAGACGCTCTCTCGCCTGGCGCAGATCCTCATCGCGGATCCGGCTCACCGCGCCGATGACCGGCACGACGTTTGAGCGCGGCGGCAGCCGGTCATGCCTCGGGGCGATCACCACGTGAAACCGGCCAAGCGGCACAGGGGCGGGATTCATGATGGCGATCGATTTGGCCTGGGTGAGGGCCGCCACGAGCGCGTTCAGCGCCGTCACCGCGGAGCCGCACGAGATCACGACGTCGGCAGAACACCGCAACAGCTCCTGCGCGGAAGCGGGCGACAGCGCCCAGGCAAGACACCGGTCCGCCCCCAGCCCCGCCGGCATCCACCAGCTCCAGCACACAGCGAGCAGCCGTCCCCATCCGCGCCGGTACGTCGGCTCCACCACGCGATGGGTCAGGAGCGGCCACCGTTCCCGCAGCGCCTCCAGCACCACCAGCGACTGCTTCACGTGGCCGCGCTTCCCGTCGCTTAAGATCACGACCCGGCGGGCGGGCGTATATTTCCACCGGTTGTGCATCCACAGCCACTGGCTGGGATCCTCGCGGATCTGGCGCGACAGCACGCCGGTGAAGTAGGTGATCCCCTGGCGGATCGCCTCCGCCTCAGGCAGCTCCGGCGACAGCCGGAAGGGCGGCTCGACCCTGACGTGGTGGAACGGTCCGCGCGCGCGGCGGATAAACGCCGGCAGGATCAGCGCCCCCGTCCGGTAGGCCAACGCGAACGGCCCGGTGGTGAACAGGGCCGGCCGCCCGAAGAAGTCGCTGAAGAGGCCGTGGCGGCTCGCCTGGTCTCCCACGATCCCCACGAGCCGTCGCTGATCCAACGCCGCGACCAAGCGTTTCATGGCGCCGCCTTTATGGACCACCGTGCAGCCTTTCGACTCCCGATAGGACACCAGCAGGCGGTACAGCTTCGGGAGCTTGTCCTGGGCCCGCGCGAGCACCAGGATGGGGTAGCCCAGGAGGGCACTAACGATGGGACCAAGCTCCCAGTTGCCATAGTGGCCGGTGAGGAGAATCACGGGCTGGCTGGAACGCGTCGCCTCTTCGAGGAACGCCAACCCCTCGATCCGCACATACCGCTCGATCGAGGCGCGGTCCATGACAGGCAAACGCAGCAGCTCCACGACGCCGGCCCCCAACTGACGGCAGCAGGCGTGGATGATCCGGCGGGCCTGGGCCGGGGTCAACCCCGCCATTGCGCCCCCCGCCATCGGCGGGGGGGCCCACCCGATAGTGCTGATACCCGCGGGTGGGCGGGATGTCGCCTCCATCGGGGCGTTGTTGCAGGTGCCACCCCGCCCTGGCGGGGTGGGGCTCCACGTGCCATCGAACGCCGCGCGCAGGTTGCGCACCCCCATCCGGGTGCGCTTCGGTTGCAGCCAATACGCCAGCGCGCCAAGCTGCCCGCCGAGCCACACGGCGACCGACGGCGGCAGGCGGCACAAGAGGCCGCCGGCGAGCTTAACGCACGTACAGGCGAACCAATCGAGCATCCAGCGCCTCTTCCCCGCTCAACATCTGCATGCGAACTCCTAAGATCCAGACCGGCGCCTCACATCCCCCGCGGGCCAGCGCCAGCGGCTTCAGGCGAACCCAATCTTTCTCCGTGGTCACGAGCGCCTCCACCTGGCTCGCCCGCACCTGGTCGCAGAGGGCCTGCCAATCGGCCGGCCGGTAGGGATGATGATCCGGAAACGCCCGATGCCAGCTCACCGCCGCCTGAAGCCGGCGGATGGTGGCGTCAAACCCTGCCGGGTCGCCGATGGACGACACCAGTCCCACCCGCCTCCCGTCGAGCCGCTGGAGCGGCTCCGGCTTGCCCGTGAGGCCGTCGATGAGGCTCGTGGGCTGATGCGCGGCGGTGAGGAGCGTCGCCTCCGGATTGAGGCTGCGGAGCCGCTCCCCCAGCGCCCCCACCTGCCCGAGGGCGTCGTCGGCCCTCGTGATGACGATGACGTGCGAGCGCTTCAGCGACGACAACGGCTCCCGCATCGGCCCTCGCGGCAACAGCGCCCATCCCCCCAACGGCATGCGGGAGTGGATCAGCACGATCTCGCAGTCCCGTCGCAGGCGCCGGTGCTGAAAGCCGTCGTCCAACACCACCGTGTCACAGGCGAAGTCGCGGCACGCCACCCACGCCGTCCGATCGCGCCGCCCTCCGACAATGACCGGCACCCCGCGCAAGCGCATCGCCAGCAGGCGTGGCTCATCCGCGATGCCGTCAGGATGGCTCAGCGGCCGGCCGTCGGCTATCAGCCGGCCGTCGTCCCAGCGAAGCCAAGAGACCCCTCGCCGCGATCCGCCATAGCCGCGGGACAGCACCGCGACCCGCCGGCCCATCGCCGTCAGCTTGCGCGCCAGGAGTTCCACGCAGGCGGTTTTTCCGGTCCCGCCGACGGTGAGGTTGCCGACGCTCACCACCCGGCAGGGGGGGTCCGCCTGCCTGAGCCATCCCCGGTCATACGCTCGATTGCGCAACGCCACGATCCCCCCATACGCGACGGACGCGGCGTGAAGGGCGCGGCAGGCAAGGGCGTCCGGGAGGGTGGCCGGCTGATGCTGCGTGGCAAGACGCCACCACGCGTCATGGAGAGCTTGCCCCATAGGGCTTCTATTGTACGTCGGTGAGTAGGAGGGTGTCCAGACGATCCGCTCGGCGGATCACGTGGAGGGGGCGGGCTGCTCGACGGGGAGGAACGGAGTGAGCGCCTCGAGGGTGCGACGGGTCACCCCGCGGGAGCGCTCGGTGAGCTCCTGGGCGCGGCGCCCCATGGCGTGCGCCCCTGCACGGTCGCTGAGCAACCGCTCGATGGTCTCCGCCAGCCCGTCTGCGCCGGTGAGCTGCACCGCGGCGCGGTGGGCGAGCATCTGCTGGACGATGTCGGCGAAGTTGTGCATCCACGGACCGAAGACCACCGGCTTGCCCAGGCCGGCCGGCTCCAGCGGGTTCTGCCCCCCGTGCGGGATCAGCGAGCCCCCCACGAAGGCCACCGTTGCAAGCCCGTAGTAGATAGGAAGCTGTCCCAGACGATCAACAATCGCCGCCTCCCAGGACTGAGGCGTCTCCGCCAGCTCTGACAGCCGCCGCGCCGTCAGGCCGCGCTGTCTGGCCAACCCCTCCACCTCCCCGACCCGCTCCACGTGGCGTGGGGCGAGCAGGAGCTTCAGATGCGGGAAACGCGGCTGAAGGGCGCGAAAGGCCTCCAGCACCACCGCCTCCTCCCCCCGATGCGTGCTGCCCGCCACGAGGAGCTCA
>JAUYPJ010000031.1 GCA_030697665.1 Candidatus Omnitrophota bacterium
AGAGAGAAGCGGCGGATCGCGACGAGATGGCGATCTTCACCGGCTTGCGGGTCCGCTTCGATACCCAGGTCATAAGCTGGGATCCGGCCACGGCGATCAGCGGCGTGGTGTTTCACGACATGAATGGAGACGGCCTCCGTCAACTCGGGGAAGAAGGGCTGGCGGGCATTCCGGTGACGGCCGCCTTCACGCAGCGCGTCCTGACCGACCACGAGGGACGCTTCCACTTCAAGCGGGTCTGGGGCAAAGCCATCCCGGTCCACGTGGAGCTGGCGTCGTTGCCTGCCGGCTATGTGTTGTCCACGTCCCAGGTGCAGGTGGTCCGTCCCGCGGCCGGACCGCCCCCGGCCCTTCTCTTCGGAGCGCTGGGGCGGGGGGAGGTGCGCGGGCGGGTTTTCTATGACGTGGACGGGGATGGCCGCTACAGCGCGGCCGATCGCGGGCTTGAGGGGGTGCGCTTTCGGCTCGATTCGCGGACGGCGCAGACTGACCGCTCGGGATGGTGTTTCTTTAGAGACCTCCCCGGCGGGCGCTACACGGTGACGCTGATCCTCGACAGCCTGCCGCTGCGCTACCTCCCCATGGTTCCGGTGCGCCGACAGATCGAGCTCGTGGAGGCCGGCACCGTGACCCTCGACATGCCGGTCACGGTGCGCCGCGTCATCGAGGGTCAGGTCTATCTCGATGAGAATGACAACCGACGGCTCGATTTGAGCGAAGAGGCGCTCCAGGGCATGCCGATCTGTGTGGATGGCCGGCGGGTCGTCACGACGGACGTCCGCGGGAAGTTTCGCGTGCCGGAGCCTTCGGCGGGATCCCATCAACTCGTGCTCAACTGCGGCATGCCATTGAAGGAGCTCTTGCCGCTTTCAAGCGATCAGCCGACCATTTCGATCGGCCCTGACGACCCGGAGACCATCACGGTCGACTTTCGCCTCATCCGCAAGGAGACGCTCCTTCGCGAGCGCATTCGGGAGCGGCGGCGGGCGACAGAGAAGGTGACTGAGCTGTGACGGTCACGAGGATCGTTCCCTGGTATCTGCCGGCGTGGCTCGTGGTCCATGCGCAGATCGTGCCCATGGCCCTTGCCGCCTCACTCACGCTGAGCGTCTCAAGCCTGCGCGGCGGCTCAACGATTGATCTGGGGCGCCTCGGAGCCCATCAGCGCACGACGCACGAGGAGGTGACGATCGAGCTCGCCGGCGCGGCCGGGACGTCGTATCGCCTCTTGCAGTCGCTGTCGAGTCCTCTGCGCAATGAGGCGGGGACGGTGTTGGAACCCTCACGCGTGATGCTGGAGTTGGCCGGGGGCGATTCAGGGACCGTGAGGTTTCGCGCCCCCGCCCCGCTGTCCGAGGGGACGACCGAGCTCTTCACCTCCAGCAGCACCGGACAATCGGAGCGCCTGACGGCCATCTACAGCGTCTCGGTCGACGACCTGCCCGAGGGAGGCGCCTACGCGGGAACCCTCACCTACACGATGCAAGAGGTGGAGGGATCATCGGTGGAGACGGTGACCGTTCCCATCCGGCTCCTCGTGCAGCCCGTTGTGTCGCTGGCGGTGTCTGAGGGTTCGCCGGCCCGAGTCGCCTTTGGCAGCCTGGATCCTGGGTCGGCTGCAACCGCTCGCGCCCTCAGCCTGACGCTCGTCAACAACACCGCCGCTCCCATGCAGCTCACGCAGGATGTCGAGGCCTCCGTGGTCAATGAGCAGGGTGAGCCCCTGCCGCTTGCCGCCGTGCGAATGCGTCTTGCCTCCGCCACCACCGCGACGGAGGAACAGGCGTTGGAGCCGCGGATGCGATTGCTGGCGAGCGAGCGGCCCCGCGGACCGAGCGAGCGGGTCGAGCTCTCCTACCACGTGACGGTGCCCGATGATCAACCGGCCGGTCAGTACCGCGGAATCTTGCGCTTCACCCTGGTGGCGCCTGGTGGCGTGATGGGCGGGGAGCCTGTGAGCCTGCAGGTGCCGATGGAGCTTGAGATCCGTGAGCGCCTGTCCCTGTCTGTGCAGGCGGCCGAGGGGGGTCCGCCGGAGCTGGTGTTTACCCGCCTCACCCCGGGGACGACCAGCTCCCCGAAGACGTTGCTGGTTACGGTCCAGACGAACACCGGCAGGGCGTATGAGCTCGCGCAAGTGCTCTCACACCGCCTGGTCAATGACGAGGGTCGGCAACTGCCGGAAGACGCCTTGAGTTGGACGGCGCATCCCGTCGAGCGGGGGCGCGTCGTGGTCGGGCAGCGCGCGCCGGTGCCTGTGGGACGTGGTCTCATCTATCAGTCTGATGAGCACGGGGCCTCAGTCGAATTCCCGATCAGCTATCAGGTGGACATTCCCGAGGACGCCTCAGCGGGCGTCTACCACAGCAGCCTCGTCTACACGGTCACCTCGTTCTGACCCCACCCGCCACACTCGACCCCGCGTATTGGTGGTGTCCTCATTTGAGTGATTTCGCAGATTGAAAGATCGATTTCGCAGATGACCCAATCTGCGGAATCACGTTGTCATCGGCGGAATCTAGCAAATTCGGACAGTACCAGCGTATTCTGATACTTGACAGGTTTAGTCGGGTATCGTACACTGTGAAGTAGGACGATCCCACAACCTGTCGCAGGCGGCGCTTCGATGACGAAGAGGACACATATGGGAGGGGCAGGCCGGCTTGGCGCCGCCGAGGCCGGCCCAGGGATGACACCAACGACCGAAGGAACCGGCCTGGGCCACGCGTGGCGTGGCCCGCAACAGGTTGTGGGATGAAGCTCTCGACTCGATCCACCTATGGGATGCGCGCACTCGTGGAGCTGGCGCTGGCATCAGGCCACGGCCCCGTCTCGGCCACCGTGATTGCGAAGCGGCAGAGTCTCTCGGCGGCCTACCTGGAACAACTGCTCCATCGGTTGAAGCTGCACGGCCTGCTCAGGAGCATCCGGGGACCTCGTGGCGGATACCTCCTGGCCAGAGAGCCTCACCGGATTACGATGGCCGAGGTGGTGCGCGTGCTCGATGGGACGAACGGCGCTTCTGGTGGGCGTCCGGCGTCAGGACGCAGCGCCCCCTCGGGCGGGGCGGGGATGTGGCGCCCCCGAGCGGAGGTGCGGGATGCGCAACGACGCGCCCAACGCGTGACGCAGGTGGTGCGGCGCTGCGTCTATGATCGGCTGGTCCAGTCGCTTGATGCCATCACGTTGCAGGACCTCTGCGAGGAGGCCCGGGCCGACGCGGGCGAGCCGATCGATCACCAGTATGTGTTTCACATCTAAGGCGGCATTACGGACGACGCTCATGCGTCGGTTGCAGCAACAGAAGGAGGCGGATCGACGTCGAAGGAGTGAGGCGATTCGGCGGAAGCTGTTTCGTCTGACGGCGTTTCGGCGGGCGAAGACGGTCTGTTGTTACGTCGCCCTGCCCTATGAAGTGCAGACGTGGCGGATGATTGAGGCGATGCGGTCGAACGGCAAGCGGGTCGTCGTGCCGGTGACGCAGCCGCGCACGAAGCGGTTGCAGCTCTCGGAGGTTCGTGATCCCTCAGCCGAGCTGGCCCCCGGCGCGTTCGGGGTGTGGGAGCCTGTGCCGTCGGCGCGACGGCCGGTGCGGGTGGACGACGTTGACCTCGTCCTCGTGCCGGGCCTGGCGTTCGATCGGCGCGGGCACCGGCTGGGTCACGGGGAGGGCTACTTTGACCGCTTCCTGTCCCGCGTGCCATCGACGACGCCCACCATCGGGTTGGCGTTTCGGTTTCAGCTCCTCGATCACCTGCCCACCACGGCGCACGACCACGCCGTCCAGACGATCCTGACCGCCTGATCCCACCACTTGGCACACGGTGTCTCAAGCTTCCGAGAAATTTTGCGAAGCCACACGAATGAGGTGATACAGCGATGGGATGGATTATAGTCAGTCTCATAGGGATCGTGGTCGGGGCTTTGGGTGGCTATGGGCTTCGGGTCTGGTGGAGCCGCAAGTCGCTCTCCAGCGCCGAGCGCAAAGCCCAACAGGTGTTGGAGGACGCGGGACGTCAGGCGAAGACGCTTGCCACGCAGGCCCAGCTTGAGGCCAAGGAGCACCTGCACGCGTTGCGCCAGGAGTTCGAGGAGAAGACCAAAGACCGCCGGAATGAGGTCACCCAGTTGGAGCGGCGGCTCCACCAGCGGGAAGAGCTGGTCGATCGCAAGCTGGAGCAGTTCGATCGGAAAGAGAAGGAGCTGTCCGAGCGGGATCGGCAGTTCGCGGCGCGCGAGCAGGGGCTCAAGACGAAGGATGAGCAATTGGCGCAGCTCATCGCCCAGGAGAAGGAGCAGCTCAAGGTGGTCGCGGGGTTAGGCGTGGAAGAGGCCAAGCAGCTCCTGGTGTCTCGGCTGGAGCACGAGTGTCGCGCGGAGGCCGGCCTGGCCATCAAGCAGATTGAGGAAGAAACGAAGCGCGACGCCCAGCTCCTGGCTAAGCGCATCCTCGTGGAGACCATGCAGCGCTGCGCAGCGGAGTTCACCGTCGAGTCCACGACCGCCACCGTCCAGCTCCCCAATGAAGACATGAAGGGCCGGATCATCGGCCGCGAAGGCCGCAACATCCGGGCCTTCGAGACGGCGACCGGGGTCGACCTCATTGTCGACGACACCCCGGATGTGGTGACCCTCTCGTCCTTCGATACGGTCCGCCGGGAAATCGCCCGACAGTCGCTCGCGCGGCTCATGTCCGACGGGCGGATCCACCCGGCCCGCATCGAAGAGGTGGTGGAGAAGGTGAAGAAGGAGTTCGACCAGCATCTCCTCCAGGAGGGGGAGAAGGCGATCGGCGAGCTGGGGGCGCAGGGGGTCCACCACGAGCTCATCAAGCTGATGGGGCGGCTGCGCTACCGGACCAGCTACGGCCAGAACGTGCTGCTTCACCAGAAGGAGACGGGGTACCTCTGCGGGATGATCGCGGCGGAGCTGGGGCTCGATCAGCGCCTCGCCCGTCGCTGCGGGCTGCTGCACGACATCGGCAAGGCGGTGAGCCATGAGGTCGAGGGGCCGCACGCCCTGATCGGGGCGGAGCTGGCCAAGCGCTATGGGGAATCCCCGGAGGTCGTCCATGCCATCGAGGCGCACCATGAGGACGTGCCCCCGAAGACGCTCTTCGCGGTGTTGACGATCGTGGCGGATTCCATCAGCGGCTCCCGGCCCGGGGCGCGGGGCGATACGCTGGAGAACTACGTCAAGCGGCTCCAGGCGTTGGAGGCGATCTGCGACTCCTTCAGCGGCGTGGAGAAGGCCTACGCCATCCAGGCGGGACGCGAGGTGCGGGTGATCGTGCAGCCGGAGCGGGTGACGGACCTGGAAGCCATCGCGCTCTCCCGGGAGATCAAGCGGAAGGTGGAGGGCTCCATCGAGTTCCCCGGTCAGATCAAGATCACCGTGATCCGCGAAACCCGCTCCGTTGAATATGCCCGCTAATCGCTTGAGAAGGAACGCCGAGATATTTCGGATTGCGGATTTCGGATTGCGGATTGGACAATCCGCAATCGACAATTCGCAATCCGCAATTCGATCATGAGGGCGCTCCTTATAGGGGACATTATCGGACGTCCCGGCCGCGTGGCGATCGAGCGGTTCATCGTGCCGCTGCGCGAGGAGCGGGCCATTGACGTGGTGATCGCGAACTGTGAGAATGCCGCCGGGGGAGCCGGCATCACCCCGAGCGTCGCCGACGACCTCTTCCGCGCCGGCGTCGATGTTCTGACCTCCGGCAACCACGTCTGGAAGAAGCGCGAAGCCTTCGAGCTCCTCAGGCTCGACCACCGGATCCTGCGGCCGGCGAACTATCCTGACGGCGCGCCGGGGACGGGCTCCACCGTCGTGGAGACGCTGACCGGGCAGAAGGTCGGGGTGTTGAACGTGATGGGCCGCGTCTTCATGGAGCCGATCGACTGTCCCTTTCGCGTCGCGGAGCAGGAGCTGGTGCGCCTCAAGCTCGTGACGCCGATCATCGTGGTGGACATGCACGCGGAGGCGACGAGCGAGAAAGTGGCGATGGGCTGGTTCTTGGACGGGAAGGTCTCCTGCGTCTTCGGCACGCACACGCATATCCCGACCGCCGATGAGCGGATTCTGCCCCAGGGCACCGGCTTCATCACCGATGTCGGCATGACCGGACCCTATGACTCCGTCATCGGGCGACGGGTCGACCAGATCCTGCAGCGGTTTCGCTCGCACCTCCCCGTCCGTTCGGACGTGGCCGAGGGCAACGTCCAGCTCCGGGGGCTGCTGGTCGACATCGACGCCGTGACGGGGCGAGCCACCGCGGTGGAACGCCTGACCAAGGTCCTGGACGAACGCGTGACGGGTGGTGAGCCATGAGCCCGCGAGGAGCCGCGCGGCTGGTGGCCGAGCCAACGGTGGGGGAGCCGGTGTCCGCCGCGCGGTGGCAGGCGGACGGCGAGCCGACCTACTCGGTGTCGGAGGTGAACGAGCTCGTGCGCGGGGTGTTGCGCGAGCAATTCCCGCGGCCGATCTGGGTGCGCGGAGAGCTCCGGGGCTACGATCTGCGCAAGGACCGCCGGTGGGTCTCCTTCACCCTGGCCGAAAAGCACCCCGAGGCGGACGATCTCCTCGCCACCGTCACCGCCGTGTTGTTTCCGGAAGACCGGCAGGTGATCGAGGGCGTCCTGCGGCGGGCGGAGAATGCGTTTCACCTGCAGGATGGGATCGAGGTCCGCTTCCTGGTGGACGTCGATCTCTGGGCCAAGGCCGGCCGGTATCAGCTCCGCGTGCGCGGCATCGATTCCACCTATACGCTCGGCCGGCTCGCCCAGCAACGCAAGCGGGTGCTGGAGCTCCTGACGCAGCGCGGGCTGCTCGAGCGGAACAAGGGCTGCGTGGTGCCCCTCGTGCCGCTTCGGATCGGCCTGATCGCGGCCCAGGGCTCCGCCGGCTTCACCGATTTTGTCACCCACCTTGTCCAAAGCCGCTTCGCGTTTGTCGTGCGCCACCTGGAGTCGGCGATGCAGGGCCCCCAAGTTGAGCCGGATGTGGTGCGGGCGCTGCAGCGCTTCAATCGAGCGCTCGACGTCGACGTCATCGTGATCACGCGGGGCGGCGGCTCGGCGACCGATCTCAGCGCGTTCGACCGCCTGGGCCTGGCCGAGGCCATTGCGACGTCGCGGCTGCCTGTGCTCACCGGGCTCGGACACGCCCACGATACCTCGGTGGCCGATCTCGTGGCCTACGAGAGCCTGAAGACCCCGACGGACGTGGCCCAGTTCCTCATCGATCGCGTCGAGGCGTTTGTCGGGTTGCTGGAGGAGGCGGCTCGGCACCTGGGCGAGCGCGCCGTCGAGCTCCTCCAGGCGGGAACCGAGGGGCTGCTGGAGGCGGCCCGGGAGATCTCCACGGCGGCCCAGGCGCTGGTCTCCACGGCCGCGGGATGGCTCGTGGATCAGCGGTGGGATCTGGTGAGGCGCAGCGAAGGGATGGCCTCGGCCCACCGTCAGTATCTGAGAGGCTGCGCGCAGCGGTTGACGCCGGATCGGCTTCAGCAGCTCGTGTCGCAGGAGCAGGTGGGATTGACGAACCGGGCGATGACGCTGCAGCGGGATGTCCAGCACGTCCTGGCCACCGCGCGCTTGCGCCTCGCGGCGGCCGGGGAGCAGGTGGCGATGCTGGATCCTGCCAAGACGCTCCGGCGCGGCTTCAGCATCACGCGCGACGCGAACGGCCGGCTCATCAGCACGATCTCCCGCGTCAGCCTGGAGGATGTGCTGGTCACCCAGGTGAGCGACGGCGCTCTTCAGAGCCGGGTCGAGGTCGTGACACCGGAGCATGAGGAGGGATCCCGTGGCTGAGGAGAAGATCAAGGGTTTTGAACAGGCGAAGCAGGAGCTCGAGCGCATCCTGAGCGACTTTGACCGCGAGCAAGTCAACCTGGACACGCTGGTGCCGCGCCTGAAGCGGGCGAAGGAGCTCATCGACTTCTGCACGAAACGGATCAAGCAGATCGAAACGGAAGCCAAAGAGATCGTCAAGTCCCTCGAGCCGCGGGAGGCCCCGCGCGGGGAGGCGGCATCGAAGGATGAGGACGTGCCCTTTTAGAGCAGCTATCAAAAAGACCTGGGCTGCTCTGGGTGTAGGGTGGAGGGTCAAGGGTGAAGGGAGTCGAGCGACGGCGCGTTGTCTTCACCTTCCAGCCTTCACCCTTCACCGAGAGCGCCCTGCGGTCATTCTGATAGGCGCTCTTAGCTGAGATGACGTTTCCGCCTCTCCTGCGTCAACGACAAGCGCTCGTGGACAGGGCGCTGGCGCGCATCCTGGGATCCCTCCACGGCGCCCCGCCCGTCCTGAGTCACGCGCTGCGCTACTGCGTCTATCCTGGCGGCAAACGCTTCCGGCCGCTGCTGTGTTTTGGGGCCTGCGAGGCGGTGGGTGTTCCTGCGCGTCGCGCGCTGCCGGTGGCGTGCGCCCTTGAGCTGATCCACACCTACTCCCTGGTGCACGACGATCTGCCCGCCATGGATAACGCGGATGAACGGCGCGGGAAGCCGTCGTGCCACCGGCGATTTGGGGAAGCAAACGCGATCCTCGTCGGTGATGCGCTGCTGACCTTGGCGTTTGACCGGCTCAGCCGCAACGGCACCCCGAATACCCTCGCCATCATTCGGACCGTTGGGCAGGCCTGCGGGGCGGCCGGGCTCATTGGAGGGCAGGTGCTGGATCTCCAGGCTGGATCACAGCGTCTCCAGTCCACCGTCCACCGTCCACCGTCTACCGTGAAACAACTCGAGGACGTCGCCCGGCGCAAGACCGGTGCGCTCATCACCGCCAGCGTGGTGACCGGGGCGTTGGCGGGGGGCGGCAGCGCGGCGCAGGTGAAGCGCCTGCAGCGCTACGGGGCGAAGATGGGGTTGGCCTTCCAGCTTATCGATGATCTGCACGACGGAGAGGGAATGAGTCTTGCGATGGGCCCTGAGGCGCTGTGTGCGCGCGCCCGGCGGGTTGTGGCTGAGGCGGTGGCGGCATTGGCGCCATTTGGGGCGCGGGCCGACGCGCTTCGAGCATTGGCCTGGTGGCTGGCGCGCAGCGCCGGGACGCGCTCAAGGAGAAGCTGATGGCGATCCTGCGGAGCATCGAGCGGCCCGCCGATCTCAAGGCCCTGACGGTGGCGCAGCTCTTTGCGCTCGCCCAGGAGATCCGCCAGGAGCTGCTCGAGACGATTGCCCAGTTGGGCGGACATCTGGCCTCGAGCCTCGGGGCGGTTGAGCTGTGCCTGGCGCTCCACTACGTGTTCGACGCGCCCAAGGATCTGCTGGTGTGGGACATGGGCTACCAGGCGTTTGCGCATAAGCTGATCACCGGGCGGCGCGACCGGTTCCGAAGCCTCAAGCAGCTCGGCGGGCTCTCCGGCTTCAACAATAAAGAGGAGAGCGGCTACGACCTGTTTACGACCGGCCATGGGGGAACGGTTCTGTCGACCGCGCTGGGGCTGGCGTTGGCCAGGGACCAGGTCGAGGGCTCGTCTGATGTCGTGGCGATCATCGGGGATGCCAGCCTGGGGGAAGGGATGGCGCTCGAAGCGCTCAATCACATCGGGCATCTGAAGCCGAATCTCCTCGTCATCCTGAACGATAATAAGATGTCCATCGCCAAGCCGATCGGAGGCCTCAGCCGCTATCTGAACCGCCTTATCACGAATCCCGCCTACAACCGGCTTCGATGCGACATTGGGCAGCTCGTCCAGCGGTTGCCCCATGGTTCCAAGGTCATTCGCTTGGGGCGCAAGGTGGAAGAGTCGCTCAAAGGGTTGTTGGTTCCCGGCGTGGTCTTCGAGGAGCTGGGGTTCCGCTACGTGGGTCCGATCGACGGGCATCACCTGCGCGAGCTCATCATGACGCTCAAGAACGTCAAGCGGCTCAGCGGGCCGATTCTGCTCCACGTCTCGACGGTGAAAGGCAAGTGCTATCGGTTTGCCGAGCAGGATCCTGAGCGGTTCCACAAGATCGAGCCGTTCGATCTGGCGACCGGCCAACTGAAGGCTCAAGGCTCAAGGCTCCCCGGCCCGCCTGGAGCGAACGCCGGGGCGGGCAAGGCTCAAGGCAAGATCAAATCAGCCCCCAGCTCCCAGCCTCCAGCCACGTTTACCGAAGCGTTCAGTGATGAGCTGATCCGGCTGGGCGAGGCGCACGACCGGCTCGTGGCCATCACGGCCGCCATGCCCGAGGGAACGGGTCTGCACGAGTTTGCGAAACGCTTCCCGGATCGCTTTCTGGATGTGGGCATGGCGGAGCAGCACGCCCTCGGGGTGGCCGCCGGCTTGGCCCGCGGGGGGGCGCGTCCCATCGTGGCGATCTACTCGACCTTTCTTCAGCGGGCGTTTGACCAGATCATGCACGAGCTCTGCCTTCAGCGGCTGCCGGTGGTGTTGGCCGTGGACCGCGCCGGGCTCGTGGGAGAGGATGGCCCCACCCACCACGGCGTCTTCGATCTCGCGTATCTCCGGGTGCTGCCGCACCTGGCGGTCCTCTCGCCGAAAGATCCCCCGGAGCTTCGGGCGATGCTCCAGTGGGCGCTCCAGCAGGAGGGCCCGGTGGCGATCCGCTATTCCAGAGGGGGGATTGTGTGCGGGGAGCTGCTCGGCAGGCCGGCGAAACTGGTCACGGGGAAGTCCGAGACGCTGCGCACCGGAGGCGACGTGGCCCTCCTGGCGCTTGGGAGCATGGTCTACCCGGCGCTGAACGCCGCCGAAGCGCTCGCCCGCGAAGGGATCGAGGCGACGGTCATCAATGCCCGGTTTGTGAGGCCCCTGGACGAAGCCGTCCTCAAGTCCGTCGCGACCCAGATCGGCCGCCTGGTGACGCTGGAGGAAGCCCAGCTCGCGGGGGGCTTCGGCAGCGCGGTGTCGGAGGCGCTGGGGCGGCTCGGCTCAAGCGAGGTTCCGCACCTCTGGATCGGATTGCCGGATGCGTTCGTTGAGCACGGCAAGCGCAGCGAGCTGCTCACGCGCTGTCAGCTTGACCCCGAACAGCTTGCGGCTCGGATTGCCGCGTGGCACGGCAGGGTCACCGAGCTTCGAGTGACGAGTTCCGAGTTTCGAGTTGCCCCCGAAACTCGAAACCCGCAACCCGCAACGAAGGTATGATCCCACAACCTGTCGCACCAGCCGAAGGCTGGTGTGCCATGATGATGCAGAGAAGGGCTGTGAGGACATGGCAACGGGTCTGCCTTCAGCAGACCCAGCAACAGGTTGTGGGATGAGCGTGCGCGTGCGTTTCGCCCCAAGCCCCACCGGCACGCTGCACGTCGGCTCCGCGCGCACCGCCCTCTTCAACTGGTTCTTCGCCAAGCACCACCGCGGCACCTTCATCCTGCGGATCGAGGACACCGACCAGAAACGCTCCAACCCCGCGTTCCTGGAGGACATCTCCGCTGGCCTTGCATTCCTCGGGATCACGCCTGATGAAGGGCCGTTCTTCCAGAGCCAACGGCTCGCCCTGTATCAAGAGCACGTGCAGCGGCTGCTCCAGGCCGGGAAGGCGATCCACCAAGAGGGCGCCGTCGTCTTTCCCGTGCCCCATCGGCAGGTAACGTTCACCGATCTGCTCCACGGCGACATCACGGTGCAGACGACGCTGTTTCCGACGCTCGTCCTCATGAAATCGGACGGGCTGCCGACCTACAACTTCGCCTGCGTGGTGGATGACGCCCTCATGGGCATCTCGCACGTCATCAGGGGCGACGACCACATCGCCAACACCCCGAAGCAGCTCGTTCTCTATGAGGCGTTGGGATTTTCCCTGCCGGTCTTTGCCCACATCCCGTTGATCGTGGGCGCGGATCGATCACGGCTGTCCAAACGCCAGGGGGCGACGTCGGTGACCGAGTACCGCCAGGCCGGCTATCTCGCGGAGGCGTTCGTGAACTACCTGGCGCTGCTGGGCTGGGCGCCCGGCGGCAACCGGGAGCTCATGCCGCCCCAGGAGCTCATCGAGCTGTTCGATCTCTCGACCGTGCGCAAGACCGCCGCCCAGTTCGACCTGCGCAAGCTGGACTGGCTCAACGGCCAGTACCTCAAACGGACCCCGGTTCCCCGGCTGGCCGAGCTTTTGGCGGCGCGGCTGACGGCGAAGGGATGGCTAAGCGCCGACTACGACCGGACGTGGATGGAGCAGGTGGCTGCGCTGGTGCAGGATCGGCTCAAGGTGTTGGAAGACATCGAGGACCAACACGGCTTTCTGTTCCAGGAACCTCCGCCGTACCAGGACGAAGCGGTGGCGCAATTCCTCCGGCGGGACGGGATCGCCGCGCGGCTCCTGGAGCTGAAGGAACGGCTCAGCCGCCTCGCGGTGTTTGATGCGGCGACGACTGAGGTGGCCACGCGGGCGCTGATCGCGGAGCGCCACCTCGACTCGAAAGAGCTCATCCATCCGGTGCGCGTGGCCCTGACCGGACGGGCGGTGAGCCCGCCCCTGTTCGGGGTGATGGCGGTCCTTGGCAAAGCGCGTGTGGTGCAGCGGCTGGCGTACGCGGCGACCATTCTTGCAAAAACGTGACTGAGTGACTGAGTACATGCACCGTAACTCTTCTTCGAGACGCGCAGGTGATCAGGTCCATATCTCACCCAGTCACCCAGTCACCCAGTTACGCAGTCACCGCAGTTGAGATGCAGGAGCGACGCCAGCACATCCGGATGGAGACGCCGGTGCTCGTGCAATTTCCGCATCCGGAGACGATGAAGACGGAGCGCAGCTTTACCCAGGACGTCAGCGCAACCGGCATCCGGTTTCCCACCGCGGTGAGGCTGCGGGTCGGCCAGGAGATGCCGCTGGCGTTGCAGCTGCCGTTTCTCGACGCCACGATGCACGCGACGGCGCGGGTGCTGTGGGTGCGCGAGATCTCCCGCCACGGCGCGCCGCAGTACGAGATCGGCGCCCAGTTCCGCTGGATCGAGGATCCCGATCGCCAGCAACTCGTGGACCATCTCTCCGGTTTGCTCCGCCGGCGCGTGTGATATAATCCCACCTGCCCAGGGGGATCATCCGAATCAATCGCCGGTGCCCCGTCGTCTAATGGTAGGACACGTGACTCTGGATCACGGTATCCTGGTTCGAGTCCAGGCGGGGCAGTACTTCGACTCGGCCCCTTCGGGGCCTCGCGCAGTACTTCGCCTTCGGTCCTACGTGGGCCGAGGCGAAGGGTGACCCCACAGCATGTCCTGGTTCGTCTACATCCTCCGTTGCAATAACGGCGACCTCTACACCGGTATCACAACTCATCTTGAGCGACGCTATCGGGAACATTGCAGCGGAAAGGGTGGAGGATTCACTAACGCTAACCGGCCAACAGAGTTGCTCTACCATGAATCGCACGCTACTGAAAGCGATGCGAAGCGTCGCGAGGCACAGATCAAAGGATGGTCCCGTCGTAAGAAACTCTCCCTCATTTCAGGTGACCCGAAGCCATTGACACGATCATGACGATTTCCTCCTCCCGCATGGCCGAGCGCGGTGAGCTCCCCGGCGCCAAGATCGCCCGCCGGTGGAGATTTGAAGCGGGTGAACTGAAAGCGTGGCTCAGATCGAGACGACCGCCGCGGAACCGTAAGTGATTCTCCGAAATGCTGGTGATCGTTCTGCTGCGGTAGCTGGAGGGTAGGATCCTGAACGCCAGCTAACAACCGGTTGCAGCGGACGGCGCTTGGTTCTATCCGTGTAGCGCCGCGGCTGAAGCGGATAGCGTTCGGTTCAGGAAGGAAACAATGTCCACAGTCTGGCTACTTGGCGCGGGGGCATCCGCAGGTTCTGACCAGTGCCTCCCCCTGGGCGCAGAACTTCTCGATGCTATACTGAAGCGGGACACGTGGGACTGGCCGTCTGAGCAAGACCGGCAGATGGTCGCTCAGTTCATTCGCACGTTCCAGTGCAACGGCGTCAACGCTGACATCGAGGACTGCCTAACGTATCTGGACTGTGCCCTCTCCGACATGGGAAACCGCATTTGGCAGAGCATCGAGAACGTTTACGCCTTCCGAGGACCTGGATGGAACTCCAAAGTCTTCTCGCACGATAGACCGTTCGCTCCCACCCAGGAACTCCCCCGGATCAAGGCAATCCTGACCCAGCAGGTCGCAAGCGTTCTTCTCGGTGGCTCACACGAACTGTGCGAGAAGCATGCACAGATGTTTGCCGCACTAGAAGAGGCTGACCACATTATCACTTTGAACTACGACCTGATTGCGGAGAACACGATCGAACATCTGAAGATGCGCAGGACTTCCTTCAAGTCCAAGTCGCCGGGAAAGAAGGTTTATAAAATCTATTCCGATGTTGACCCCGGCTACGATTCACGACCAAAGACTGGGCATGTTCAGAGGCTTCAAGAATTGCTGGAAGAGAAAGCCCACGGATACACGGACAACAGATGGACCCTTGCCCGCGACGTGAGAGAACTCGCCTTCGGTTCAATCTACCACCTTCATGGCGCGGTGAACTGGTTCAGTTGTTCTGACGTGTCATGTCCAAATCACTCCCGGGTCCTATACTGTCATGACCTAGCGGAAATACGTATGCCGGGAGAGCACATATGCGCGTGTTGCGGCAGCCTTCTGGAACCAGTTATCATCCCGCCGACAATGCTCAAGGACTATGGAAGGTTCCCGAAGATTCGCCTCATGTGGCAACTCGCCAGTCTTGCTCTTTCCTCCTACACGGACTTGGTCATTGTCGGGTGCTCCTTTCGGCAAGCGGATTTCTACCTTCATCACCTCATCCGCTCGTCTTTGCAGGAGCACCAACTAAAGACCGTTACGTTTGTGGGACGTGGGTCTGAGACCACCGAAGCCTTGAAACGCTTCCTTGGTTTCTTGTCGTTCCCATTCCCGGCCGAACACATCATCAGGTTCGATGGTGGACTGGATGAATACGTCTCTATTTTAGAGAGGAACAGGAACCGAACAAAGGCATCCAGCGGACGCGATAAACCGCGCCGCTGATGCCTGCCGTTAGCCGGACGAAATGGAGTAATGCCGTCTATATTCGTATGTCACAGCTCACACGATAAACCACTCGCTCGACGGCTTACCATTGCGCTTCGGGAACACGGCGCGACGGTATGGATAGACGAGGCCGAGCTTGATGTCGGGGACTCTCTCATAGCCCGGCTCGCCGACGCGGTGTACCGTTGCGACTTTGTGGCTGCCCTGATCTCAAGCTCTTCAGTGAGATCGAAGTGGGTGCAAAAAGAGCTTCAACTGGCGATGACTCGCGAGATTGAGGGCCAACGGATTCGAGTGTTGCCAATCCTCGTGGGCGCCTGCAAGGATGAGATCCCGTTTTTCTTGAGGGACAAGCTGTATGCGGACTTCTCGGTGACCAATGCATACGAGAGTGCCCTTGCGCGGCTCCTACGAGCGATCGACAAGGTTCCTACTATTACCGACAGCGGAGCCCTTAATGAGCCGCGAGAGGACCTTGGCGACCTAAACGTCGGCGCAGTGTTGCACGACCAAGGCACCGACTTCCTCGGCTTTCGAGTCGTCAGGCGCAAATACCGAATTGGAATGCAGACCTTCGCACTTGGTCTCCTCTCGCTGTTTCTTTCGCTCCTGTTCACGACTCTCTCAGCCGGAACTCCAGTTCGCGTCATGGTGTATTTTTCGCTCGCCGTCATGCTGTATGCGATCCTGACGGTACTCACTGCTACGTATATGCGCGAGTCGTTCGAGGGCGACCGAAACCTTCTGCTGGAACTTGAGCGAATAGGTGAGCCTCTCGCAGCCTTTAGTCGAACTTGGTGGAAGCAATTCGAGGCAGGCTCCCGGAATGTGCAGTTCAAGACGGCGAAGTGCGTTGAGGCAGTTGCTCACGTGACGATTTTCGGTGCGATCATCTTTGGTATCGCCGCCCTTGTCAGATTGCTTCGCGCTTGGCTGCGTCTGTGAGGTGGACGCTTCATCGAGAGAGGCCAGCTAACAACCGGTTGCAGCGGACGGCGCTGTGCGCTGCCGCTGAACCGTAGCGTTAGACCGCCGAACCGAGTTTGGAGCGCAGGAGTGCAGGAGCGGGAACGCGGGTGCGATCCCAGAAAGGAGGTTGACCGTGGCCTTTGAGAAATGTCAGACGTGCAAGACAAAGATCAGTGGAGGGTTCTCTGACAGGGTATACCTCTACAAATGCAAGCATTGCCAAGAAATCGTGTGCTCGAACTGCATCAAGAGGGCTTCATCAGGACGACCTGCCCACACTGTGACAAGCAGATGGACGTGAACACGCGTCTGAAGATTTAGCAGGACGCATCTACGAAGAGGAGGGATCGCCATGTATTGCTCTAGATGCAAGATGATGACATTCGCCTGCACGTGCGGTGTCAGACCCGCTGGGCTTCCGCCGGTCTCACTCACTGGGGGCAACTTCACAGGCAACATCACGCCATCGACCGGCGTGATTAGCGCACCAGGCCAGCCGTTTCACGGCCTTCGCGCGACGGCTACCGGGGGTGTTCCCGGCACGGATATGTGGATTGGCCCGGGTGGCTTGATCACACGTGGGCCTTTCACGCCGAGGTAATTCTCTGCTGAGGGCCGACAAGGCGGTCTAACAGGCGCGTGAACCCGACGGCCGCCACGAGACGACCGTGCGCCGCGGGTTACGCGCTGGGCGTTAATTGTTAGGCGCGGAACGCCAGCATGGCGACATCTATGCCCGATAACCACCCCCGCTGCCGGCAAATTGACGATGCCCAGGAATGAGCTCTCGGCTTGGTTCTTCAAGTTCGCTGCCACTGCGGTGTGCCTATCGATACCTGGGTGCGTAGTGGGCTTCGCTGGTGGTCCGGCCGTAGGGTTCGGCGTCTTTGGATTGCTGATCGTACTCGCCGTCGTACTCGCCTGTTTGGGTTTTGCCGCCTGCGTATGGGAGAACTAGGAAAAAGAGAACCGGTTCTATTTTTTAAGAGACCCGGGTTCATTACCTACCCGAGTTGCCCCTCCCGCCGGCATTGTGACCTGTGGTGAGCGCAGTCGAACCACGCCTGGCAGGACCTGTGACATCCCAGAGAGAACCGCTGGGATGTCAAGGGCGGGAGGTTTCTCCATGGTTGACCATCTGTCCGTCAGCCAGGTCAACAAGACATTGACGAAGCGGCTCGAATCGGATACACTTACTGTGAAACATGTGTGAAACATAGGGAGAATCATATGGAGACGGTGACCGTCCGTGAGGTACGTCTGAATTTTCGTCGGGTGCTGAGCCGGCATGCTCCCGTGTTGGTCACGCGAACTGGCAAACCCGTGGCGGCCGTGGTCCCCTTGCACGGCGACGCCGAGGTGGAAGATTTCCTCCTCGCCAACAGCCCACGGATCGGTCGGCTCCTGAGAGCCGCCGAGCGTGACCTCGCTCAAGGACGCAGTGTCTCGCTTGAGGCCTATCTTGCCCGACATCGGAGCCGGTAAATCCGCGTGGGACGTTCGCCTTTCCGCTCACGCAGCACGTGACCTCGAACACCTTCGGAAACAGGATCCCGCGCTCCAGGAGCAGCTCCTGCATGCGCCGGTCCGCCTCAAGACTGAGCCCTTCCCAGCGCCGCCGAAAGGCAAGAAGCTGCGCGGACTAAACGGCATGTTCTGGCGCCTACGGGTGGGAGCCCACCGCATCGTGTATCGCCCGATCGAGTCCAACACCCTCTTCATCCTCCGCGTCATCCCTCGCCGTGAGCTCGAACGGGCTCTCCGAGGCTTCTAACAGGGTGCTGAAAAACGCCGTATCAGTCCATAGTCGATAGTCCATGGTCCATAGCAAAAGCACAAACAGTCGTCATTCCAGAACGTTTTTACTATGGACTGTGGACTATGGACGAGCAGGCTGCTGAAACACCCCAGATGACACCACAGAAACACAGAGACTGCTCGACGAAGATTTCTCTGTGGCTCTGTGGAATTCTGTGTCTCTGTGGTGTAAACGAGTTTTTCCGTAACCTGTTAGAGGTGCCGCGTGACGCCTTCATCGCCACCACAACGGCCGTCGCCCTGATCATCGACGGGGTACGGATTCCCTTCTACCTTGCCTCCCATGCGGAGAGCCTCAGTCGGCACGCGCCCGTGATCGCGATGATGACCGCAGGGACGCTGGTGGGGACGATCGTGGGATGCGCCGTCCTGAAGGGGATTCCGGAGCGTCTGTTCCGGCGGGTGATCTCCGGACCGATCGTCGCGCTGGGGCTCTTCATGCTCTTGAGGTCAGATCTCCCTCGATGAGTCAATCCGCCGTGCCGTTTCGCACACGCCGGCTGGTGTGCGGCTCGCGGGTGATCCCCTATACCATTCGCCCAAGCCCGCGCGCTCGATGTCTGCGCCTGACGATCCGCCCGGACACCGGGCTGGTCGTCACGGTTCCTCGCGCAGACGAGAACCATCCCCTGGAGCCTTTCATCAAGCGACACCAGCCGTGGATCCTCGAGCAGATGGACCGGTTGGCCGGCGTGATGTCCCGCGTTCCCCCGCGCTGGCCGTATGGCTCGACGCTGCCCTATCGAGGGAGGGAACACCGCGTGGTGCTGCGCGTCAGGGACGGCGCCGCCGCCGTCGCGCGCCTCCCTGAGCGGATCCTGCTGGTGCAGACGCCGCGGCCGACCCTTGAAGGAGCACGGCGGCTTCTCAAGCGATGGTACCTGGCTGAAGCGCTCCGCCGGCTGACGAACCGGACGCACACGCTGGGCGGGCAGATCGGGCTCTCCTGGCGGCGCGTGACAGTGCGGGATCAGCGGTGGCGGTGGGGAAGCTGTTCACGAGCAGGCCGCCTGAGTTTTAACTACCGGCTCATCATGGCGCCGCCGGCCATCATGGACTACGTCGTGCTCCATGAGCTGTGTCATCTCCGACACCCGAATCATTCCGCACGGTTCTGGACGCTGGTGGCCTCGCATTGCCCGACCTACCAAGAGTCCAGAGGCTGGTTGAGGCGGTATGGGTGGTCCTTGTGCCTCTGAGCTGATGAAGCTGGGCGTGGTGCTGGTGCATGGCATTGGGAGACAACGGCCGGAGTGGGCGCGCGACATCATCCGCGCTCTCCAGGCTCGCGTGCAGGCGGAGACGGCCCGGTGGCTCCAGGGTCGTCCGCCCGCGGCAGAGGAGCTGGCCGTTTTCGCCAGCGTCCACTGGGCCGATCTCCTTCAAGAGCGTCAGCGCCTGCTGCGCGAGGCCTTGAAGGCTGCAGAGGAGCCGTTGCCTATCGGCGGGACGTGGTGGCGAACCCTGTGGAGGCGGTTAATCGCTCGGGTGAAGAGGGCGGAACACGCTTTCGTCGCCGACTTCATCGGAGATATCATCGGCTATCTCGAGCCGGGCGCGCGGGCGGACGTCCACGCCGCCGTCACAGCGACCCTGGAGTCGCTGGCCGCTCAGCTCGCCCCGACTGACGGCAAGGTCCCGCTCACCTTCATTGCGCACAGCCTGGGCACAGTGATCGTCTCGAACGAGGTGTGGGATCGGACGAAGGAGCGACGCGGTCAGGGTCAGGAGGGATTCCACGGCGCGCTTCGCGTTGACAACTTCTTCAGCCTCGGCTCTCCGCTGGCGCTCTTTTCGCTCCAATACGGCGGCCCCGAGGCGTTCAAGTACCCCATCGCGATGGAGGATGCTCGGGGACGGTGGGTCAACGTCTTTGATCGTGACGATCCGGTGGGGATGCCGCTCAAGGGGCTCAACGAGGCGTACGAGCGAGCGGTCTGGAAGGATGCCCGGGTCAACTCCGGCGCGTATCTCCTCTCGCACGGAGGCTACTTCAAGGATCCGCAGACGCTGACGATCATCAGCGCCAAGCTCGCGTTGGACTGGCTGGCGCTGAACGGCAGACTCACGCCGGCTCAGCAGGATGCCTGCGTTGCGCGCTACGATCAGACCCTCGAGCTGGGACCATGATGCGAACCCTCACGTATGGCCTCGTGGGGCTGTTCCTGCTCTCACCGCTGGGAGAGGCGGCGATCGACACCGATTTTCTCCAGCAGTCCTGGTCTCGCCAATGGGTTCGACACGTTGAAGTGGGACGGCATCAAGTCCGGTGGCGGCAGCGGGCCAGCCGGACGGACGGAATCTTCGCAGGGGTGCGTTTCGAGGTGCCCTTGGATCGGCAGGCCGTCTGGGAGCGCTCCAATGACTATACCGACCTTAGCACCATGACGCCCGGCGTGACGGCGGTTCGGTGGATCGAGCGACAGGAGCATCGCCAGGTGCTGCAGGTGGACGTCAAGGTGCTCTGGAAGCGGCTGACGCTGACCTTTGAAGTGGAGCAGGATCCCCCCACGGCGATGCGGTTCCGACTGGTCCACCCCATCGTGGGCGAGTACCGAGGCCTGTGCGTGTTTGAAGCGTCCGCCGCTCCCAAGGCCGGCTCACCCGCCTTCGCCGTAAGTCCCTGGCGTCAGCCCGGGGAGGAAGGCGAAGCGGGTGTTGCTGCGAAGCCGGGCCGACAAGGCACCGGCGAAGCAGAACACGGCTTCGGCGCGGTTCCGCCCCACGGGCGTCAACAGGGGCCACGGGCGTCAGCCCGTGGGGCTCCACCTCAGAGCCCTGGGACCGTCGTCGAGTTGATGA
>JAUYPJ010000046.1 GCA_030697665.1 Candidatus Omnitrophota bacterium
ACGCGGTGTTCCATCGCTTAAATACCATCTGGCAGGAAAAGCCCTTAAAGGAATTTACACAGTTTACTTGACGCTACCCGCCTCTGTCCGCTCGTTTACCCGCTCACGGCGTTCTGCTACAATATCGCGTCATGCCACCGACGCAGTTTCGGACCATCGTGGAACGGATCGACAGCCTTGCGTACAACGTCCGGGGATTCCGTCTCAAGCTCCTTGAGCCGTCGCAGGTGGAGTTTCGCGCAGGGCAGTTCATCATCCTCCACGTCCCACGGAATGGCGGCGTCGTCAAGCGGGCCTACTCGATCGCCAGCCCACCCCATGAGCGGCAGGCCATCGAGCTGTGCATCCAACACGTGGAAGGGGGCATCGCCTCGACCTACTTCTGGGGCCTGAAGGAAGGGGCGTCGGTGGTGGTCTCGGGGCCGCACGGCAACTTCCTGTTGAAGGAACCGCTTGAGTACGATCCCGTTTTCATGGCGACCGGCACCGGGGTCGCCCCGCTGCGGTCCATGATCAAGGACCTGGTCCACCGCCGCTTCACCCGCGACGTGTGGCTGCTGTTTGGCACCCGCTACGAGCATGCCCTCCTCTACGAATCGGAGTTCCGCTCGCTCACGAGCCTGCGACACAACTTCCACTACATCCCGACGGTCAGCCGCCCCAAAAACTGGCAGGGGGACGCGGGCCACATCCAGCAGACGTTCGCCAAATACATCACCGACGCCTCCAACAAGGAGATCTACCTCTGCGGGTGGCTGGAGGTTGTCAAAGCGATCTATCAGGACCTGGCGAGCGCCGGCGTCCCGCAGGAGAAGCTCCACTATGAAGAGTGGGCGTAGGCGCACCGCGCCGATCCGGTGATGCGCAGCAGGCAGCTCCGGCGTCGAAGACGGCATGAACCGCTCACGATCAGCGCTGGGCACACGCCCGACCTGGACGATGCGTTCATGTTCTATGCCCTCGCCTCCGGGTCCATCCCGCTGAATGGGCTCCGGTTCCAGCACGTCGTGGAGGACATCCAATCGCTCAACCAGCGCGCCCTGAAGGCGGAGCTGGACCTGACCGCCGTCTCCGCCGCCAGCTATCCGGCCCTGGCCAAGACGTACTGGATCGCCTCGGTCGGTTCGAGCGTCGGCCAAGGGTACGGGCCGGTCGTCATCTCCGCCCGGCCGATGGCCCCACAGGATCTTCAGGGCCGGCGGATCGCCGTCCCCGGGCTGCACACGACCGCCTGCCTGCTCCTGCGGTTGGCGCTCCCGCAGGTCATCCCGGTGGAGCTGCCGTTTGCGCAGATCCCCGCGGAGGTCCTTGCGGGCACAGTCGAGGCGGGGCTGGTCATCCACGAGCGGCAGTTGACGTATCGAGACGCCGGACTGTTGCCTGTCCTTGATTTGGGCATGTGGTGGCAGCAACAGGCGAAGCTGCCGATCCCGTTGGGCCTGAATGTCGTCCGGCGGTCGCTGGGACGTCCCCTCGCCCAGCGCATCACGACGGTCTTCCGGGACAGCCTCCTGTACGCGTTTGCCCACCAGGAGCAAGCGCTCGCCTATGCGCTGCGCTACGGACGCGGGACCGACCCCGTTCGCGCCCGCCAGTTCATCGGGATGTACGTCAACGAAGAATCGCTCACGCTCTCCAAGCCGTGTCGAGAAGCGCTGCACCGGCTCTTCGACCGGGCGCACGAAGCCGGCCTCATCCCCTCAGTGCCTCGCCTGAGCGTCATCGAACCGCTCAAGCCCTAGTGTTCCGTCCACGGCGTGGACGGAGCAGTCGATAGTCCGTAGTCCATAGCAAACCAATACGTTGCAGCTCTGGTTGTTTCGTCTGACTATCGACTATGGACTATTGACTATGGACTGCTTCGACAGGATTGATCTGGTGCTCTCTCATCTCAATCCTGTCGAAGCACTAGAGGTAGGTTTTGCGGGGGAAGACGTCCGTCCCAAGATTCGCCACCCGATCGAGGAACAACAACCCGTCGAGGTGGTCCACCTCGTGCTGCGCGACGATCGCCTCAAAGTTCTCCAACCACAGCTCGTACGGGCAGCCGGCCTGATCCAGCGCCGAGAGGCAGATCCGTCGGCCGCGCCGGACATTCGCCGTCAAATCCGGAATCGAAAGGCAGCCCTCGCGCTGCACCACCGCTCCCTCCGCCACCGTGACGCGGGGATTGATGAGGACCAGCAGGCCGTGGCTGAGGCGGGCTTTCGGGTGAGCCGAGGCGTCCATGACGGCGATGCGTAGAGGGCTTCCGACCTGCGGGGCCGCCAAGCCGACGCAGCGGGGGTGGTGGCGCATCGTCTGAATGAGCGCGTGGACAAAGCGTCTCACCCGAGCGTCCACCTGTTCCACCGGGCGGGTGGGCCGTTTGAGCACTGGATCAGGCAACCGCCTGATGGGCAACGCGCTCATCCAAACGGATCAGAGCACGTTGGGCTCGCCTGGGCGCACGCTGAGCTCGACCCCTAGCCGCGTTGCCGTCCCCTTGAGCTGTCGCTCCAGGGATGGGAGGGTCCGTCCCGGCGGAAGCTCGACTTCCAACAAGAGCAGATAGAGCGAGGGCCCTCGCCGACGACGAGCGGGGACGCTGCGGTGCGTGTGGACGTCCGTGATGTTGATCCTCGCTCGCGCCAGGGCCGCTGAGATGCGAAACACGATCCCCGGCCGATCCGCGCCGTAGACGGAAATGACGCAGCGCCGGCCTCGCGGGCGCGGCGGACGGCTTTCCACTGGGGTGAGGCCTTTGAGATGGACGACAAGGCCGAAGCGGCGCTCAAGCGGCGCAAACGCCCTGCGGAGCGCCACCCCATTCATGGAGGAGGACGCGGAGAAGATCAGCATGATCGCAAACTCACCCTCCAGCCGAGTCATGGCGGAGTCTTCCAGGTTGCATCCACGCGTATACAGGATCTTCGTGACCCCTGCGACGATCCCAGGACGGTCCTTCCCCAACGCCGTGATGATCCAACGGTGTGTCATCATCCCCCCTCCACTTCAAACCCCATGTCCTCAATCATGCGCAAGGCCTCTTGGGCCTGCTGGCCCGGTGTCGTGAGGTACCCTTCCACGAAGATGGAGTTCGCAGGATAGAGGGCTAGGCCTTGCAGGGAGCGGAGGTTGACCTCGCGACCTCCGGCCGCCCGGATTTCGCTGGTGGGGTTGAGGAACCGGAACAGGCAGAGCACCTTCAGGCACTTCATCGGACTCAGCCACGTGAACGCCTCCATCGGGGTGCCCTTGATGGGGTGGAGGAAATTGACCGGGATGGAATCGATGCCCATCTCACGGATGGCGAAGGCGAGCTCCACAACGTCCTCATCCGTCTCCCCCATCCCGACGATCCCGCCGCTGCACGTCATCAGCCCGGCCTTGCGGACGTTGCAGACCGTCCTGACGCGGTCCTCGTAGGTGTGGGTCGAGCAGATCGAGGGGTAGTACCGCGCGCTCGTGTTGAGGTTGTGGTTCACCCATCCCACCCCGGCGTCCTTCAGCTGCCGGGCCTGCGCTTCCGAGAGGATCCCAAGACACACGCACACCTCCAGCGCAAAGCGCTCCTTGATCCGGCGCGTGACGTCGCAGAAGTGGTCGATCTCCTCGTCGCTGGGGCCGCGTCCGCTCGTCACCATGCAGTAGCGCGTCGCCTTCGCCTCACACGCCCGTCGCGCCCCGTCGAGCAGCAGCTCCGTGGACATGAGGGGATACTTGTCGATGGCCGCGGTGGACAGCGATGACTGCGAGCAGTAGTGGCAGTCTTCCGGGCAGAGGCCGCTGCGCGCATTCTGCAGCATGCAGATCTTGACCCGTTTCCCGAAGCGGACTTTGCGCACGTCGAACGCCGCGCGAAGCGCCAGCGGCACCTCGTCATCCGGCAGGGCGAGCAGGGCGTGGGCTTCTTCGCGCGTCAGGCCTTGCCCGCCAAGCGAACGTTCGACGAGGCTGGCCCAGTCCAGCTGCATCGTCGATGGGAGGGGCCTCATCCCAGCGCCTCCTTCAGCTCTCGGGCTGAGCGCTCCCAGAGATCCGCGCTGAGCGCCATGAGCTGTTGGCGCACGAGGGTCCTTGCCCGTTCATCGAGCCCCGTGAGGTTGAGACCGCCGCGGAGCGCTTCCGACATCCGGTTGACAGACTCCGCCAACACCTTATACCCGGCCTTCGCCACGGGATCCACCCACAGCTCAGACACCGCAAGCCCCTTATAGCGAACCGGCGCGTTCGATGCGTCAAGCTCAACCGCCACCCAGATCACCCAAGAGCACCGGGCGTTGGGGAGCTGGTCGCGCGCGGGGACGAACCGGATGGCCTGCTCGATGGCGCTGCGCCCATGGAGCGCGCCGGGATCGACGCTGATCGCGCCGTCAGGGGAGAGAATGAGCGTGGTCAACAGCGTGCCTGGAGCGGCCACCTCTCCCAGCCCGGTCGTCAGGGGGATGGGCTTCGCCATTCACGCGGCCGCAGGCTCGAACGCGCGGACGATCTCGTAGAGGGTGGTCCGCTGCGCCGGATGGAAGCCGGATTCGCGGATGAGCGTCACGAGCTCCTCCACCGTGGCCGTGTTGATGAAGGAGGTGGCGGCGTGCACGTTCTCCTCGAACAAGGTGCCGCCGAAGTCATCCGCCCCGAAGTGAAGCGCGATCTGGCCGGTCTTCTTCCCCTCGGAGAACCAGGAGGCCTGGATGTGAGGGACGTTGTCGAGATAGATCCGCGAGAAAGCGATCATCCGCAGGTAGGACGTGGGGCCCGCGTGGCGCGGGATGTGCCGCTGAAGGGGGGTATTGCCAGGCTTGAAGGTCCATGGGATAAACGCCGTGAAGCCGCCGGTCTCATCCTGGAGGGCGCGGATCTGCTCCAGGTGGTCGAGGATGTCTTCGGCCTCTTCGATGTGGCCGAACATCATCGTCGCTGTCGATTTGAACCCCACGTGATGCGCCTGCCGGTGAACCGAGAGCCACGCCTCGGCCGGCCCTTTCTTGGTGGCGAGGCGACGGCGGATCCGGTCGGAGAGGATCTCAGCCCCTCCCCCAGGCAAGGTGAACTGCCCCGCTGCTTTCAGACGCTCCAACACCTCGCGGATCGCTACACCGGACACCTGCGCCATCGTCGTGATCTCGGAGGCGGTGAAGAAGTGCGGGGTCACCTGGGGAAACCGCTGCCGCGTCCGGCGGACCAGCTCCAGATAGTAGTCAAGCGGGAGGGCTGGGTTATGCCCCCCTTGCAGGAGCACCGTTGTGGCCCCCTGATCCACCGCGCGCTGGACCTTCTCCAGCACCTGCTCGACGGTGAGGGTGTAGGCGTCCGGGCTGCCGGGCTTGCGATAGAACGCGCAGAAGACGCAGTCCGTGACGCAGACGTTCGTGTAGTTGGGGTTGGAATCGACGACGAAGGTGACCACCGGATCCGGGTGGAGCCGTAAGCGCACCCGGCTCGCCAGATGAGCGAGCTCCAGCAGCTCGCCGCGCTGCCAGAGCCACAATCCCTCCTCGCGGCTGAGGCGCGCGCCGGAGAGGACCTTCTCTTCGATGGCCTCAGAGCAGATGGTGCTCATGCGCGAGCGTCGCAAAGCGGCTGATCGCCGCCTCCTCATCAGGCCCCAAGCGGTAGACGAAGCGCTCAAGGTAGACCTGCAGCTCCGTTGACGGCACGCCGAGGCGCTCGGAGCTCTCCTGGGCGATCGTTTCCAGTTGGCCGAGGTTCATCACCAGCGACTTCGCCAGCGCCGCCTCAAGGGCCTTGCGCTCATGCGCGCTGTCCCCCGCGCGGATGGCCCACACGGCGAACACGCACGGCAGGTGCTGCCACATCCACCACTCGAACGCCAGATCGTACTCGTAGGGAAACCGCGTGTTGGCGTGCGAGAATCGCAGGGCCGCATCGCCGATCAACAGCCACGCGTCCGCCGCAGGGTCCTGCCCGTGCGGTCCCTCCATCTTCGATGTCGGGACGTCCTCGTCCACCCCCGCCATCGGCGGGGGCACCCGGACTCGTTCGTACGCCGCAGGGGCCAGTCGGTAGCGGTGTTCGAGCAGCAGCCGCAAGAGGACCGCGCTGGTGGAGGTCTCTTCCGTCACCGCAATGGTCCTGCCGTCGAGCTGCAGGATCGGCGTGCGGGAAAACAGCAGCACGCTGCGCCCCCGCCCCCGCACGGCAATGCCGAAACGCCCCAGCCGCTCGAACGCGCCCTGAAGCCGCAGGTAGTCCGCCAGCGGCAGCAGGCCCGCATCGATGGTCCCCGCCGCGGCCATCTGCCCCAACGCGCGGGGCACACAGTCCGTCACCTCGTACCGCGCTCCCAATGACAGCCCCCGGAAGAAGGGGGCGCTATTGAGATACGGCACTCTCGCAAGGCGCGTGGTCGTCGTCGTAGACATGGAGGGTATGGTAGAGGGCATCGCGCTCCACCGGAATGCACCCGGATTCCCGAATCAACTCCACCAGGCGGTCCCGGGTCAGGCTCACCGGCGAGGCCGCGTCGGCGGCGTGCATGATGCGCTCCTCCCCGATCGTCCCATCGAGGTCGTCGGCTCCGAAGTGGAGCGCCACCGAGGCGATCTCCTCACCCATCGTCACCCAATAGGCCTTGATGTGCGGGACGTTGTCCAGCACCAGCCGCGAGATGGCGATGGTCTTCACATCGTCAATCGCCGAGGCCTGACGAGCCACGACCTGGGTCCTCCCGGGCTGATACGCCAGCGGGATGAAGCTCATGAAGCCGCCCGTCTCATCCTGCAGCGCGCGCAGCTTCAACAGGTGGTCCACCCGCTCCTCGTGGGTCTCCATGTGGCCGTAGAGCAGGGTGGCGTTCGTGGGGATCCCGAGCCGGTGCGCCGCCTTGTGGATCTCCAGCCAGCGCGGGGCGCCGATCTTGAAGGGAAAGAGCGCCTTGCGCACCCGCTCGGAGAAGACCTCCGCGCCTCCGCCGGGAAGCGCCGACAACCCCACCGCCTGGAGCTGGCGCAGCACCTCCTCGATCGGGAGCCGAAACTTCTTCGAAAAGTAGTCGATCTCCACCGCCGTCCATGCCTTGATCTGGATCTGGGGGCACGCCGCCTTGATCGCCCTGAACATCTCCAGGTAGTAGTCCCACTCCCAGTCCGGATGCAAGCCGCCGACGATGTGCACTTCCCGCAGCTCAGGGCTGCAGCGCGCCAGCACCTCCTCAAGGGTCATCTCGTAGGCGTTGGCGCGGCCGCGCTTGGTCGCAAAGTCGCAAAACCGGCAGGAGAGGACGCACACGTTGGTAGGATTGATCTGCCGGTTGATCACAAAGTGCGCGCGCCGGCCCCATCGCGTGCGCTTCACCTGGTCGGCGAGCCGCCCGAGCTGGATCACATCGCTCGCTTCAAAGAGCGCAAGCGCCTCCTCGCGCGTCAGCCGCTCATGCTGCTGCGCTTCCTGGGTGACGCGGTCTACCGAAAGTACTGATGCCATCGCGCATCCACCTTCTTCACGATGTCAGGGTCCATCACAATCGTTTCCGGATAGCCGTGTTTGAATGTGGCGTCGATCCCCAGGCGGCCCCGAGCCACCGGCCAGGCGCCCCGCAGCTCGGTCTGCGTGAAGAGGATGTCGCGCGCCGGATCGAAGCGGGTGAAGATCCCCCACAACAGGCTCTCATGATCCTCAAGGTCCACGTCATCGCTCACGACGGCGATCAGCTTCAGGTGCGAGAGCCCCTCAGCCTGAACCAGGCTCCTGACGACCTCGCGCCCTTCCCCGCCAGTCTGGACGACGAGGAGCGCGCCCTCAAGGATGCGTGCCCGCTGAATGCGAGGATGGAGGGTTTTGACCTGGGCCTCAGTGAGCCCGCCGGGCGCGGTGCGCGGCCTGCCGCCCTGCCCCGAGCCCTCGTGGTTCGGGGTCGCATCCAGCACCATCTTGCTGCCCAGGTTCAGGGTAAAACTCGTAAAATCCAGCGTATCAAAAGGCACCCCAGGAAGCAAGAGGAAGTCCTGGGACGGATCGAAGTGGTCCCGGATTGCGCAGAGCACGGCGCGGAAATCCCGCGCATCCACCTCCGCGCCCACCAGCACCAGGCACTTCGTCAGCGCCATCTGCCCGGTCCCCAGCAGCCCCAGCGCCGTCTTCATCCCTTCCTTGCCGAAGCGCTCAGTCACCGAGGCCACCGCCAGGCTGTGAAATCCGGCCTCGTAATACGCCCACAGATCCCGCAGCTCCGGATGGATCAGGCGAATCATCGGCAGCAGCATCTCCTGAACCGCATTGCCGATGAAGCGATCCTCCTGGGGCGGCTTGCCCACCACGGCGGAGAGGTACACCGGATGCGCCCGTCGCGTCATCGTCTGCACCCACAGCACCGGAAAGGGCGCCGGATGGGAGTAGTGGCCGAAGTGATCGCCGAAGGGCCCTTCCGGCATCCGCTCATCGGGCGGGACAAGCCCTTCAAGGACGATCTCCGCATCGGCCGGCACCGCCGTGAGCTGCGTCTTGCCTGAGACGAGCGGCACCCGTCGCCCACGGAGAAATCCCGCAAAGGCCAGCTCGTCAATGCCCTCCGGCAGCGGCGCGACTGAGGCGATATAAAGGATGGGATCGCCCCCAATGACGACCGCCACGGCCAGCGCCTTTCCCTGTCGCTCCGCCTTCCAGTAGTGAAACCCGCCGCCCTTCTGGATCTGCCAGTGCATGAGGACGCGGTCAGGCCCGACCACCTGCATCCGGTAGATGCCAAGATTTCTGGCGTCCGTCTCCGGATCGTAGGTCAGGACCATGCCGCAGGTCACGAATCGTCCGGCATCCTTCGGCCAGCACTTCATGATCGGCAGGCGGTTGAGGTCCGGGGCGTCCTCCACTTCCTGACAGGCCGCCCGGCGCACGCGCCTCGGCGGCATAGCCAACACGCGGGCGACGGTGCGCCACTCCTGGAGGATCCGCGCGGGCCTGGGCGGCATCGCCGCCTCAAGGAGCCGCTTGAGCTCCTGCCCGACCTGCTGTGGATGACGGCCGAGCGCGAGCTCGATGCGTTGCTCGCTGCCGAGGATGTTGATGGCCAGCGGAAAGGAGGAGCCTTTCACGCGCTCGAAGAGCAGCGCCGGGCCCTGCTGCTTCACGACGCGCGTGGCGATCTCGGTGATTTCCAGCTCCGGATCCACCTCGACGCGCACCCGCGCCAGCTGCTTTTCCCGCTCAAGAAAGGTCAGAAATGACTGAAGGTCACTCATGTCTTAGCGTAGAGCGTTCAGCGTTTAGCGTACAGGTAACAATAACATGGCGTGCAGCGTACAGCGTTCAGGAAATCAGGATAATGCATCAGCGTTCAGAAAGAGGATGCAACATCCGATAAAGCATTTTGCCGACTTCTTTGGACAGATCTTCGACTCCCAAACCATCCTGAAAATATCCGAGGTCATGGGCGAGCTGGCATTGGGTTTCGAGTTCACAGAGGGAGCCGTAGGCAATAGCGAGGTATTGCTTATATTCCTTGTTAAACTGCCTTCCGTATCCTTCGGCGATGTTCGAGGGGATAGCCACCGCCGCACGACGCATTTGCTGTTTTAAGCCGTAGGTTTCTGCGGGCGGGAAATCCTTCGTGGCTTCGTAGACAGCTTTGGTGAGCTGGTAGGATTTTTGCCACACAATTAAATCTCGAAAACTCTTAGTCTTCACACTCTTTCCTATACGCTCTACGCTGCCCGCTGAACGCTCTACGCTGCACGCTGTTATTCTAGGGCTTCAGGTTTCCAGGCGACCGCGCCCTCGACGCCGAGGAGGCTGAGCACCCGATCGGCGAAGTGGCCGGCCATCTCATCAATGGTCTGCGGCCGGTGGTAAAACTGCGGCGAGACCGGCATGACAATCGCGCCGGCCTGCGAGAGCTTGTGGGCCTGCTCCAGTGCGATCGTCGACAATGGCGTCTCGCGCAGGCATAGGATCAATTTGCGGCGTTCCTTGAGCGCCACGGCCGCGGCCCGCGTGAGCAGCGTGTCTGCCAACCCGCAGGCGATCTTGGCCATGGTCGAGACCGAGCATGGCAAGATGACCAGCGCGTCAAATGGCGTCGAGCCGGAGGCAAACGGCGCCGAGAGGTCGTCGTCGGAGAACATCCGCTTGACGTGCTCCGCGAGATGCGGCTCGCTCAGGCCGGTCTCCTCCTTGAGGACGTACCGGCCCCACTTCGTCAGAATCAGAAACTTCTCCGCCGGACACCGCCGCAGAAACTCTACGCCAAACAGCGCTCCCGAGGCACCGGTCACGCCCACGATGATGCGCATAAGACCCCCTCCTTCCCGTCAGCGGTGGCCGGCACCGACCAGCCCATGTGATGACTCGCACTTGTCATGCACCAAATTGTGGTGTATCCTATTGGTGCAACCAGGAGGTGCGACATGCGACTATCTGTCACCGTCGATCCCGAGTTGTTGGAGCTGGCGGAGAAGGTCAGCGGCTCGCACACAAAGCGGGAAGCCATTGAGCGGGCGCTCCATGCCCTGATCCAGGAGCATCGGCGCACGGAAACCATCCGCCATGCCGGAGCGTTCCGGCTGACGCTCACCCGAAGAACGCTCAGACGGCTCCGCCACCGAGATTGACGCCGCATGAGCGTGACCCCCATCTTGGTGGACAGTTCGGTGTGGATTGACTACTACCGTCCCCAGGGGCCCGCCGCGCTCAAGCACCGGCTCCAAGAGGAGCTCCGCCTTGGGACGGTCGCCACGATAGGGCTCATCGCCGTCGAGATCCTGCAAGGCGCTCCGACGCCGTCGGCCCTCGCTAGCCTGGAGGAAGATCTCCTGGGCTTGCAGTGGCTCGAAATCACCCAGGATGTCTGGTTGGAAGCGGGCCGATTGGGTGCGCGGCTGCGCCAAGCGGGCCTTTCCCTCCCGGCCACGGATGTCGTCATCGCCTCCACCGCCATGCATTACCGCTGTTACCTGTGGCATCGGGATGAGGACTTCACCCGCCTCGCCCGCCATGCCTCGTCTCTTCATGCGATCACCCTTCCGTAGCGCAACGACTCATCTTCCAGCAAGCACAACCCCGAAGACCAGAAAGCCGATGAGGCCGTTCAGCTTGAAGAAGGCGAAGGCGGGGCGGCGGTCGGCGATGGCGTGCTGCCAGATGAAGAGCGCGCCGATCCCCGCAAGCCACCAGAGCGCGAGCGGCGAGCGGAGCTGGGTGCGCCACAGCATGACGAGCGTCACGAAGGCTGCGCCATGCAGGAGGGCGGCCACCCGAAGTGCCCGGGATCGGCCCATCCGAGCGGGCAGCGAGTGCAGCCCCGCCTCTCGGTCGAACACCTCATCCATCGTCGCGTAGATGATGTCGAAGCCCGCCACCCAGCAGACCGAAAACAGCCACAGCCAGCCGACCTCGCCCACCCCCATCAGCGTCTTCGATGCCGCGAGCCAGCCGGCCACCGGCGCCACCGACCACGCCACGCCCAAGCCGAGGTGTGATAGCGATGTGACGCGTTTCAAATAGGGATACGCCACGAAGAGCGCCACCGGAATCGGCGACAGCCACACGCAGATCGGCGCGATGGCCGCCGCGCCGGCGACGTAGAGCGCTCCCGCCGACGCGACAATGACCCACGCCTCCCATCGTTGCATCGCGCCGCGCGGCAGCTCCCGTTGCCGGGTGCGCGGGTTGCACGCGTCGATCTCTTGATCGATGAGCCGGTTCAGGCCCATGGCCATGACGCGGGCTCCGATCGCCGCCAGCACCATCCAGCCGGCCAACTGCGCGCTCGGCCAGCCGCGCAAGCGCAGCACCGTGCCCGCCACAATGAGCGGCAGCGAAAAGACGGTGTGCTCCAGCTTGGTGAAGCCGGCATAGGCCCTGAGCCGTTCGCCGGTCAACGCAATCGCCATGGCGGATTCAGCACACCGGAAGGGAAACGGTTAGTTCGTGCAGAAGCGGCTGCAGTGGCCGACCGTGGCGCAGCCCGCCCCGCACCAGATGCCATTGGCGCTGCAGGAGCTTGCGCCGACATTCGTCCAGCCCGTCGGGCACGACGGCGGGACGCATGAGCCAAGCGTGACCTTGCCGGCCACGCGCTCTGCCCAGGGACAGCGCAGCTCAATCACCGCCGGCGCCTCACGGGCTGCCGGCTGAGCTGTCTCTGACGGCGTCGCCTGTTCAGTCCCTGCCGGCTCCTTCGCCGCGCCGCCGGCTGGGACTGACAGCAAGACCACCGCCGCGATCACGGCAAGGCGCGCCACCACGCGGGCCGGCATCTTACAGGAAAATGGGCAGGACGAACGGGGCGGCGGATTTGGCCAGCGGGACGACGCCCGCCACGACATCAAACACGCCGCTCAGCACAAGACCCACGCCGTTGATCGTTCCCCCCAGCACGCCCATGGCCGTTCCAATCACCGGCGGCCCGCTGAACGTCCCAGCCAGCGTGGAGAGGGGCACCTGCAGGATGCCGGTGACGATTTTCTGCAGGCCGAGGAGGATGTTCGCCTCGGCGGTCGGCATCCTCCACAGGAGAGTGACGAGGAGGGTCCCGGCGCAGATCAGGAAAGGACTCGCTCTCCTGCGAGCGCTACCCACCGTAGTGCCACCCCGTGTCCACGAGCGTCAGCGCCGGCTCATCCCGGTGCACCCCAGCCTCCACCACCTCGCCGATGACGATGGCGTGGTCCCCGCGCTCGTTGGCGATCTCGCGCACTTCACATTCGAAATACGCGATGGCGTCCGTCAGCACCGGCGCGCCGGTGGCGCCCGGCCGGTGCGGCACCGTCCGCAGCTTCTCCCCGACTACCGTTGCCGGCTTGACGAAATGCTCCGCCAGCGCCTTCTGATCTTTGCCCAGCAGATTGACGGAAAACACCCGTCCCTGCTGGATCATCGCAAAGGAGTGGGAATCTTTCTTGATGCCCAACGCCACCAGCGGCGGCGTGAAGGAGACCTGCGTCAGCCACGTCGCGGTGAAGGCGTTGAGCTGCGCGTCCTGCTTGACGCCGACGATGTACACCCCATGGGGAATCTTGCGAAGCGCGATCTTCTTGGCTTGAAGATCCATCCTCACCTCAGGTGGATCGCGAAGAACTGCAGGGTCCTGCGCCAGGCCTCGGCGGCGTCCTGCGTGCTGTAGACCTCAGGCCGCGTGTCGTTGAAGAAGGCGTGCTGGCAGCTCGGGTACGTCACCACCTCGCCCCGTTTGCCATACTGACTCATCGCCTGGCGCAACCGATCCGGTTCCTGCTGCGTCACCCACCCGTCCTGCCCGGCATAGTGGTACAACACAGGGCACACCAGCGACTCCAGCGTCTCCAGCGGAGGCACCTTGCCGTAGAACGACACCGCCGCCTTGAGATCCGAGTTGTGGGTGGCCATCATGAGGGCGAAGGTGCCGCCCATGCAGAAGCCGACGACGCCGATGCGCAGCGGATCGGCCTGCGGATGCCGCTTGAGGCACTGCGTCGTGGCGTTCAGATCGCGCAGCGCCGCCTGCGAGGAGAGGGCGTTCATCAGGCCGGCGGCTTCATTGGGATCCTTGGTCACTTTGTAGCCCAGGCGCGAGTAGAGATCCGGGGCCAGGGCGACGTAGCCTTCCTGGGCGAAGCGGCCGGCGATCTCCTTGATGTGGTCGTTGAGCCCCCACCACTCCTGGATGACGAGCACCGCCGGCAGGCCTGCCTGCCCCCGCACGCTCTGCTTCGCAGAACGAAGCAGCGGGGGTGCAGGCAGGCGACCGGAGGCCGACGCCGGACGCGCAAGGAACGCCTTGATGGTGAAGGTATCACTGGGAAACTGCACCATCTCCGTGAGGATGTCAGCCATCGTTCAGCCCCCCAATGCCTTGAGGATGTCCGGCAGCGGCTTGGCCACACACGTGAAGATGGGCGTGTCGCTCAGGGTGTAGCGGCGGCCCTTGCTCTCGCGCATCTCCATCACCAGATCCAAAAAGTCCTGCGGGCTGTCCGACTCGAACGCCAGCATGAACTCCGCGTCATCCAGGCCGAACGAATACGTCGTGTGGATGCGCACCGAGGGGTACTTGTTGCCCAGGATGATGTGCTCATCCATCATCGCCTGGCGCTGTTCCAGCGGTAGCGCATACCACTCCCACGTTTTGACGAAGGGATAGACAAACAGGTATGTGCTATGGAACGGCGTGATGAACCGCCGACGGTCCGGATGATCGGGATCGAGTTTGTCCACGTAGGTCGAGCGCTTCGTCATCGACAGAAACGCGTAGGGCATCGACAGGTACCCTGCGATGGCGGTCTGGAGCACCGCCCCGGACATGGCCTGGAGCTGCTCCAAGCGGCGGCCCACGCGCCAGATGAGGAAATCCACGTCGGCCTTCAAGCCGAGGAGCGAGTAGGTCAACACCATCAGCTCCTTGGCGTGCGCGCTGACGACCTGGCAGAGCTCAGCCGCCTGTCTGCGCCGAGTGGCGCGTGGCAGCCGCCGCCAAGCCGGATCGAGCCGGTAAAACGAGAAGCCCACCAACTGGCGGGTATCCGCGGCTGCGGAGGGTCTGTTCGCCTCGGCGGCCTGCGTCACTCCTGTCGTCGCCACTTTCTCACCTCGCACCCCACACCTATTGAAGACTGTGTAATGTCCGCTGTGTAAGGTGTAATGGAAAGGCGACGCGAACCTCTCCTCGAGCGGAGCAAGTTTGAGAGGGTGAATCGCAGGGTTCTGACATTACACGTTACACAGTACACATTCCACAACGATATTAGATGAGCCGCGCGTACTGCTCCACGGGCATCCGCCACACCGCCACGCCGCAGAACCGGTCCCCCTCGGGACAGAACGGGGCTGCGTGGGCGCGGGCGCGAAGCCAGCAGGGCGCCTGGATGTACCGGCCGAGGTCCGGGAAGCGCGCGCTCACCTGGAGGACCTCATCACGGCAGGCGTTCCAGATCTCCTCCTGCGCGGTGTAGCAGAGCCGCTGCACCCACTTGTGATGGAAGTGGAGCAGATCGCCCGACTCCTCAAATCGGATGGGGAAGGCGTTGGGCAGCAGGTAGAGCGCGTGCTCCTCGGACACGCCAAGATCCAAGAGCCGGTCGATGGCCGACCAGGCGCGCGACATCGCCTCCCGATAGCAGGCTTCCGCCTCCGGGCTGGCCGCAATGAGCGGGGGGAGCACGTAGTCCGGCCTGCCGCGCACGAAGTGGCACCGCAGGATCGGCCGCGACGCCGGCACCATCCGGTGGCGCTGATCCTGCGAGTCCGCCGTGTGCGAGAGCTTCTTCTTGAACGTGAAGTGGGGGTGGACCATCGTCCGCGACAGCTTGCTCAGCGTCGTCAGGGTCAGCGGCTCCGCGAGGTAGCGGTTCTGGGCCGGATCCAGGACGAGCGCAATCGCCTGCGCCTCCGAGAGCTGATCCGACGTCAACCCCAGGACGGAGCGGACGGCCTGGGCCATCGAGGCCTGGGCGTGGATCTTGTAATCGACCAGCCGCGACGTCGCGCCGGCCAGCTCCCCATCGAACTCCTCGATGAAGCGCCGGCTGCTGCCGTTGCGCGACCCGTCGTGGAAGACGCTGAACGCCTGGTACTCTACCGTCTGCTCAAGCGGAATCGGCTCCTCCGCCAGCGCCATGAACTGGGGATCGATCTTCGCGACCTCCTCCACCATCCGCTGGACGACCGCGCGCTGCTCCAGAGGCGCGTCGAACTGCTGGCAGAGCCGCCAGTAGCGATAGAGGGTGAGTCCGCTGATGGTGTGGTAGAGGTGCGCGTGCGTGGCGACCGGCAACACGTAGCGGGCCACCTCCTGGCAGCGCTTCTTGATCGCCCCGGCCCAGCGCTTTTCTTCGAGCCGGCGGGCGGGAAAGAGCCGCTGATATTCTTGCGACACCACCGGCTCCACGAGGTTGATGAGCCGATGGTAGGCCTCCATCTGATCGTGGACCGCCTCGAGGTAGATGACGCGCGCCTCCTCGGGAAGCGGCGGGATCGTGAAGCGCTCCGGCTTGACCTCGACAAAACGTTGACTCACCTGCTCGCTGTTATGAACAATAAACCCATTCGCAACGAAATTGTGGAACGGCGCCTCCATGACGAGATCGTATGTCTCGGCTTCCCCATCAGCTTCGATCGACACGATCCGGTCAACCGTCACCCGCATGATGCTCCGATGCGGACTTTCAGCGGCCTTGTGGCATAGTGAGCATAGGATGGCGATGTTTTCAGGCGAATTGTCATAGACATCTTTGTTGATGTGGTGCCGTTCGATTCGCCGATCTGCCCGCGTCGCCCCGCACACCTCACAGGATTCCGCTCGATACCAGAGGCGGGCCCGATCTCTTGGATTCCTCGCCGCATGGCCTTTCCAGTTGCTATTGAGTGGGCCGTGTCCGTTTGGGGGTGGCCGGTGGCCAGTCGCTCTCGCCCACGCTGAAGTTCTCTTCATGGGCTCATAGGTTTCTTTTGTTTTCCCTTTGTTGGCTGGCGCAACTCCCCTACTCCAGCTTCCCATCGGCTTTTGGAGTTTGTGCCGCCTCACCCAGGCGCGGACTGTATCCGATGACGTGTGCGCGAGCACTGCAATCGCTCGATGCGACAGCCCTTCGTCATGATAACGCTGCTTGAGCCAATCTCGATCTTTATAGACCCGCACCCCATTGACCAGGATGACATCCCCAACGGTGAGCTCGTGGAGTCTGGCCCAGGACTTGTTCTCCCTCATGAAGCGATGCTCCCGCGTGGCGCGGAGGATATAGCCCAGCGCGGTTTTCACTCGAAAAACGGGGTGTCGTCCTGTGGCAATTACATCGTGGATACGATTGGGGACTAAGTTTCCGTCACCATCGACACTTCGGACATGCATCTTCTCCACGTACATATGCTTATCCGAACTGTGAAAACGTTGATAGAGTTCAGCGATGGTCCATGGCGCCTTATTCGCCACATGGAAGTGGGGGATTTCTGTTTCCCCAGCTAAGCAGTTATAAAACGGATGGGAGTGCAGGAACGACCAGAGGAAGTGGCGCGACACCTGCTCCAGCACAAACTGAAAGGTGGGATGCTGAATCGTGGTGTGGTGGCCCGCCTTGTAGATGCTCTGGGCGATGCGATCGCGCTGCTCCCTGGCCTGCTCATCTTTGTCCACGTCATCCGGTGAGATCACCTTGGAGGAGTAGCACGTCCTGGCCGTCGCGACAGCCAGGTTGTACGGCTCCCGGAAGTAATGCTCAAGCCGGACGACCGGTTCAGGGGTCAGTCTGGATTGCACGGCGGCGCTTGGCATAGAGGGCGGGCGGGACACGTGCTATCGTATCACACTTCAAGGACCTTGGGTGCCTCCGTCAGCACGCGGCACCCCTCGCGTGTGACGACGACCATGTCTTCGATGCGCATGCCGCCGGCATCACGGTAGTAGAGGCCCGGCTCCACCGTCACGACCATGCCGGCCCGCAGCGTATCCGCCCGCGGCCCGATCCGGGGCGGCTCGTGGATCTCCAGGCCGACCCCGTGCCCCGTGCCGTGGAAGAAGCCCTGCATCCGGTCGTCCTGTTCCCCGGTGTGAAAGCCGAGCGCCTCGAAAGAGCTCAGGATGGCCGCGTGGATGGTCGAGCCCTCCACGCCGTCCCGGATCATGCGGTAGGCGATCTCCTGGCCCGCCTTCACCGCGTCGAACATCCGCCGCACCTTCGGGCTGGCCTTGCCCTTGACGAGCGTCCGCGTCAGGTCGGCGAAGTAGCGGCTGCGCGCATGCTGGGGGAACACGTCGATGACGATCGGCTCGTTGGCGCGCAAGGCGCCTGAGCCCTCGTTGTGCGGATCCACCGCCTGCACGCCGGGGGCGATGATCGTGTGCTGGGCGACGCAGTCGCGCTCCATCATGATCAGGTGCATCGCCTTGCGCAGTAGCTCGACGGTCAGCGGCTTGCCGCCGATCCACAAAGCACCCTCCGCCCTCACCTCGGCGGTGCGGATCAGCTCAACCGCCGAGGCCAGCGCGTCCTCCGTCGTGCGCAATGCCTCGGTGATGCGCGCGATCTCTTCCTCCGTCTTGATCATCCGCTCGGGGTAGAACGGCTCCGGCCTCGGGCGAACCGCGTAGCCTCGCTCGCGCAGCGCATCGGCGTACGTCACGCTGAAGTCGCTCGGCACCTCGAGCTCCGTCACCGAACGGCTCTTCAACAGCTCCTCCACCACGTCCATCATGGTCGGCGCTGAAACCCCCCGTCGTTTGGCCTCCTGGGAGAGTTTCGCATAGGAGAGCACTTCGTCCACGCTCGCCTGCGCCTTGGCCCGGTCCACCTCCAGATCGCTCATGACGAGCATCCGGCGGCCGTCGACCTGGGCGAAGATGAACGGATCCGGCGCCAGGAAGCGGGTGGCGTAGTAGAGGTTGGCGTTGCGCTCGCTGTCCGCAATGATGAGATGACCGACGCCCATGGGAATCTCCAGCGTGTGTTGAAGTAGCATAACACAAATGGCCCCGACGGGATAGCCAGGTTCGGACAAGTACACGGGGTGGACAGGGGGTCGCGTTCCTCGCTATAATAGGCCCCGGATTGTGATTTTTTTCACAGACTTTCCGCCCGGGCGAGCGGGGCGCACCACCGATGGGCGAAGCGATCTGTTTTTACCTGTTGACGGCGGTGATGCTGGCTGCCGCCTGCTCCGTCGTCTTCAACCGCCACCCCCTCTACGGCGTCCTGTCGCTGCTGGTCGCCATGTTCTGCTTGGCCGCGTTCTTCGTCATGCTGGACGCTTATTTCCTCGCTGCGCTCCAGATCCTGCTCTACGCCGGGGCGGTGCTCGTCCTGTTTCTCTTCGCCATCATGCTGCTCAACCTTGAGCCCGGCTCGCTGGCGCGCCTGCGCCTCCTCAGCGTCCGCACGGTGGCGGCGGGAGGGGGCGCCCTGCTGCTCTTCACGCAACTGACCCGAATGATGAAGACACGCGGGGGGGAACCGCCCCTATTTGCCGTGCCGCCACCGGAGGGCACTGTGGAGTCCGTGGGGAGGCTGCTGTTCACGCACTACCTGCTGCCCTTTGAGCTCACGTCGTTCCTGATTCTGGCGGCGATCATCGGCGCGGTGATCCTGGCGAAATCCGACGAGTCTCCGAGATGACCTCGCCACGGTATCTCGGATTTCGGATTGTCAATTGCGGATTGAAACGCGCCTATTCCCGCCCTGTCAATTCGCAATCCGCAATCCGCAATCCGCAATCCGCAATTGGTCCATGATTACTCTCACCCACTACCTCACCGTCAGCGCGTTGCTGTTCGCCATCGGGCTGGTCGGGATCATCACGCGACGCAACGTGCTCATGATCCTGCTCTGCATCGAAGTGATGTTCAACGCGGCCAACCTGGCCTTCGCCGCCTACGCGCGGGCCTGGAGCCACGTGGGCGGGCAGATCATGGTGGTCTTCACCATCGTAGTGGCGGCCGCCGAGGTGACGGTGGGGCTGGCCATCGCCATCCTCTTGGCCCGTCAGCTCAAGACGCTGAACGCCGATGAGGTCACCCGCTTGAAATGGTAGCGTCGCTTCCGGCCACCGCCACTCCCCTTGTCGCCGCGCTGGGCTGGACCATCCTCCTTGCGCCGTTGGCCGCGACGGCGGTGATCGTGCTCCTCGGCATCCACCGGCGTCGGCTCGCCGCGGCCGTCGCCATCGGCAGCGTGCTGCTGGCGTTCCTCGCCACGGGCGGGCTGCTGCTCCACGCGCTCGGGGGCCAGCTCCTGCTGCCGGCGCGCTCGTCCGTTTCCTGGATCGCGTTGCCCGGCGTGACGATCAGCGTCGGCGTGTGGATCGACCGCCTGTCGCTCCTGATGAGCCTCGTCGTCACCGGCGTGGGCAGCGCCATCTTCCTGTATGCCACCGGCTACATGGCCGAGGATCACGCCTACGGCCGCTTCTTCGGGACCCTGTCGCTCTTCGCCTTCTCCATGCTCCTGATCGTCCTGGCCGACAATTGGATCCAGCTCTTCATGGGATGGGAATTGGTCGGCTGCTCCTCGTATCTGCTCATCGGCCACTGGTACGCGAAGCCGGCGGCGGCGGAGGCCGGCAAAAAAGCGTTCATGGTCAACCGGGTCGCAGACTTCGCCTTCCTGCTCGGCATCCTCGCGCTCTGGGCCGCCTCCAGTCCTGTCGCTGCGGAACGGACCTTCGACTTCCACGCGCTTCAGGAACGCCTGCCGGAGCTGACGGGCCACGGCCTGATCCCCGCGGGGCTGCTGCCGCTTATCGGGCTGCTGATCTTCTGCGGTCCCATCGGCAAGTCCGCGCAGTTTCCCCTCCACGTGTGGCTCCCCGACGCCATGGAGGGACCCACGCCCGTCTCCGCCCTGATCCATGCCGCCACGATGGTGGCGGCGGGCGTCTACCTGCTGTGCCGGACGTTCTGGCTCTTCGAGGGAACGCCCCTCGTCCTCACGACGATCATGTGGGTGGGGGGGCTCACGGCGCTGCTCTCGGCGGCCCTCGCCCTGGTGGAGAACGACCTGAAGCGCATCCTGGCCTACTCGACGCTCAGCCAACTCGGCTACATGGTGATGGCGCTCGGGTTGGGCGGCCCGGTGGCCGCGATGTACCATCTGACGACGCACGCCTTCTTCAAGGCGCTGCTGTTCCTCGCGGCCGGCAGCGTCATCCATGCCACGCACGAACAGGTGATCTGGCGGCTGGGGGGGTTGCGACGGTCCATGCCATGGACCGCGCTCAGCTTTTTGCTGGGGGGCCTGGCGTTGTGCGGCACCCCAGGCCTCAGCGGTTTCTTCAGCAAAGAGGCAATCCTCACCCTGGCGCACGACCGCCATCCCGTGTTGTATGGGCTGGGCCTGCTCACCGCCGGGCTGACCGCGTTCTACATCGCGCGGGCGTGGTTCGTCGCCTTCACCGGCGCCGCCCACGGGCGCAGCCACGAGTCGCCGCCCATCATGCTCGGACCCCTGTTCCTACTCGCTCTCCTGTCCGTCATCGGCGGCTACCTCGGCATCCCTCAATTCCTTGGGGGGCACCACCACGCAGGGGGTGCGGCGCAGGTCGTGTGGACGTCGTGCGGCATGGTCGGCCTGGGACTCGTCACCGCCTGGCTGATCTACCAACGGAAGGCGGTCTCAGCCCAGCAGCTCGTCCACGCCCTGGCGCTGCCCTACTCGCTCCTCCAGCGACGGTACTACATTGACGAGCTCTATGGCTGGTACGTCACCACCGTCCAGCAGAAAGTGATCGCCGGACTCTGCGCGTGGCTGGAGCGCTACGTCGTCATCGGCGCCGCGGTGAACGGCACCGCCTGGATCACCCAAACCGCAGGGCGCCTGTTGCGGCGGCTGCAGACCGGCGCCGTGCAGACGTACGTCCTGTGGTTCCTGATCGGCGTCACGTGGCTGTTGGCGATTCCGCTCCGTCGCTAGCGCGCTGAACAACCGCAGATGACACCACAGAAGCACAGAAGCGACACAGAACCACAGAAGAATGCCCGTCGGGCCGTCTTCTGTGCTTCCGTGGAATTCTGTGGCCTCCGTGGTGTGGCCAGGCGTTTTCCGTAGCCAGCTGATGACGCTGCCCCTGCCTCTGCTCATTCTCTTGTCCCCGCTGTGCGCGGCGCTCGCGTTGTGCCTCATCCGCGCAGACCACCATGCCCGGATCCGGCGCATCGCCCTCGCCGGCACCGCGATCCCCCTCGTGGGCGCGTGGTTCGTCACCGCCACCTATGACCCCGCCGTCGCGGGCTACCAGCACGAACTGTTCGTCCCGTGGATCCGCGCCTTGGGCATCGGCTTCCACGTGGGGGTGGATGGGATCAGCGCTGCGCTTGTGCTGCTCCACGCCATCTGCGCGTTCACCGGCGTGCTGATCTCCTACGCCATCACCGAGCGGGTCAAGGAGTACTACGTGTTCTACCTCCTGCTCATCACGGGCGTCTTCGGCGTCTTCCTCTCCCTCGACTTGTTCTTCTTCTACTTCTTCTACGAGATGGCGGTCATCCCGATGTACCCGCTCATCGGGATGTGGGGCAGCGACGTCACAGAGGGGGGCGTGGTGCGGTTTTCAAAAGAGTACGCGGCGATGAAGCTGACCATCTACCTCACGCTGGGCGCGGTCGTCGCGCTGACGGGGCTGCTGTGGCTCTACGCGAGCACGGGAGCCGGCACCTTCGACCTCGTCGCGCTCCAGCGACACCTGGCGTCTCAGCCGCTGTCACCCTCCCTGCAGCGGACCATCTTCCCGCTGCTGGCGCTCGGCTTCGGCGTCATCGCGCCCCTGTGGCCCTTCCATAGCTGGTCGCCGATCGGGCATGCCGCCGCCCCCTCCGCGGTCAGCATGCTGCATGCCGGCGTCTTGATGAAGCTCGGCTCCTACGCCATCATCCGGCTGGCGATGGGGCTGCTCCCCGCCGGAGCCCAGATGTGGATGCCGTGGATCGCCGGGCTGTCCGTCATGAACATCCTCTACGGGGGATTCGTCGCCATGGCGCAGAAGGACCTCAAGCTGATCATCGGCTACTCCTCCTCGAGCCACATGGGCTATGTGCTGCTCGGCATCGCCTGCCTGACGCCGCTGGCGCTCGACGGCGCCGTGTTGTTGATGTTCGCGCACGGGATCATGACGGCGCTGGCCTTCGCGCTCGTCGGGCACATCTACGATCAGACCCACACCCGCTACCTGCCGGAGCTGGGGGGTCTCGCGCACCAGATGCCCTTCATCGCGACGTGCGGGGTGATCGCGGCTATGGCGTCGAGCGGCCTGCCCGGCTTCGGCAACTTCGTCGCCGAGCTGCTGGTGTTCCTTGGCGGGTGGGACGCGCATCGGCTGCCGGTCATCTGCGGGGTGTTCGGGGTGGTCATCACCGCGGTGTACATGCTGCGCTTCGTCCGCGGCGTCTTCTTCGGGCCGTCGAAGGCCGCCTTCGCGCGCGTGTCCGACGCGAGAACGCCGCTGGCGCGAGCGCCTTATCTCATCCTGATCGTCGCGCTGCTCATCGTGGGATGTTGGCCGTCGCCGCTGTTGCGCCGGATCGACGCCGGAAGCCGACCCCTGATTGAGCAGGTCGCCTCTGCTCTGCCTCGCGAATGAAATTTCGGATTGTGGATTGCGAATTGCGGATTGACGAAACCAAGATAGAGGCGTTTCAATCCGAAATCGACAATCCGCAATCCGCAATGTGATGCAATGAACTGGTCCCTCTTGACGGTTGAGCTGGCGGTCTGCGCGTGGATCCTCCTCCTGCTGGCGGCGGACCTGCTCGTCCCGCCTGCGCGGCAACGCTCCCTCTGGGGTTTCGCGCTAGCCGGGGTCGCGGTGGCCGCCGCGCTGCTCGCCACGCAACAGCCCCCTCCCCTGGGCGACACGTTCCAGGATTCGTTCCTGGTGGACCGGTTCAGCGTCTACTGCAAATACCTGTTCCTGCTGACCACCGCGGTCGTCATTGTCATGACGAGGATCGCGTTTCGCCCCAGCAGTCATGCGGGGGCCTTCTACGTCCTGCTCTTCACCGCGCTTTTGGGGATGCTGGTCCTGGCCTCCATGAACGATCTGCTGATGCTCTTCCTGGGGCTGGAGCTGGTCACCTTCTCCCTCTACATCATGACCGCCTACCTCAAGACCGACCCGCGCTCCGTCGAGGCCGGGATGAAGTATCTCATCGTCGGCTCCACCTCCTCAGGCTTCTTGCTGTTCGGCATCGCGCTCCTCTACGGATTCGCCGGCGGCACCAGCTTCCCCGTGATCCGCAGCACGCTCGCCGGCGGCCCCATCCCCTTGACCGCACAGGCCGGGCTGCTGCTGGTCCTCGCAGGGCTCGGCTTCAAGATCGCCGCCGTGCCGTTCCAGTTCTGGGCGCCGGATGTCTATGAGGGTGCCCCGACGCCGGTGACGGCGCTGGTGGCGGTGGGATCAAAAACGGCGGGGATCGTCGCGCTGCTCAGGGTGCTGGACGGCGTCTTCCTGCCGCTCTCCCCGCTGTGGGCCCCGCTGCTCGCCGGGGTGTCGGCCGTGACGATGGGGTATGGGAACTTGGCGGCCATCCCGCAGGTCAACATCAAGCGGCTCATGGCCTACTCGTCGATCGGCCACGCGGGCTACCTCGTGATGGGGCTCTCGACCGCCTCAGTCCCGGGCGTGGAGGCGATCCTGTACTACCTGCTGGCGTACCTCTTCAGCACCCTGACCGTCTTCCTGGTCATCGTGACCGTCTCTGAGGCGATCGGCGGGGAGTCGCTGGAGCACTACCGGGGGCTGTCGAAGCGCTCGGCGGGATTGGCGGCCGCGATGTTCATCGGGCTGCTGTCGCTCGCCGGCGTGCCGCCGCTGGCGGGATTCGTGGGGAAACTGCTGGTCTTATTGGCCACCGCGGAAACGGGACGGCTCTGGTTGGTGCTGATCGGGGCGATCAACGTCGCCGTCTCGCTCTACTACTACCTGATGGTCATTAAGCGGATGTATCTCGATGAGCCCCGCACCACGGCGCCGATTCCCGTCAACGGCCTCACCGCCGGAGTGCTCGCCTTCCTCGTGCTCGGGATCGTGGTCCTCGGCATCGTCCAGGACCCCTTCCTCCAGCACATCGCCCTCGCCGTTCCTCCCTAAGAACCACCTATCAGCAGGGCCGAAGGGCACTCTGGCTTGGTGGAGCCGCCTCATACCTCAGGAGCGCTTCGGGACTTCTGATCTAGATTTGTTTAGCTTTCGTTTCTGTTTCCCGCTGTTGAATTCCACGAGTTTCTCCCAGTCAATATCGCCATCGGGGGTCGAAAAGTTGTTGAGGAGTTCACGTTCGAACCGATTGACTGCTTTCTTCCACTCCACTTGATATCGGACACGGCGATCTTGTTGGAAAATTGGAGCGCGATCTGGTTGATACAGAGAAGGCTATCGACTGAAGATTCCCAACGCTCGCTCCATCTCTTTGTAATTCCGTTTCTTCTCAAGCAATTCTTTCACAAATACGATATCAACAAATCGCATCTGCTCCTCGACTTCGTGGAAAGTTCCTGTGAGGAGTTCCTGATATTTGCTCTTATCGCTTATGCTTGCAACCAGGAAAATATGACTATTCCACAGGTCGAAAGAGTGCTTGAGCTTAGCCATGGCGTGATAAATATCCCCACCGATTTGAACTTCAAACGCAAACGTAGGCACTGAGCGCTCAACTCTTCGCCAAACGACGTCAAGGCGTGCGCTTTCAATCGGATATTCCTCATCGGCAACGTAACCTTGTAGGCGGCCTATCTCGGCTAAATACGCTTTTACTTCATCGTGGTCGAGAATAACATGCTCCGTTGGGAGTTCGAGCTGCTGCGAAGGGGAAGGCACGGTCTCTATGAGAGATTTCAACCCCAAGGCGATCCGTGCAGCGTCGACTTCTGCGATAGGATAGCATTGAAAAACCATTCTACTTATCATCTGCAAATCGTGAGAGGTGTACCTGTGAGATTTCCATAGGCTTGGAGGGAGACAGTGCTCGATGTCAAATTCAAAGCACAGTGGCCAGATCACTTGTTGTCTTTTTATTTCTTCCGGCCAGAGTGGTCTTGTCTGCTTGAACTTTGTCACAACATGGCCGAAGCCAACTATCCCATGCACTGGTTTGGACACGTAGAAAAGCAGGCCGCCCCCGTTTCGGAGCATGTTCCATAAAGACTGAAGTTCTCGAAAGTCCTTTAGCCCCCAAACGTTGTTATTTTCAAAAGCAACTTTCCAGTTCTTTTCGGATCCCACCACGAGCCAGCACTGCGGCATCAACAAATTTCTCGCTTTGCCCCTACTACTTACTTCCTCAGCGCAAATTCGTGTTGCCCCAGCACAATGCCCCGAAACACCCACCACCCTTGGCTGCCAGGAGGGGGATTGACTGACGCCTCAAAACTGGATTTACATCGATCGCAGGTCGCCCGAAACATAATAGTGTGGTGTTGATTCATATGGCTGTCGCCAATATTCACTGGTCTACCGCAGCAATAGAGACCGGTGACAGAGCGTTCGATCGGCATGACTACCCCTGACCCCTTTTTGGCCCTCACGTTTTCCACCAGCAACAACTCGCCCTTCGCGTAAGGTCTCCCTAACGCACCGCGAAGAAGAGAAATGGTTT
>JAUYPJ010000107.1 GCA_030697665.1 Candidatus Omnitrophota bacterium
GAGAAACGGCTCCGCCGGCATGATCCCTACCGCCGCCGCGGGCGCGCGGTGAAATCGACGCCCAGCGCATCGCGCTGGGTCAGATCCACGGAGCGCTGAGCCGGCGTGAAGCTCCAGCGCCGGGTGGGCAGCGGCTGGATAGCGTAGACCGCGGGAAGCACCCCGACGAAGCGATACGCTCCCTGGGCATCTGTGGTGGTGGCAATGGGCGTTCGCCGCCGTGGCTGCTTCAGGCGGATGGTGATCCCGGCGACCGGTGCTCCGGTGGGTTGGCGCACCGCCCCAGTCACGGCCCGGATCACCTCCTGCACGGTGATCGTGATCGTCTCGGCATCGATCGAGTCGCCATCGCTGACCTCGAAGGTAACCTGGTACGTGCCCGCCTGGTCATAGGCGGGTGTCCAGGAGAAGGTCTTCGTGACGGAGTCAAATAATGCATCGGCAGGCAAGGGAGTGGTGGAGTAGGTTAAGGCGTCTCCATCCGGATCCGAGCCTGAGACGGTGAAGGCCAGGATCTCGCCTTCCCTGACGGTCTTGTCGCCGATAGGGTCCAGCACTGGGGGCCGGTTTGACGCGTCGGTGAAGAGCGCGACATCATCCACATACCATCCCTCAAAGTGATTGGCAGCCGCATCCACGGTGTCGAAGAAAAACCCGATCTGGATCGTCTGCCCCGCATACCGTGACAGGTCCAGACTGATGGGAGCCCAGAACGGCTGAGCAGGAATCGTGCTATCCCACCACGGCCACCAGTAACCCCAACTGATCCCGCCATCAGCAGAGACCTTGACCTTGCGGATATCGTAGGCAATCGGGGTTGGGGTCTGTTCGGTTTCAAACCAGTGAGAGAACACAAGAAGGACCTCGCCCCCTGCGGAGAGCGTAATGGGCGGAGAGAGCAGGGCCCCGCTGTTCGGGGCACCGGTCTCGTAGTCAACGCCATTGTTATACGCGGCGCTGATCGACGGACTGCCAGCTCGTTGTTGGGAGAGATGCCACAAACCACTCATCGTCCAGTCAGGCGCGCCGGATTCAAAGTTCTCTGAGAAGACGATCCTCCCGCTGCGTGTTGTGGCTGAAGCCGGGTTCGACAAGGACGAGACGTTGCCCATGTTATCCAACACCTTCATGGCTGTGTAATAGGTCGTGCCAGGCACAAGGCCGGTGACGACAACCTTTTCCCAACTGCCGGAGGGTTTCGGCGTTGGAGCGTCGGATACCGTGGTGGCTCGCTGGAACTCGTCATCGGTCGCCATGGGGGCGGTCGCGTATCGGATATCATACTTGGTGGCCGTACCTGTAAAGTCGTCATCGCCGGTGGCGGTCCATGTCAACTCCATGCGATCCAGTCCGAGGGATTCGGCAGCAAGGTTGTTCACTGGAGAGGGCGGAATAACATCGTCTTCCGGAATGGGGATGCTATGGCGCGAGGCCGCGTCCAAAATCTCAGCCTGGTGGGGCGTGCCATTGGCGAGAGTTCCGTCATCATCATCGCGAAGCAATACCTGCAAGACGGCGGATGGAATATCCGGGGAGTTGGCAAGCAGTACTGGGATAACCAGTTGCTCTGCCAACGCCACGCCTGCCGACGCTCCCTGCGAGGCCATGAGGTTACTGCGCAAATTCCAGGCAAACCCAGCCCAGGCCTGGCCGAGGGACCACACAGCATCCTGGCCGTCTGGGGGATATTGGTAGGCATTATCTGCGGTGCGTATCAGCGTACCCGATCCCTGAAATCCCTCACCAATCAACGGCTGCTGAGTCGCGTAGGACGCGAGCACATCCCCCCAGCCTTCAGAGAGCCCCCTGTTCGTGATTTCCCCAGCTGCGATATCGACTACATGGCCGTACTCGTGGTAGATCACGGTATCGTAAGCGGCATTCAAACACCCAGATCCTGACTTGAAGAAGCTAATCGCGGCAATGTCGAAGAACGCATTGCACCTCCCCTCGCGATTCACGTAGACCTGGAGGGGAACGTCGATGTCTGGCAGTCCACCGAGCAACCGAGCTTTGACCCAATCATGGATGAAGGTGGTGTGGTAGTAGCCGTTGATCTGTGCCGTCGCAAACTCCTCTGCGGCCACCGGGTTAAACAGCAACGGCACGGATACCCCTGGCGTGGCGGAACTGGTGAGCAGCAAGTCGGCGCCGGTCATCGATTGCACCCGTGACCAGCGACCCTCGAGGAGCGCACGTATGTTTGTCGCGGCCGTTTCCGATGGGAAGATGAAGACCCCCGACGCGTCGCTATAGCTCGCGCTGCCGCTGGCGGCGGTAACCCGTAAACTGCTCAGATCCAAGGTGGGAAGTTCTTGACCGGTAGCGATTGGATCAAACCGCACCCCTCTTCCCTGAACCCGTCCTTGGAGCGATTCGTAGAGACGCTCATCTTCAATCCAGCTCTCCGGAACATCCGTATCGATCAGAGCAGCATCATATGTCTGAGCGAAGCGCAGCTCATAGATGCGGCGCCATCGCCCCCCAAGATAACGAACGCGATGCCGCTCGCGCACTGCCTGAGCGCGACCGGCTGCAAGCCCAACTGATTCCGCGGCAGACCGTAACATGGCGGCCAGATCGCGCGGTGTTCGCGGGGGAAGTCTGAGTTGTGGATAGAGTGTGGCTTGCGCATCCATTAGCACGCTTCGTCGGTCTAATAGTTTGACCGCACAATTCACATACGTTCCCTCAACCGGCATCCCCTCCGCGTGCTGGACAAACTGCACATAGGCCATGTCCGGCTGACGCTCTTGTCCCGGAACGATTGCGACGTGGTTCACGGCAAGAGAGAGAGGGCTGAGACCCCCCAGCCATTCAGGGTGCTGATCGAGGGAGCGGCGCAAGGCTTCCACGATCGCTTGCTCGCTGCGCGGAATGCCCGGCAACTCAATGGCGATGGCGTGACGGTGCAGGGTAAAGGCGGTTGGCGGAGTCTCCGGAACAGGACGTTGCGCTGTTGGAGCGAGGCCTTGCGACTGATCCCCTGATGGTCGATGCTCCTCAGGCGCTCGAATCGCCCACGCGGATCCCGCGGCCGAGCAGATTATCGCTAGCACCGTGACAGTCGGAGGGATTGCGTAAAGTTGCAACCTGAGCTTCATGGTGTTGGGTGGCTTCGCGTAGACATTCCGTACGTCAAGTAAACCTCACGCGGGATCGTCCTGTCAAGCCATCCCACCCTCATCGCGCTGCTACTTCTTCACGAACCGCTGGGGGGAAAACGGGGTCAGATCGGGGGAGGAGCGCCCGGTAAGAATAAGCTCGGCCAGAACCTGCGCGGTGAGGGGGGCGAGGAGGATGCCGTGGCGGAAGTGGCCGGTGGCGACGTACAGCCCGTCGATGGGGGTCGATCCCAGAATAGGAAGTCGATCCGGGGTGGACGGTCGAAACCCGGCCCACGCCTCACGGAACGTGCACCGGTCCAGCGCGCGGCTCATGTGACGGATGCCGCAGAGGATCGCGTGGATGCCCTCCAGGGTCAGCGACTTGTCAAAGCCGGCCCGCTCGATGGTGGAGCCGACCAGCACGCGCCCATCCCGCCGCTGCACGGCGTAGGCCCGCTCCGACATCACCACGTGGCGCAGCAGGCGCTTGGGGCCGGCAAACGCCAGCATCTGGCCCCGCGCCGGCTCCACCGGCAGCGTGAGCGGAAACGCCCCGCCCATCGACGCCCAGCTCCCCAGGCAGTTGACGACCACCGGGGCCTCCAGCGGGCCATGATCCGTCTCCACGCCGCGCACCCGCCCGTGCCGAATCCGTAGGCGTCGGATGGTGGTCCGCTCTCGAAGGTCTACGCGGGCCTTCCGACAGGCCACCGCCAGCGCCTGCATCAACCGCCCATTGTCGATCTGCGCCTCCGTCGGAAACGAGAAGCCGCAGCGCACGCGGCCATCCACCGACGGCTCTCGACGACGCACCTCGCGGCTCGACCAGCGCTCGACGCGCAACCCGCGCGCCGTCTGCCAGCGGGCCTGACGCGCCATCCGGCGCTCTTCCGACTCCGTGACCGCCAGGAAGACGATGCCGTCCACATGGAACCCCACCGAGATGCGTGAGTGCTGCTCAAGGCGCGTGATCCAGCGCGGGTACAGCCGGCGGGACGCCTGGCACAGCTCGAAGAATGGACCCGGCTGCTCCACATCCATCTGCGAGGAGAGGATGCCGGCCGCGGCGGTGGAGGCTTCACAGCCGACGGTGCCGCGCTCAAGAAGGCATACCGCTTTCCCGCGCTCGGCCAGCTCCCACGCCGTCGCGCAGCCGATGATCCCTCCCCCGAGCACGATGACGTCGCGGCGGCTCATGCGGGGGGAGGCGCGGGGGCTCCTGCAGGAGGCATGACCACTCCTTCAGGATCCGGCGTCACCAAGCTGAGGAACTGGGCCGGCACCTGGAAGGTGAGGTAGATGTTTCCTTCGCGGTAAAACGCGATGCCGGCGGCGTGCGCCTCCTGCGCAAAGACGCGAACGACGACCGGCTGATCGGTTCTGCGACGAGCGATCGCCGTCGCCTCCTCGCGCGTCCCGCTCAGGTGGAGCAGCTGCCGCCCCATGGGGCTGAGACCCTCCGCGCGGATGGCCTCCACGCGCGCCGCTTCTGTGCCGTGATACAATTGAGGCGGAGGCGTCACCGGCGCACCCACCGGCTCAACGGGGATGGAGTGCCCGTACCGGGCGCGCAGACGCGTGCCGACCAACTCGAAGCGCGGCGCGGCGTCCGTCGTCATGAAGCGGCGCAAGCGATCCAACGACAGCGCAGGACAGCGCCGCGTCGCAATCAGCAGAAACGCATCGAAGTCGACGTAGCCGTGGCGATCAGGCTGGAGGCCATAGCGGGCCGGGTTGTGGCGCAGCACATAGGCCATCCACCGGCTGAACCGCTCGGCGTCAAACTCGTATGGGGGAATCATCCTTGAGAAAGTGACACAGGGTCTTGCCGCCGTTGCTCAAGGGACGTCGGTTGGGAAGGCTACAGGGTGTGGAGGAGCCGCTTGATGTCGTCGTGATTCCCGGCGGCGAGGAATTCGACGCGGTCGCCGGTTCGGTAAAACAGCACGCGATCAGCCAGCCCTGCTCGCAACTCCCAGAGCCCTGCCTTGAGTTGCTTCAGCCCAAGCCCTGCCGGCAGCTCTCCCGTCTCAAAGGCAGCGACCAACCGATCAATGGCCTCTTGCACGCGCTGTTTCCTTCCAGGATCGAGTCGCTTGACGCTGCGATCAAAGCGCGCGCTCACGCGATAGCGCATGCGCTAGAGCGATCGCAGGTGCTTGAGAAACGCCTCCGCTGAACCGAACGTTCTCCCCCCACGCTCCTTCCTCAGTTTCAAGAGCCGGCGCAACTCGCGCTCGGTATAGGGGGCTTCAGCTGGAACGAGGTCGATCCGCGCGAGCATCACTCGCCGGGTCTTCTCATCGACCAGAAAGCCCACGCGATCGCCCTTCTCGCGTACCCCCAGCAGCTCTCGAACGCGCTTCGGAAGGGTCAACTGTGCCTTGCTGCTCAGTGAAGCCATGATTACACCGCTCATCCGGTCTCCTCGCAGGTCAGTAGGGTATCCTGGAAGTAAGGATACCATACTTCGTGGGTCTGGACAAGACGGGCTGCCGCACAGAAGTCTGGGGACTATGACGCGGGGAGGAGCTTGGTGATGCTGGCGTCGAGATCCACCCCGCCCTCGACGAAGGAGCCGATCAGCTTGCGGCGGATGATCTGCTGCTGGTCGATGAGGTAGGTGACGGGAAACGCCTGGATCTGATAGAGGCCGGGCAGGTCCGCCCCGTTGGGGGCGGCCGCCTGTTCCTCGGCGAAGATGACCGGGTAGGTCGCGTGGTGTTCCTGGATGAACTGCTCCACCGCCGCGCGATCCCGGTCGAGGTTGACCGTCACGATCCTCACGACGGGATCATCCGCAAAGCGCTCATAGAGCTTCTGGACCTTGGCTGCATCCGCGCGGCAGTGCGGGCACCAGTGCACCCAGAAATGGAGGACGGTCACCGTGCCGGGCTCATCCCCGATGCTGTGGAACTTGCCGCGCACGTCCTGCGCGCGGAAGGCGGGAGCGGGCATCCCCTCCACCAGCGCCGACGGCAGGGATGTGCCGTCCACGGTTGCTACCGCTTCGCGCGGCAGGCGGATCAGCACGTGCTCGTCATCCACCCGGACCACCTCGCCGCTCACGGTCGTCTCATCCCGCAGGCGGATCACCTCGGCGGAACTTGGCGAGACCGTGAGCGCGAGGAACGCCGCCGCATGGACCAGACGGCGCTGCTGGGTGATGCCTCTTGGCCATCCGATGTAGGATCTCATCCCCCCACCTGCCGGTGTCCGCCGGAGGCGGACGGCCAGCCAACAATGAGATGCACGGCGATGCTGGCCAGGCGGCGCGCAGACCGTCTGAGCCAG
>JAUYPJ010000066.1 GCA_030697665.1 Candidatus Omnitrophota bacterium
GAGCCGGGTGAAGCGGCGCTGCTGCTGATTGCGGCTGATGATCTTGGGGATCTCCTCCCGCTGACCCACGAGGATGCAGACGCGCTTCGCTCGGCTGACGGCGGTGTAGAGCCAATTCCGCTGCATGAGAAAGGGCCCGAACGCCCGGTGGATGGGGATGACGATAATCGGCACCTCGCTGCCCTGGTACTTGTGGCACGTCACGGCGTAGGCGAGCTCGAGCTCGTTGTCAAAGAGCGGCAGCTCGACGATCCGTTCCGGGTTCTCGAAGGCCACCGTCAGCGTCCGCGCCCGAGCATCGATCTCCAGCACGTAGCCGATGTCGCCGTTGATGATCTCCTTGTCGTACTCGTTCTTGTTCTGGATCACCTTATCGCCCACCCTGAAACGCGAGCCCTCGACGGGCGGTTGCGTGTTGAGCCGCTGCTGGAACTCTGTGTTGAGCGCTTTGCACGAGAGGCTCGTTTTTTCTCGCAACGGGCAGATCACCTGCACCTCTCTGAGCGGGTGCACGCCGTAGGATTCGGCCAGACGACGGCCCACCAGCTCCAGGAGCGCGTCGCGGATGGCCTCCTCACTGTCCCGCTTGAGGACGAAGAAGTCCTTCGCCGAAGAGTTGCCGAGCGTGATGTCCTCGCCGTTTTTGATTCGGTGACAGTTGCGGATGATGAGCCCTTCGTCCTGCCGCTTGATGATCGTCAGCTCCGTCGTGGGAATGACCCCGGAGGCGATCGCGTCCTTCAAGATGTTGCCGGCCCCCACCGAGGGCAGCTGGTAGGTGTCGCCCACGAGAATGAGCCGCGTGGACGGCGCCAGCGCTTCGAGCAGGCGGGCCATGAGCGATACGTCCACCATGCTCATCTCATCGACCACGACGAGATCCGCCGTGATCGGGTTCTCCGCATTGCGCGTGAAGACGAAATGACCATCTTGCATCTGCGGCTCAAGGAGCTTGTGAATCGTGTACGCCTTCAGGCCGGATTGCTCAAAGATGCGCTTGGCGGCTTTGCCGGTGGGGGCCGCGAGCGCGACCCGAGCCTCCGGGAAGGAAGTGATGATCCGCTTGATCGTGTACGTCTTGCCGGTGCCCGGAGCCCCCGTCAGGATGAAGACGCCGCTGCTCATCGCTTTCGTCAGGGCGTCGCGCTGGTCCTCGGCGAGGCCTTCGAAGTCCGGCTGCCTGGCTGGCAAGATCTGCCCGGCCAGCGCGCGGAGCTTCTTGGCGATGAGCTGCTCATCCTCAAAGAGCGACGCGAGCGAAATCAGATCGTCCCGGACGACGATGAGCTTCCTGTCCGCGAAGACCGTGAGGGCCGGCTCGATCGCGGCCCGTGGCAAATCCAGGAGCGTTCCGGCGTTCTCGACCAGCAAGACCGTTGGCACGGCGGTGTGGCCCTGCGCAAAGGCCAGCTCTTTGAGCAGGTGCACCAGACCCGCTTGAATGCGAGGTTGTCCGTCGCGCTGGTAGCCGACCTTGCGGGCAACATCATCTGCGGTCACGAATCCGATCCCCTCCACCTCCTCGATGAGCGCATAGGGGTTCTCCCGAATGCGATCTGGCGCCTCGCGACCCCAGCGCTCGATGATCCTGGCCGTGGCGCGCCGCGAGACGCGGGTGCCATGGAGAATCTCGTTCAGGCGAAGCTGCAATTCTTCGTTGGCCTCGTTGTTCCGGAGCATCGCGGCGATCTCGAGCGCTCGCTTTGAGGTCAGGCCCGAGATCTCGCGCGCCACACGCTCGGGGTCCGTCTTGCAGATGGCGAGCGTCTCCTGGTCGTAGGCGTTGACCAGGCGCTTGGAGATTTCCGGGCCGATCCACTTGCAGTTCTCCATCAGGTAGGCCCGGATAGCGGTCGCATCTTTGGGATAGGAGGCCGTGTAGTCGCTGAAGACGAACGTCTCCCCGAAGCGCGGATGGCGCTCCATCCGGCCGCGGAACGCGTACTCCATCCCGACCTGGGGCGAGAACATGTGCCCCTTGACGGAGATCCCACTGTCGAGCTTCCCGATGAGGAAGTTCGCCTTGTGGAACCGGATCGCGTCGAGGATGCCGGTCAGCGTGGTCTGTTCAGTCGAACGGATCACTCGGGTAACCTCTTGGCTAGGATTTCCAGCAACACGGCGCTGATCGACTCGTTGCGAATCCGGATGACCCGCCACCCAAGACTGGCCAGATGCGCATCCCGTTCACGGTCCCTCTCCTGAATCCGCGTTCCCGAATGCTGCTTGCCGTCGATCTCGACGACGACCTTGAGCTCGGGATGGCCAAAATCGAGCGTGTAGGGCGGGCCCGCTCGCCCGGAAGACGCGGTGTACTGTGACTGGAATCCCAGCGGCTCCAGAAAGATCCGGGCGAGTTCCTCGTAGGGCGGCAGGGCCTGGCCATTCCCCATCTTCGCCAGGGGGCTCTTGAGAATTCCCATTCGGTACAGGGCTTTCGTCTTGGCCGAGAGATACTGGCGAAGTTCGGGGTGCTCGCGATACCTGCTGAGCGCGGCCTCGCGCATCCGCCGACGCTGTTCAGGCCCGTACCTGGCGCCCACCTGCCGGAAGAGCCGTGTTCGAGCCGCCTTCGACAAGATGGCGCTCCAGGGTCGCCCGGGGAGGGCCTGGAGGATCTCTTCCACCGTAGCGCTCGGATAGCGCTCGCGTAGAACGGCCTCCTCCTTGGGCGTCCATCCGTGCCGCATGGTCGCGCCTAGAAGGGGAGGTGTGCTTCCGAATCATCCTCGCCAGCGCTGGCTGGCGGCTCGTCCGAGTCGCTCGCCCGCTCGTAGCCCGCAAAGGGCACGGTGTTGCGCTGCTTCTTGCGCCCCTCGGTGTCCTCGTAAGCCTCCGTGTCCACGGTCAGGATCGCCACTCGCCCCTTGATCAGCTCGGGGGTCAGATCCAGCTCCTTGCTGACGTCCAGCCCCAGCCTGGAGCAGATGAGCTTGGCCCGCTTGAGAGCCGCCTCCGAGAACACGAGGTTGTCGAAGATGAGCCGCCCCGCGTAGGGGCCCTTGGTCACCTCGAACCGCAGCTTCCACATCTCGTCGCCGTGCTGGGTCGAGGCCTCCTCGATGCCGCTCAGCTGGCACAAGTACTTGCCGGCCGGTATCGGAGAAAAGTCCTGCACGTCGTCCACGTGGCCGAAGTCGATCTTTGGCATGGTCATGCCCTCCTGTTTTGAAGGTTTCTGGGTTCCTTGGCCGCCGCGGCCTGGAACTTTTTGAGGATCAGCTCTGCGTTCTCCTTGGTGAGCGCGTCCAGGCTGTCGGCCCCGTAGGCGGCCAGACGCCGCGCCACCTGGTCCGGCGTCATGCCGAACTGCTCGATGTGGGCAGCGATGGCCTGTTGCTGCTCGTCCGTGGCGAGCACGAGGGGCTTCGCCTTCCGGTCCAGCGCTTGCTGGCCGAAGACGCTCTCGAAGGCCGCGTAGCCCGCCGCGAAGTCTTCCTTGGGGAGCTTGTTGGAGCGGTCCTTGAGGCAGGTGCCCAGGTAGCGGCCTTGCGGATCCTTCCAGAGCCGCACGATGGTGTCGAACAGGTAGGGCAACGACTTCTCACCGTCGAAGGTCTCCCCGACGGCGACCATGAAGGAGCCCTCCTTGTACTTGGTCTTCTCCCGCGCCGTGACGATCACGTTCATGTCCAGCGCGATGAGCTTGCGGATGAGCTCCTTGAACTCCGCCTTGATCGTCATCCAGTCGCGGGGCTGCAGGTCGTAGAACTCGTGGCGGTAGCCCTTCGACCCCTTGTTGCGCTTGAGGAAGATGTCGGACCATTTCTTCTGCAGCGCGTCCCAGTAGATCGTGATGGGATCGATGACAAGGGTCCGGTGCTCGTGACGGTGCTGTAGCAGCCAGTCCACGGCCTCCATGACCGCATCGGCCGTCGTGGCGCGCAGGACCTCGAAGTCGAAGGCGTCGCCGTAGAGATCCGCACCCCCTTCCATATCGATCACGACCGGCTTGGGGAACTGCAGCGCCAGCGTGGTCTTGCCCACGCCCGAGTCGCCCCACAGGAAGAGCTTCAGGCGCTTCGGCAGCGTCTTGGCCTTCTGGAACGGGGACTTGCCGTCCTGCTTCTTGCTGAAATCCAGGTGGACGCCTTTCGGAGCCTCCTGGGTCTCGGCCTCCGGCGACGTCTCCACTTGCAGTGCCTCCGGAGGAAGGGTCACGTCGGTTTTCATTTCACCTCCTGCTGATGGTTAGTTGGCCCCATGCACCGGTCCCAGAACCCGCAGAAACGTGGGGCGCAGTGCCATCCGTTCGGATTGGGAAAGAAGACCTGCTGGTCCATGGCCCGGGCGACCTCCTCGATCAGCCCGAGCAGCCACTGGCAGTCGCGGTTGGTACGGCGAGTCGGGATCTGGATGGCTTTGGGGGTCTGGTGCTTGATGACCGCGTCCACGCGCAGGCCCTTCTCGAGCTCGCCGAACGTGGCGCGGTAGGCGAGGCTATAGACTGTGAGCTGCAGGTCGCGGTCCAGGTCTTGCTGGCGGGGCGCCTTGGAGTAGGCCTTGTTGTCGCAGACCGTGCCGTCCTGCTCCACGAGATCCCATACGCCCACGAGCTCGTAGGGAAAGTCCATGCCGAGCGACACGCGGAATTGTTTCTCGACGAATAACGGCTGCACCCCCGGCGCGATCTCGCGATGGTGGGCGGCGACGATGGCCAGGCCTTCGTCTTTGAGCGCACCGGCGCTCTCGTCGGATTCGAAGGCGACCTTCTCGACGCGAAGCGCCTCGTCGAAGCGTTCGGCGTAGAACGCCTGGAGATCCTCCAAGGGCAGGTCTGCGTGGCTGGCGATCTTCTGGCGGTAGTTGCGCTCGACGGTTTCGTGCCAGACGCGGCTCTGCACCATCGCGCCGGACACCGGTGTCCGGATCCCCAGCACGTAGCGGTAGTGGTACTGCCGGGGGCAGCGCAGAAACATGTTGAGCTGCGTGAAGCTCAGGCGGCGTTTCTCCGGTTGGCGCTCGAGTGGCGCAGTGGTCGGCATGGGTCACGCGCTCCTGATGGAGCGGAGGAACTCTTCGATGGCCGGATGGGGTTTGAGATTTGGCCGTCTCGGCGACTCATCGGCTGGGGCCTGGTCTTCGAGACGCCCCAGGATCTTGCCGCGGATCACATCGAGGTTCTTCATGAGGCGCCAGACCAGGTCGTCGTCCATCTCGTAAACCGCCACCAGTCCGCCGATGACGAGCGCCTCTTCTTCGAAGAGGTCATTGATCAGGGCTTTGGCGTCAGCTGTGCTAATCATGGAGCCCGTGCCTCCCTAGCCGTTGTTCACTCCCTTACCGACTAAAGGGGGGTACAGGCCCTCGCTTGGGGACAGGCGGTTTCGGAGGGCGCCGTTCCCTTCGAAGCGGCACAGGACGGCCTCAACACGCTGGCGACGCTTCTTAGCCACCTGGTAGTCCAGCCCCGCCTCACGGGCATAGGCCACGACCGACTGGCCGTAGACCCGCGTGCCAATCAGCAGGAGATAGTCGGCCTCGCTGATGCGACCGGCCGTCAGGTGCTCACGGAGCCGCAAGATGGCGATCTCCTGCGCCTCACGGAGTTCAAAGCCAGCGAGATCGACTCCCCCGCTGCTGCCGGCCAGCGCGGTGAGCTCCTCGGGATCGGTCGGCAGCTCCCGGTTCGTGCGGTTCCATGTGCGCCGGTACTCGTCGTACAGGCGATGGACGGTATCATTGAAGACTTTCTGGACGAGCCGGGCGGGTCGCTGCTTCACGTCAATGCGGCAGAGGACTTGGAGGAAGGCCCAGGTGATGTTCTGCCAGCGCTCGCGCGGATCCGCATCCCAGCCGCGCTTGTGGAAGTGGATGGATTCCAGGCCGGGCCAGAAGATCACCAGGAGGATCGTGCGCCAGTGCGAGTCTTCATCCTGGACATGGGCTTCGAAGATTGGGCGGAGGATTTCATCTTTGAGCGGGTCGGTTGACGTGCCGCGACGCATGAAGGCGATGACGTCCGCCCATGTCATGAATTGCTGCAAGAAGCGCTCCGTCCTCTGAAGCCCTTCGAGTAAGTTTTGGTACTCATCCGTCTGAAGCTCCTGTTCAAGTCGCGCGCAATCTCGATCCCGTGAGACGCTTGCCATGACGCCTGGCCTCTCTGGCCGGGCGTCATGCGCCTCCTATTGGCCGATCTGGGCGTCGAGCGCCTCGCGGGGTTGTGGGTTAGTGCTTGGACGTCGCCGCCTGCGCCGGCTGTTCCGAACACGGGTCGGCGAGCTCATTGAGGGCGCGGCAGGACCTGCAGATGCTCGTTACGGGGAAGCCGACGAGGTACTCATGCCCTCGGGCGAACCGGATGTGGAGGCGGTCGCCTTCTCTCAGCCCGAGCAGCTTCCCGCACCGCGTACATCGCCATTCCGGATCCATCGCTGCCTCCGTTGTTCTCGATCTGGAGGCAGTATGGGAGGTGCGACTGTATACGGAGCGGAGCCGGGCTGTAGGCCGGCTGTATTCAGGCGGAGGTAAAGCGGGGACTCAGGACTTCGGCAGGAAAATCAGGGCGAACTCGACGTCGGCGTCGGGCCGGAAGAGGTATTCGGCATGGTCGTCGACCTGTTCGGTCTTGAAGAGCGCCCAGCCAGACGCGCGCTTGAGGTCGATGGCTTGGCGGGCGCGCTGGAAGACCTGCTTCCCTGACAGTTGCTCTTCGGTCAGGCCATTTACATTGGGATCGAAGCGGCCGGAAGTCTCGGCCGCCTTGCGCAACATGCGAAAGAAGCTGGGCTGGATGCTCTTCGTGCTCTTTCGCTTGCGGCCTTCCAGCTTGCACGCGGTCCTCGCGCGCTCATCGGCGAAGATCTGATAGCGGCCTGCGGTGGACGCCAGATCGCGATATTCCTTTTCGGTAAAGCTCTTCCACCCCTCCGCCGTGAGCACCTCCGCGAACACCTCAGTCGCGGGACCCGCCGTGCGCCTGCCGATGGCAGCGAACAGATCGAGCACATTCGTGGTGGCTTCGAGGGTCCCAGCTGGCGAGAGACGGATCGTGTCCGCGAGCGAAATGACGGGAATGCCCAACGTGCGGAATTGCCGCGCGGTCTCCGGAGCAAGAAATCGGTCGGTGGGGATTATGACGGCGAAGGATCCTCCTTCGGCGCGGGAGCGCAGCGCCTCAAGCACGGCCGCGTACTGCACCGCAGAGGCGGCCGCCAGGAAGTAGATCGGATGCTTGATGGCCGGCCGCGGAATAAAAAATCCGACCTGGTAGGCCTGTGCAAGCCCTGCCATCTCACGCACGGTGCCGCCAAGCTTCAACGGGCTTCGGAGCTCTTCGAGCAGGCGCAACGGCACGATGCCGAGGAGCTCCACCTCCTTCAGCGTGAGCCGTACGTCTCCGCACTCGACGAGATCGTTTCCACAGACCGCAACGTAGGAGCCGTGCTCGGTCTCCACAACGTGCCGTGGGCAGCCTTCACCGCCCGGCTGTGGACAGGGGTAAGTGTCGGCAACTCGGAGCACTGAAAGAAGCCGGGCGCGCTCCAAGGCGCTGACCAGATCCGTACCGATCTTCTCGGCCAGCACAGACCTGACCCCGGAGAGCGGGAAGTTAGTTTCGAGCGTCTGAAAGAATCTCGTCAGATGCATCGGCCACCACTGAGTCGGGCCCCATCTTCATGAACCGATTGGCTCGAAGGAACGCCTCGGCGGCCGCTCCGTCTCGGTCATGATCGTAGATGGCGATGTTGGACGGGCGCACATCGAGCCGGCGGGCTTTGCCTCCACCACTGTACTTGACCCGGAAGGCCGCGCGGACAATCTCGCCCACCGCGAGATTCGGAAAGGCTCGGGACTTGGCGCTCCTGAGCAGGTCGTAGCCCTTGGTGATTTGCAGGACGTTCCGGTCATCGGTGATCTGAATCCAGACCTCGCACAGCTGCGCCGACGCGATGCCATGCGGCAGGCTGAGCTCGAACGACGCCGCCTGCATCGGCGTGAGCGTGTAGATGTCCCCCGATGGGAAGTGATCGGGGTCGTTGAAGTACACCCGCCCGAATTGCTTGCGGTACTCTTCTTTCTCGGGCAGCGACTGGGCGTTCAGTTTCAAGATGCCGGTTTGCGTGTCGTAGATGATGGAGTCGTGCTTCTGGGGACGATACGCGACGCGGGACTTCCTCAGGTTCTTGTCGATGCTGCCCTCGGACCGATAGGTTTGGCCGTGGGTCACGATGAAGCGGATCTCCGAGCCCTCCTGGTATGGGTACATTTCGCAGACCATGCCGCGATTGCGGCCATCGAACCACGCGGCCAACGCCTGCTCAAGCGCGGCCTTCCCATGCCGGGCGGCGGCCAGCGTCAGACGCGCGCCACTCGCTGACTGAAACTCGGCATAGTTTTTGATCTTCCGATGCACGGTCTTTTCGTAGCAGGCCTGGATCAGGCCCGGCTTCGCCTGATAGACCGCGATGGCGTACTCCCCGCACGTTAGCTCCCCGCTGAGGCCGTCGAGGGACTCGCCGCACTGCACCACTTCATTGAGGATGCGGTCGTGACCCGAGTCATCCGCGAGATCGTCTAATACGTAGAGAAGCTCCAACAGGTCGCCGGGCATGTCCTCATCGGGCTTGGTGAAGAACTCGAGGAGCTTCCGGTCCGTCGCATCGTCGTTGGCGAGTTGCGAGAGATCCAATCCTTGGCGTGTGAAATACTCGGTGAAGGGGGCGAGCAGCGGCACAAGATATCTGGGCTTATTGATGCTTTGTAGAAATGCGAGATCGCTGAACCGCTTGAATCTGAGCCGCGCCATGACACCCCCCGCGTGTTACTCTCCGCTTGGACGCTTTACATCCTTTACATCGCTGATCATTCGCTGAACCCCGACCACTTTCCCTTGAATGCTGAACGCTCCCGATTGCACGTGGATCGGCCGCATGTTGCTGTTCGCCGGCTCGAGCCGCACGCCGCCGCCATCCCGATAGAAGCGCTTGAGCGTGGCTTCGTTCTCGATGAGGGCGACGACGATGTCGCCGTCATCAGCCGTGTCCTGCTTGCGCACGATCACGTAGTCGCCATCGAGGATGCCGGCCTTGACCATACTTTGACCTTCAACTTTGAGGGCGTAGGCTTCGCGTCCGCGGAGCAGATCCCGCTTCACCGCGACGGTGCCGCAGTCGCGCTCAATGGCTTCGATGGGTTGTCCGGCGGGAATGCGCCCGACAATGGCCACCTCGACGATGTCGCTGCCTGATCCGCGTCGTCTTCTCAGGCCTTCGACGATCAGCGACCGAGCGCCCCGGTCGCCCCGCTTGAGGTAATTCTTCCGCTCCAGCGTTTGCAAGAGATCAAACACGCTGGAACTCTCGATGTCGAAGGCGCGCCCGATCTCGCGTACGGTCGGCGGCATCGCGTGCTCGCGGATGAACACCTTCACCCACTCTAAGATCTGCCGCTGGCGCGCAGTGAGGTCCATAATTTCGGGTCTGGCCATCACCCTCCCCTAGTTGGTGAATTGGGAAATGAGGCCCGTATTGTAGCCTAACGAACGTTCGGTCTACAAGTCCTTTCTTCTGCGCCCTGTTATTCGTCCCCTTGCGGCCATCTAGGTGGCCTTTCTCCATCGGAGCAGCCCATCCGCTCCACCGTAGCCACATGGGGGAATTCCCCTTGATTCGGCTTGCAGGCTACGCTAGGGTTTCAGGACTTCGTAAGCATAAGATGCTATTCCACAATATGTTAAGTCATGTGAGCCATGCCGGCCGAGCCGATACCGCCTGATTACACCTGGCTAGGCTTTGAGGCGTTGCCCAAGCCGCTGCAAGACTGCCACCGCCAGTTCTTCCAGGCGGTGGCCCAGCGCAATCCGCTCACCCTGCGGGAATACCGCCGGGCCTTTCGGGCGCTCTATTTGTTCATGCAAGAACAAGGCCTGGGCGATCTCAAGGCGCTGACGGCCCAGCGCCTCGAGGTCTTTCAACAGTGGGGCTACCGCCGGCACCACTGGACGCCGGGGAATATGACCGGGCTGGTGCGGACCCTGCGTCGGATCGGACACTTCCTGACGCGGCTTGGGGTGCTCGGGAACAGCCCCTTCGAATGGATGACGGTCGTGCCGCCCCGGCAAGCGGTGAGGCCGGAGCCGGCTCAGTCCTTGTCCTGGTTCCGCGCGGTTCGCAAGTATTTCCAGTGGCTGAAGGCCCGCGGCGTCAGCTCCACGTCACTGGCGAACTACCTGCGGTTTCTCCGGCGATTCCATGGCTTCCTGAAAGATGAGGGGCTTACCTCTCCGAATCAGATCACGCCGAAGACCATCGAGCAGTTTAAGGCGCATCTGGCGGTCTATCTGGAGGACGGCAACCAGCCGCTGCCATCCTCCGTCCAGCAGGCCAGCGCCTGGCGCGCCGAAGGGTTCCGTGCGTGGCTGGTCCGGGAAGGTTTCATCCGGGTAGAACTCGTCCAGCAGAACGTCTCAACGGATCCTGGCACCGGCGTGCGTCGCGCGAGGTTCCGACGAGTCGTACATGAGTTTCTGGCGTTCGTCGGGATGCGCTTCCACCCAAGCACCCAGCGGGAGTATGCGCGCAGCCTGCGGCACTTTCAGGCCTGGGTGGCCACGCGCCCCAAGGGCAAGCGGATCCGGGACATGGACAAGCTGACGTTGGAGGCGATCACCGACTACCAGCGGTGGGTGAACACCGAGGCGACCCACCGTGATGGCTCCCCATTGCATCAGTCGGAGAAGGAGGCCCGACTCTATCCGCTGAAGGCGTTCCTCCGATTCTGCTTCCGCAAGGGATTCCTCAGCGAGGATATGCGCCGCTTCGTGGTCGTGCCCCGACGGGAGCACAAAGTCCCCAAGCAGCTCCTGTCGGCGGAGGAGATGGCCCAGTTGCTGGAAGCCCCCAGCGAGCGGACCACGATCGGCATCCGGGATCGGGCGATGCTCGAGATGGCTTATTCCGGGCTGCGGTCTGCGGAGCTCCTGACGTTGAAGGTCACGGATATCCAGCTTGAAGAGAACCGCGTCTTCATCCGGCAGGCGAAAGGCGAGAAGGATCGCGTCGTGCCCATGACCAGCGCCGCGCGGTACTGGGTGGGTCGCTGGTTGCAGCGGCGACCCGAATTCTGCAAAGGGACGGATCCGGAGACGTGCTTTCTCTCGAAACACGCCCGGCCGCTCACGCGGCGCCATTTCGCCGTCACCCTGCTGCGGCATACCCGGCGTGCCCACTTGCCGATGGCCGTGGCCCCGCATGACCTGCGGCGGATCACCGCCACGCATTTGGCCGAACGCGGCGCGCCGTTGCGCTATATCCAAGCGCTCTTGGGCCACACCTCTTTGAAAATCACCACCCGGTATCTACGACTGAGCGATGCCCACATCAAACGAGAATACACCAAAAGCCACCCCAGCAACCGGCGGGAGCGCCACCGTGTCACTGTCGCTTGAGGACGGCCGGGATCGGTACCTGGACTTCCTCTTGGCGGTGAAGGGCGTCTCGCACGCGCGCGCCCAATGCTGCAAGGTGTACCTCAACCGCCTGATTCGGTTCTTGCAGCCGCAGGGCGTGACCCGGCTGGATCAGGCGCAGCGCGAGCATCTGGCCGCCTACGAAGCGGCCGTGATGGCGGAGCCGCTCAAATCGGCCAGCAAACTCGAAATCCTCCAGGTGGCGATGCTGTGGTTCGGCTACCTGCATGACTACCACGACTGCGCGACGAATCCCGCGCTGGTCATCGATCTGCCGCGCAAGGAGCAGCTGCTTCCGCGGACGATCCTGGCGACCGAGGAATTTCTCTCCCTCTTGAGCATGACGCATCCTAAGAGCCTCTTGGGGCTGCGGGACCGGTGCATCTTCCAGGTGCTCTACGCCTCGGCGATGCGGCCGGATGAGCTCTGCCGAATGAAGCTGTCCCAGGTGGATCTCGCCAATCAGCAATTCCTCATTGAGCGCCCGAAGAACAAGCGGGATCGCATCGTTCACATTGATCGCTTCACCGCCCAGGATCTGCGGACATATCTCGCTCGCGTCTCCGCCTGGCTCGGATCCCGGGGTGCAGCGGATAACTTCTTCGTCAACGCCTACGGCGGCCCGTTGACCCGCAACGCCCTCTCGTCCTACTTCACGAAGGCCTACGCGCCCCGCTTCAAGAAACGGTGGAAAAAGCCGATCACCCTCTACGCGCTCCGGCATACCTCGGCGACCGACTGGCTCGATGCCGCCGCCGCGCACCGCCGGGATGTCCTGCCGTATGTGCAGCGCCAGCTGGGCCACGAGAGCATGGAATCCACCGCCATCTACACCCATGTCGCCATTGAGCCGCTGCGCCGGATGTTTAAGGACTTCCACCCCCGGGAGCGCCAGTGGGCGGCCTTGGCGAAGATCCCGTCCTCCCCCGATGATCTTCGATCGCAGTGGGACGCGCAACGCAAACCTCCCCCGCCAGAACCGCCTTCGTCTACCTAAGATCCCCCCGGATTGCCCTCCAGCCGAGTATAATCGGTCCGAACGCCTCGCTCTTTGACAACGCCCGTGGCCCGGGTGTGCGCTGCTTACCCTTCCAGAAAAGTATCCACTTGGGGCCTTTTCGACTTGCGTTGAGCCCGTAACTCGCCAAGTTTCCATGCGGCTACGCCGTTTTGTAACCCGCTCAAGAGGTGCAGCTTAGGAAACCGGTGGGCTTACGCAGCGTACAACGGGCTACATTATGTGGATCCGAGTGGATACTCGTTCTGGAGCAAGTTCTTTGGGATCATCATTGGCGTGGCGGTCGCCGTGATGACGGGCAATCCCTACCTGGGCTATGAATACTACCGGGCGGTGGATCGCGAGATTAGTGAAAGCCAGAGCACTGGCGAGGCGATCACCCGTACCTACGCGGTGGTCCTCGCGATGGGGGCCGCCTCAGGCCCGTCGGATTCCGGCTTGAACCCCCTCGCAGGCGATCCCAAACAGCAGGCCGCCAATGCCCGGCAGGCGGGCGAGCTCACCCACAGCGCTTTAGATTCTGCGTATGGCACGCACGCCGAGGCAACTGCCCAAGCACTCGTGCGAGACCTCGGGGTGAGCGCTGGTCGCGCAGCCGATGCAGTAGCTGAAGCCCTGGCGACCCCTAACACCCTGGCACAGGTCGCTCAACATGGACAGGGCGGCGCCCAACTTCTTGGACGTCAGGGGCTCACCAACCAGCTGGCTCAGCGGTTGACGCCAAACGATGAGCAGTCGTCAGGTGGCAATAATCAGCGTCTTCGCGCGGGGCTGTTGACCGCTCTCAGTCTGGGAGTTGAGTACGCTGCGGAGAAATTGCCGCCTGGCACTGCACGCGGTATAGTAAAAGTTGCTGGCGCGGGATTCGCCATCCACGGAGCCTATGAGGCGGGAGCTGCTGGTTTATCGAGTGTCGTCTTTGGCATCATGGGGCCGACTCCGCCCTTTCCTCCTCATGTAAGAGTCTCTGCGATCATCGGAGGCGCGTTTTTCCTCGGCGTATCCTACTACAACATTCTTCGCGCTCAACACTTATTCACTTCAGGACTCGAAGAACTTTACCCATGAAGCTTGACAGATCGACCAAAATCGTCTTGTTGATTAGCTTACCACTATCATTACTTGTGCTGGCTGTGGGAGTTTGGCTAAGAATGAGATTTGGAACTAATGTGGCCTTGCTCTATTTTTTGTGTGGCGGCTTGCTATTTTGGCTCATTGAAACTTTGAGTCACCACAAGAACAGGTGATACCTTTGTACGGTGCCACCGCCGAATCCGGAATTCCGATTCCGGTGACATCAACCAATTCCATGACTGGAAAAACCGGAGGCGTTACTGGGAATCGGGGGACACATTGAGCTACCCCCGGTTTGACGGACACCTCAAAGATGGGACAATACCCATGAAGGAGGTGTCGGATGAAGGGGCGAGGCCCGTACACGCGCGAGTTTAAGTTGGAAGCCGTGCGCCTGCTGCGCCAGGGGGAGAAACCCGCA
>JAUYPJ010000073.1 GCA_030697665.1 Candidatus Omnitrophota bacterium
AAGCCGCTCGCGATCGCCAAGCAGGTCGACCATGAGCTCGAGGTGCGGGTCCATCCCACCCTGCTGGCCAAGACCCACCTCTTGGCCAATGTGAACGGGGTGTACAACGCGATCTACGTCCATGGGGACCTGGTGGGTTCAGCCCTCTTCTATGGGCGAGGCGCCGGGCAGAATCCGGCCGCAAGCTCCGTGGTCTCCGACATCGCCGACGTGGCGCGCAACATCGCCAGCGGCGTGAGCCACCGCGTTCCGTTGATGCCTCGCCCAAGCCATACGATCCGCCGGCTGCGCCGGATGGGGGCCATCGAAACCCGCTACTACATGCGGTTCATGGTGACCGATCGGCCCGGGGTCCTGGCGCGCATCGCAGGGGTGCTGGGGCGCCATCACATTTCCATTGCGAGCGTCCATCAGAAGGAGCGGCGGGCGGCCCGCATCGTCCCCGTGGTGATGCTGACGCATGAAGCCCGGGAGGCCGACGTCCGCGACGCGCTCCGGGCCATCGATCGCCTCGGATTTGTGAAGCAGCCCACGGTGGCGATTCGCACCGAAGCCCCGCGGACGAAGAGCGCTCCGTGAGCCCCTCTCGCCCTTCAGCCCGTCCCTCGCCCCCCCGGCCCGCCTTTCACGACCGCCGGGGCGGGCCCGCCCCCCGCCCCTCACCCCTCTTGAAGCCGTGGCGTGGGGTGATCGAGACGTACCGGCCGTACCTCCCCGTCTCCTCAAAGACCCCGGTCATCACCCTCCTGGAAGGCAATACCCCGCTCATCCCCAGCCGGGTCCTCAGCCGGCGGGTGGGGGGCCGTGCCGAGGTGTACCTGAAGTACGAGGGGATGAACCCCACCGGCTCGTTTAAGGACCGCGGGATGACCGTGGCGATTTCCAAAGCGGTCGAGGCCAAGTCGGTCGCGGTCCTCTGCGCCTCGACCGGCAACACCTCCGCCTCCGCCAGCGCCTACGCGGCGCGCGCGGGGGTGCGGTCGATCGTGCTGATTCCGAGCGGGGCCATTGCGCTGGGGAAGCTGTCGCAGGCGCTCATCCACGGGGCGCGCGTCGTGGCGGTGGAGGCCAACTTCGATGCCTGCCTGGCGCTGGCGAAGTCGCTCGCGCAGCTCCACCCCATCACCCTGGTCAATTCCATCAACCCGCATCGGATTGAAGGCCAGAAGACCTGCGCCTTCGAGATCTGCGACGCCCTGGGGCGGGCGCCCGACATCAATATCACGCCGGTGGGCAACGCCGGCAACATCACCGCGCAGTGGAAAGGCTACCGGGAGTACTACGATCGCGGGCGCATCCGGCGCCTTCCCCTGATGGCGGGATTCCAGGCCGAGGGGGCTGCTCCGCTGGTCAAGGGAAAGATCATCACGCATCCCCGGACGATTGCCACGGCGATTCGGATCGGGCATCCGGCCAGTTGGCAGGGGGCCCTGGCTGCCAGCGAGGAGTCCCACGGCTTCATCCGCGCCGTCTCGGATCGGCAGATCCTTCAGGCCTACCGGCTCCTCGCCGCTGAGGAGGGCGTCTTCGTGGAGCCCGCCTCGGCGGCGGCGGTCGCGGGGTTGCTCGCGCTGGCCGAGAGCGGATACTTCACGCAGCGCGTCCGGTCTCGCCACCGAGGCGGGCCGCTCATCGTGTGCATCCTCACCGGTCATGGGTTGAAAGATCCTGAGCGAGCCATCAAGAGTATCCGGGTCCCCCGGCCCCTCCCCCCGGCGCTTTCCACCATTGCGAAAGCGATCGGCCTGAAGTAGTCTAATGAAGTACGTCATCGTGCGTTGTGAGGACGGGGTGCAAGGCGGGAGGGGCGCGACCCTCCTCGAAGGGGCCAAGCTCTCCCACCTGCAGCAGCTCGCCCAGGCCGGCGCAGCAGGAGGAATCACGGCGGCGTCCTCGGGTTCCGCCGGCGTTGAGTCGCTTCACCTGCACCGCGCGCTGTTCGGGCTCTCCCCCAGCGATCCTGAGGCGGCTCCCGGGCGATGCTACGCGGCCAGCCTGAACGTCCCGCTCGCCGAGGAGGAAACGGTGTGGTGCGCTGAGTTGGTGACGCAGCATGAGGGGCGGGTGGTGGATCCCGCCGCGGGTCGTATTCCGACCCGTGAAAGCACGCTGCTGCTGCAGGCGCTTCGTGACCACCTCGGTTCAGACACCAGACGATGGGTCGCCGGGGATCGTTCCCGCCACGTCTTGGTGGCCCGTGACGCCTCGCTGGCGTCGGATGGCTTGTGGTCGATGCCGTGCCCTGAAGGGCTGCGGGGGCAGCGATGGGAGCAGGCGCTGCCGGCCGGTCCGGTCGGAGAGGCGCTGCGGCTGCTGATGGCGCAGGCCTCCCAGGTGCTGGAGGAGCATCCCGTCAACCGGGTGCGGGTGGATTTAGGAGAGAACCCGGCGAATCTGCTCTGGTTCTGGGGCGCGGCCAGCGGAGGGCGACGCCGGACATTCACCGAGCGAGCGGGCTGCTCCGGGGCGGTCGTCTCGGCCAGCTTCCCCATGCGCGGTTTTGCGGCGACGCTGGGCCTTGAGTGGCGGCAGGGGATCGCCTCGTGTGAAGAGCAGGCCATCCGGCGTCTGATGGAGACGCTCAGCGCGTTGCTCACCCGATGCGACTTCATCTACGTGCACGTGCGCGTGGAGAGCGCCGACCCGGTGGAGCGGCTCTGCGCGATGGAGCGGGTCGACCAGGGCCTGCTCAAACCGTTGACCGAGACCTTGCCCGGCCTGGGCTCGTGGCGGTTGTTAGTGGTGCTGGATGACCGGCCGCCCCTGACCGCGCCGTTCGTCGCGATCGGGACGGGGATCGCGCCGCAGCCGATCGTGCGCCTGGAGGCCCGGTATCTTGCCGAGAGCCCCTTGGTCTTCAGCGACGGGGTGCGGTTGTTCACCTGGTTCACCGCGACATGAGGCCTGACGCCTGATGCGCCGCAGACTGATCGTGCAGAAATTCGGGGGCAGCTCGGTGGCGAATCCCGAACGCATTCAGCGGGTCGCCCAGCGGGTGGTGGAGACGAAGCGCACGGGCGCGGACGTGGTCGTGGTGGTCTCCGCCCTCGGGGACACGACCGATGAGCTGCTGCAGTTGGCCTCGCAGATCAGTCAGAGCCCCCCTGAACGGGAGCTGGATATGCTCATGGCGACGGGGGAGCAGGTATCGGTGGCGCTGCTGGCGATGGCGATTCACGAATTGGGGGAAGACGCGGTGTCATTTACGGGGGCGCAGGTCGGGATCTTGACCGATGGGACGCACACCAGGGCGAAGCTGGTGGACATCAACACCCAACGGGTCGTCAAGGAGCTCGCCAGAGGCCGCCTCGTCATCATCGCCGGGTTCCAGGGAGTGAACCTCAACCAGGACATCACGACGCTCGGCCGGGGAGGATCCGATCTTACCGCCGTCGCCCTGGCGAAGGTGCTGGGGGCGGACGCCTGCGAGATCTATACGGATGTCGAGGGGGTCTTTACGGCGGACCCCCGCATCGTGCCCCAGGCGAGGAAGCTGCCGGTCATCAGCTATGACGAGATGCTGGAGATGGCCTCGCTCGGCGCCCAGGTAATGCAGGCGCGATCCATCTTTGTCGCGAAACGGTTCGATATTCCCATTCACGTCCGTTCCAGCTTTTCACCGCGGGAGGGCACCATGATCCAGCAGTCGGCCAAAGCGATGGAGGATATCGTCGTCAGCGGCGTGACGCTCCAGAAGGATGAGGCGAAGGTGACGATCCGCGACGTGCCGGACAAGCCGGGCATGGCGGCGGAGATCTTCCGCGAGCTGGCGGCCAAAGAGATCAACGTCGACATGATCGTCCAGAACGTCAGCCGGGAAGGCTCCACGGATCTGTCCTTCACCGTGGTCAAGGGCGATCTGCCGGCCACTCTCCGGGTCACCCGCAGCGTGTCCCACCGGATCGGGGCGGGGGAGGTGACGACCGATGAGGGAGTGGCCAAGCTCTCCATCGTGGGGATCGGCATGCGCAGCCACTCCGGCATCGCCGCCAGGATGTTTGAGGCGATGGCGCGCGAGCGCATCAACATCGAAATGATCTCGACGTCCGAGATCAAGATCTCCTGCGTCATCCGCAAGGCCCACGCCGAGCGGGCGGTCCGCGCGGTCCATCGGGTCTTCGGCCTTGCCAAGAGAAGATAAGCAATCTGTGTAATGTTCAATGTGGAATGTGTAATGTAAAGGCCAAATACGATGTCGTTCTTGTCGTTGACATTACACATTACACTGTTCACATTACACAAAATGGTCCATGACTAGAGTTGAGCTCTACGACACCACTCTTCGGGATGGGGCCCAGACAGAGGGCATCTCCTACTCCGTGCAGGATAAGCTGCGCATCACCGAGAAGCTGGACGCCCTCGGCGTGCACACCATCGAGGGGGGATGGCCGGGCTCCAACCCCAAGGACGGGGAGTTCTTCCGCCGCGCGAAGCGGTTGCGCCTCGCGCGTGCGCGACTGGCCGCGTTTGGCAGCACCCGGCGCGCCGCGACCGCGGCGCGGGATCCAAACCTCCAGGCGCTGCTCCGGGCCCAGACGCAGATCGTGACGATTTTCGGAAAGAGCTGGGACCTGCACGTCCACGATGTCCTGAAGATCAGCCTGGAGGAGAACCTGAAGGTCATCGAGGAGTCCGTCGCGTTCCTGAAGCGCCGCGGCCTGCGCGTCATCTACGACGCGGAGCATTTCGTCGACGGCTACCGGGACAACCCCTCCTACGCGCTCAAGACCGTCACCGTGGCCCGTGAGGCGGGGGCCGACACGGTGGTGCTGTGCGACACCAACGGGGGCAGCCTGCCCTCGGACATCACGGCCGCCGTCCAGGCGGTGCAGGCGAGCCTGCAAGCCCCCCTCGGCATCCATACGCACAACGACGGCGATCTGGCGGTCGCGAACGCCCTGGCGGCGGTCGGGGCCGGCTGTACCCAGGTCCAGGGGACGATCAACGGCTACGGGGAGCGGTGCGGGAATGCCAACCTCGTGTCGCTCATTGCGCTCCTCAAGCTCAAGCTGGGGATCGACTGCTTGCCGGACGCCAAGCTCAGGGAGCTGACGGAAACCTCCCGCTACGTGGCGGAAGTCAGCAACATGGCGCAGCACATGCACCAGCCGTTCGTCGGCTCAGCCGCGTTCGCCCACAAGGGCGGGGTCCATGTGAATGCCGTGCTGAAGAATCCCCGCACCTATGAGCACATGGATCCCTCTGCCGTGGGGAACCAACGCCGGGTCCTCGTGTCTGAGCTGTCCGGTCGCTCCTCGCTCGTGTTCAAGGCGAAGGGCCTGGCGCTGGACCTCTCGAAAGAGACGCCCCAGGCCAAGCGCCTCCTCCGGCTCCTCCAAGGGCTGGAGCACCGTGGCTACCATTTTGAAGCGGCCGAGGGTTCGCTGGAGCTCCTCCTCAAACGGCAACTCAAGCGGCTGACGCCGTTCTTCACGCTGGAGGGGTTTCGGGTCATCATGGAGAAGCGGGATCAGCGCCTGACGTCGGAGGCCACGATCAAACTGCGCGTCAAGGGGGTCGTAGAGCAGACGGCGGCGGAAGGGGATGGACCGGTCAACGCCCTCGACAACGCCATCCGCAAGGCGCTCCGCCGCTTCTACCCCACCCTCTCGCAGATGCACCTGACCGATTTCAAGGTGCGCGTGCTGGATGAGAAGGCCGGCACGGCCGCGAAGGTCCGCGTGCTCATCCAGTCGCAGGACGAGCATGATTCCTGGGGCACCGTCGGCGTCTCCGAGAACATCATCGAAGCGAGCTGGCAGGCGCTCGTCGACTCGATCGAGTACAAACTGTTGAAAGATCAGAAGGCAGAAGTCGGAGGTCAGAAGACAGAAGGCAGAAAGCAGAAGGCAGAGATCGGAAGTCAGAAAGCAGAAGGCGGAAAGCAGAAGGCAGGCCAGACCAGGCTCCGCCGCCCCGCCCGCGCAAGCTGACGAGAACCTGTCCCTTCCGTACCCGGTACGGTGTTCCAGCTAGGATGCTACGGTTAGCACGCGTTGGGACGTCCCCCGCAGGTCTCCAAACACAAAGTGTATGTGACGGTGATGAGATGGTAATGGGTGAATCGCTAGAGGATGCGGAAAAGAAAGCAGCCCACCTATTGCTGCCGGAGTTGAAGGACCACCTTGAGCTTATACGCGGGTTCATGAACCTGATCGGGGAGAGTGGAGGGGTACTGCCGATAAATGAGTGTGCGCAGTCAGTTAAGGTTACCTCCCAGCTTCTGATACGGCTTGCTAACGATCTTCGTTGCGTGCACCTGTTAGCGGAACGTGGCTATCATCTTCAGGCGTGGACCATCGCCTCGTCCGTTTACGAGGTCGGTATCACTGTAGCTTATATCGGGAAAGACGAGGAGCGGGCCCAAAAATGGATTGACCATGATAAACCTGACCAACCGTTTCTGAACCTGAGGACGGCTACGATAGAAGCGTTCAAGGCACTCGGAATTTCTGACCCGGAGAACCAAGCCGAGTCTGACTACCGCGTTTATCAATGGCTCTGCATGGGCAAGCACGCTAATCCGTTACTTCAGAAGGAATACGGGTTGATTCGGTGGGGGCAGGGTGCTCGCTTACAGAACGGTCCCGAGGAAACTGCTGTAGACAGCTTATGGTATGCGATGGATCATGCGGCTAGGTACGCTTATGTTGCCCTTGCTGCGTTCGCGATGAGTCATCTACCCATTGAGCAGCATAACCGCATCGCAGAACGAGCCAACGCCCTTGCCGCTAAACGCGAGCAATTAAGAATCACGGCAAGGCAACGATGGTCCGGTCAGGATCCCTTTCAGGAGAAGTGGAGGCCGCAACGGAAAGCTCATTAGGTCGCCGTAGATGTTGAAAACTGGTGCTGTCCTAAATAGTACCGCTTCCGAGCAGGCAAAGCGAGCAAGACGAGACTATGGAGGACGGCACCGAGTTGTCCGAGCGCTTGTCATAAGAACAGCGGCGAGGAGCAGGATACGTAGCGGACAAAGTAAACCTCCACGGACTCACGTCCGTGGCTTTGGCCGGTGCATGCTGATGCCTGTCGAACTTCGTCGGAACCTGATACACCGGCCGGACTGACGTCCGGGGGTCTTCTGCGGAGTCACTAGCAGTTGCCCCAGATTTCACTAGAACCGGTTTCATAAATGGTATTGCCTACTGAGGAGATCATGCTAAGCTGGGCCTGGGAGGCTTTGAAGGAGGCGCATCGCACCAGAGGAGGGGTGGCTGATGGCCTTTGGACCGTTGTTGACCGACGCCCAGTGGGCGAAGATTGCTCCACACCTGCCCGTCCTGCCCCGCCGCAAGGACAGGCGAGGGCGGCCCTGGCGAGACGATCGCGCCTGCTTCGCGGGGATCCTGTGGGTGCTGCGCACCGGCGCCCACTGGAAGGCCCTGCCGCAGGAGTACCCCAGCCCGGCGACCTGCTGGCGACGGCTGCGGCGCTGGGAGGACGACGGCACCTGGCTCAAGCTCTGGCGGGCGTTCCTGGCCGAGCTGGATGGGAAGAACCGGTTGAACTGGAGCGAGGCGTTCATCGATGGCAGCTTCGTGTCTGCCAAAAAAGGGGGCCCGCCGTCGGCCCGACCAAGCGGGGGAAAGGCACGAAGTGGATGGTGGTGGCAGACGGCGCGGGTCTTCCTCTGGGAAGCGCCCTGGCCGCGGCCTCCCCTGCGGAAGTCACGCTCGTTGACCAGACGCTCCAAGCGATTGCCGTCCCACGCTCCGGCCCCGGTCGGCCCCGCCAGAAGCCGGACCGGCTGATCGGTGATAAGGCCTTCGACAGCGACCCGCTGCGGACTCGCTTGGCGCAGCGGGGTATCGAGCTCATCAGTCCTCACCGCACGAACCGCGTGAAGCCGCCCACGCAGGACGGACGCGCGCTGCGCCGCTACCGGCGACGGTGGAAGATCGAACGCCTCTTCGCATGGCTGGGCCACTACCGCCGCCTCGTCATCCGCTACGAACACTCGCTGGTCATGTACAGTGCGTTCTTCCATGTGGCGTGTGCCATGATCGTGCTCAGGCATTTATGAAACCGGTTCTAAGCAGGAGACGTCAAATGCCTAACGACTACGACGAGTTGAGTAGTACCGACCCCGTGCCAGAGTGTGCGGACAAGACCAGCGATCACGAGAAACTATTCGGTATGGGCATCGAATCGAACGATGTTGCCACGCATCTCAACCGCACGGCTCACTTTCAACGTCTCAGGTGTTGGTTGGGCTGGCATTGGTGGCTGAACGTCGAAGACGCCGGCCTGCCGGGAAACGTGATCTGTGGTTGGTGTTATACCCGGAGGTCTTGGCCGATATAACGATCCACCGGACAGCACCCTCGCCCTCGTTGCGCGAGCACCTTTCTTAGCGCCCGGGAAAACTGGTGCCGTCCTAAATGGTACGGCTTCCAAGCGGGCAAAGCGAGCAGGACGACACTGTGTAGGACGGTACCGAAGGGCCCTGGTTGGTAAAGCACAAAGAGTCGGGTACGGACGTTGGAGAGGGTGGAGGGGCGTGCTATACTCTTCATAAGATGAAAAGCATTTCTGGACGGTCTCAAAGACAGCGAAGAGGGCCTGGCGTCGTAGGCGCGGCGCCCCGGCAGGTGCGGGTCTTTTTGCGCCGCTCGATCCCTCGGATTATCTCGGCGTTTCCGCGCGTCCAGCAAATCATCCTCTTTGGCTCCTACGCGTCCGGCCGTCCCACGCGCGACAGCGACGTCGATCTATTCATTGTCATGCCGACGACGCAGCGATGGAGCGATCGGGTGCGCAAAGTGCAGGCGCTCTTTCCTGATCGGCCGGCGCCGCTCGACGTGATCGTGCGGACTCCGCAGGAAGTCCGGCGGCGGTTGACCTCCTACTTCTGCCCGTTGACGCGAGAGATCTTCCAGAAAGGCCGCGTGCTCTATGAGGCTGCGCCGAGATGTTCGTGACTGGAATATCTGGAACCGTACGCCGTGAATCTGCGTTACCCCGGCGAGTGCGCCACCCGCACCGAAGCCAAGCGTTCCGTTCGCGCCATCACCCATGTGCGCGAAGCGCTGCGGCGGCTACTCCGCTGTTCGTGATGTGACCGCTCCGTCGCTCCCTTCTGACCCTCTTGACCTGAATATGTCCATATGCTAGCCTTCTAATGAGTACAATGTATAAATTATCCTTACTATACTGTGCATAATGAGCAAAGACGAGCTTATTGGTATTCTACAAGACTGGAACTTCTGGCGCAAAGATCTTGAGACAGGCATTCCCAGGCATGCGTATCTGGCCAGAATCAAACAGTTCCTTGAGACGAACCAGGTGCTCACCATCACGGGCCCCAGGCGGGCCGGCAAATCGTTTATCATGCGGCAGGCGGCTCAGGCTCTGACTCAGCATGGTGTGGGCAAGGAAAACGTCCTCATCGTGAATTTCGAAGATCCTCGGTTTCCGGAGCTGAACACGAAGTGGCTTGAACGGCTGTATGAAACCTATCTAGAATTCCTCACGCCCAAAGGCCAGGTCTATCTATTCCTCGACGAAGTGCAGGAGGTCGAGGGGTGGGAGCGATGGGTGCGGTACATGCACGAGCTGAAGAAAGCCCGGCTCGTGGTGTCGGGCTCGAACGCCAAGCTGCTGAGCCGCGAGCTGGGCACGCTGCTGACCGGCCGGCATCTCGATGTCACGGTGTTGCTATTGTCCTTCGGGGAGTTCCTGGAGTTCAGCGGCATCACCCTCAAGGATCGCTTGGACATGCTGAACCAGCGCGTCGCCATCCAAGGGCTGCTGCGCAAGTACCTGGAGCACGGCGCCTTTCCCGAGGTCAGCCTGTCGGAGCAGAAGAAGGCGCTCCTCTTGAATTACTTCGAGGATCTGGTGACGAAAGACCTGCTGCGGCGCTTTCGGATTCGCAAGCCGCAGGAGTTGAAAGCGTTGATCAAGTACTATCTGAGCAACGTCGCGACCTTGAGCACCTTCAACGCCATCGCCAGGTCTCTGAAGCTTTCGGCGCTCACCGTGGAGAAATTCTCAGGCTACCTGGAGCAGGTCTACCTGGTGTTCTTTCTCAGGCGCTTTTCCTTCAAAGTCAAAGAACAAGAGAAAAGCCCGCGAAAGGTCTACTCCATTGACACGGGCTTGAGTAACGTGGTCGGCTTCCGATTTTCAGAGAACGCGGGCAGGCTTGCCGAGAACGTGGTGTTTCTCCAGCTCAAACGACGACAAGCGTTCGAGCCGGAGCTCGAGGTATACTACTGGAAGGATGTCCACCACAGAGAAGTCGATTTCGTGTTGAAGCACGGAACGCAGGTCAGGGAGCTCATCCAGGTGTGCTGGCATGTTGAGGAGGCGTCCACGAAGGAGCGGGAAACGCGCAGCCTGGTGAAGGCGATGGGGGAGCTGAAGGCCGGCAGCGCCCTCGTCATCACAGAGGACTACGAGGCGGAGGAGACATTCAAGGAACAACGCATCAGGTTCGTCCCGCTCTGGAAATGGCTGCTTGGCTATGATGAGCGAGACGGGACGTAGTCGATGACCGAGCTTCCTCCTCGCTACAACCCGGCTGACGTCGAGGAGCGGCTCTACGCCCAGTGGGAGTCGCGCGGGCTTTTCCACGCCGAGCCGGATCGCTCCAAGACCCCGTACACGATCGTCATCCCGCCACCCAACGTCACCGGCATCCTCCACATGGGCCATGCGCTCAACGCCACCATCCAGGACATCGTGATCCGGATGCGGCGGATGCAGGGCGCCAATGCCCTCTGGATCCCCGGCACCGACCACGCGGGGATCGCCACGCAGAATGTCGTCGAGAAGGCGCTGGCCAAGGAGGGGAAGCGCCGCCAGGACCTTGGGCGCGAGGCGTTCGTGCAGCAGGTATGGCAATGGAAGGAACAGTCCGGCAACACGATCATCCGGCAACTGCGGCGGCTGGGCGCGTCATGCGACTGGCGGCGCACCCGCTTCACGATGGACGAAGGCCTCTCCGAGGCGGTGGCCGAGGTGTTCGTGCGGCTTTACGAGCAGGACCTCATCTATCGTGGCAATTACATCATCAACTGGTGTCCCCGCTGCCAGACGGCGCTCTCGGATGAGGAGGCCCCCAGGAAAGAAACCCACGGCAAGCTCTATCACATCCGCTATCCCCTCGAAGGCGGTCAAGGGTCAAGGGTCAAGGGTCAAGGGAAGGCCCCTCCACCCTCCACCCTCCACCCTTCACCTGCCTTCATTGAGGTGGCCACGACGCGGCCCGAGACGATGCTGGGTGATACCGCCATCGCGGTGCATCCGAAGGATACGCGCTACAAGCAGTTGATCGGGCGGCATGCGATCCTGCCGATCGTCAATCGTCGGCTGCCGATCATCGCCGATGAGCTGGTCGATAAGGAGTTCGGCACCGGCGCGGTCAAAGTCACGCCAGCCCATGACCCGGTTGACTTCCAGCTCGGGAAGAAACACCACCTGGAGTTCCTCAACGTCATGACCGATGACGCGCGCATGACCAACGTGCCGGCGCCCTATGAGGGGTTGGATCGATTGGACTGCCGCAGCAAGCTCATCGTGGATCTGGAGCAGCAGGGGCACCTGGGCCGGATTGACGAGCACTTGCACAACGTCAGCCACTGCTACCGCTGCCACACGGCTATCGAGCCTCGGTTGAGCCTCCAGTGGTTCGTCAAGATGAAGCCGCTCGCGAAGCCGGCCATCAAGGCGGTGAACGATGGCACGATCACGTTCGTCCCTTCGCGTTGGACCAAGGTCTACCTCAACTGGATGGCGAACATTGAGGATTGGTGCATTAGCCGCCAGATCTGGTGGGGCCATCGGCTCCCTGTCTACTACTGTCAAGCTTGCGTGAGACAGGGAGCAGTCCATAGTCCACAGTCCATAGTCCATAGCAAAAAAACTATCGACTATCGACTATCGACTATGGACAAACAGGGCGTTATCGTCTCGAAAACGAGGCCGGAGCAGTGTCCCGCGTGCGGCTCAGCCGAGCTGAAGCAGGACGAGGACGTGCTGGACACGTGGTTCTCCTCATGGCTGTGGCCGTTTTCGACGCTCGGCTGGCCCAAGAAGACGAAGGACCTGGACTATTTTTACCCCACCTCCACGTTAGTCACAGCCCAGGAGATCATCTTCTTCTGGGTCGCGCGGATGATCATGGCAGGCTACTTCTGCATGAAGAAACCGCCGTTTACCCAGGTGTACATCCACGGGACCGTGCGGGACCTCACCGGCAAGAAGATGTCCAAGTCGCTTGGCAACATCATCGACCCGCTGGAGATCATCGGCCGATACGGCACCGATGCGCTCCGCTATACGCTGGTGACGGCCACCGCCATCGGCCAGGACGTGTTCCTCAGCGAAGAGCGGTTCGCCGTGGGAAGGAACTTCGCCAACAAACTCTGGAACGCGACCCGGTTTGTCCTTTCGCAGGTGAGAGGTGAGAGGTTAGAGGTGAGAGGGGAACACCCGGACTCACACCTCACACCTCACACCTCACACCTCACGGTGGCGGACCGGTGGATTCTCTCGCGGCTCCAGCGGGCGATCAGCACGGTGACGAATTCGCTGGAGCGCTTTCGGTTCAACGACGCCGCCAAGGCGCTCTACGAATTCCTCTGGCACGATGTGTGCGACTGGTACATTGAAATCTCGAAATATGCCGAGGCGTCGCAGAAAGAGCACGCGCGCGGCGTGCTGTCCCACGTGCTGGAAGTTTCGGTGCGCCTGCTGCATCCGTTTATGCCCTTTGTTACCGAAGAGCTGTGGCAGCAGCTGAAACCCGCGGCAAGCCCGGCTTCCGTCATGGTGTCTCCGTGGCCGAAACCGGACAAGCGACTGATGAATCCCAAGGCCGAGCATCAGTTTGGGCGCTTTAAGACGGTGGTGACTTCCATTCGCACAACCCGCGCCGAGCTGAACGTGCCCAATGACCGCAAAACACCGGTTGTTTTACTGATCAGCAAAGACGCGGCCACCCGTCGCTTCTTCGACGACCATAAGACCTTACTGCAAGCCCTGGCACAGGTGAGTACAGTTGGGGTGTTGGAAGTCTTTAAAAGACAGAAAGACGCGATCGCCACAATCGTTGATGGTGTGGAGGTGGTCATTCCGCTCGGCGGGTTGATCGACGTTCAGAAAGAGACCAAGCGGCTGCAGCAGAAGGTCCATGAGCTCAACGGGTATGTCGAGCGCGCCACCGCGCGCCTGAAGGACAAGCGGTTTACTGAGAAGGCGCCGGCTGAAGTGATTGAGCAATCGAGGAAGCAGCTGAGCCAAACTCAGGAAACCCTCAAGAAGTATTCGGATTACCTTGCCATCTTCCAATCCCTGTAACCGGCGCGCCATCGATGAATCCGCAGCGAAGGCCATCAGGGCCGAGCGAAGTGCCGGACCCGGTGGGGGTCCGGCCTCGGGAGTGTGACGCCTTGCTCAAGATGGCCCTCGCCGAGGATGCTGCGCGCAATGACATCACCTCGCGTTCGGTGATCCCTCAGAAAAGCCGCATCAAGGCTGCCATCGTTGCTCAGGAGTCGGGAATGCTCGCTGGCATCGATGTGGTTGCGCGCGTCTTCACGCTGCAGGACAACAACCTTTCAGTGCGCGCTTTGAAGAAAGACGGCAGCGTTCTCAAGCGCGGGCAGGCCGTGCTGACGGTTGAGGGGAGTGCCCGTTCACTCTTCGCGGCGGAGCGGACGGCCCTGAATCTCCTGGGGCATCTCTCCGGCATCGCGACCCTGACCTCCCAGTTTGTCCGGCGCGTGAGGCCGTTCAACGTCACGATCCTGGACACGAGGAAAACGCTGCCTGGGCTGCGGCGGCTGGAAAAATACGCCGTGCGCGTGGGAGGCGGACAGAACCATCGCATGGATCTGCAGGATGATATCCTCATTAAGACCAACCACGTGCAGGCCGTAGCTCGTGAAGCGTATCTCGTGAAGCGCAACGAAAGAAGAGCGTTACTCATTCAGCGCACCATCCGACAGGCGAAACAACGTCACCCTGGAAAATTTGTGGAAATCGAGGTCGTCAATCTTAAGGAATTCAAAGCCGCGCTTGCCGAAAAGCCGCATGCTATTCTGCTCGATAACTGGCCTCTGAGATCTATCCGTCTGGCGGTTCGGTTGCGAGATGCGCTTCACGCTTCACGCTTCACGCTGTTGGAGGTGTCCGGCGGCGTGACGCTTGCCAACGTCCGGGCCATCGCCGCAACGGGCGTCGAGCGAATTTCCATCGGCCGCCTCACGCATTCCGCCCCTTCGCTCGACGTCGCGCTTCACCTAGACTGACCCCCCAGTATCACCTCAGCGCCTTGACGGGATGGGAAATTCAAGTTATACTTTGGTAGGATTTTATGCATACCAACGAGGAAGGGGGAACCGATGCAAACGACGGTGAAGGTGGCCGTGAGCTTGCCGAGGGAGCAGTTCCGGTTAGCGGAGAAACGGCGACGCGCACTGCGCGTGTCGCGCAGCGCCATGGTGCGTGAGGCCATTCACCAGTGGCTGAAGTCGTTTGAAGAGGAACGAGCGATCCGTCAGTATATCGACGGCTATCGTCGCCATCCGCAGTCGCCTCAAGAGGTCGACGCGATGGAACGGGCGGCGGCTGAGGCGCTCAGGCATGAAGCGTGGTGAGGTGTGGTTGGCGTCACTTCGAGAGCCGATGGGGCGCCGGCCAGTCGTCTTGCTGTCCCGCGATGAAGCCTATCATATCCGGGCGTCCGTGACCGTGGCGCTCGTGACGACAACCATCAGGCACATTCACACCGAAGTTCTGCTCACTCCTAAGGAAGGCTTAGCGAAGCGGTGTGTCGTCAATCTCGACGACGTGTTGACCGTTCATACGTCGCGGCTGGAGCAGTTCATCACCCGCCTGTCGCCGGAGAAGATCGACGCTGTCGATGCCGCCTTGAAGTTTGCCCTGGGGATTCCTTGATCCCACCCCCTACGCTGGCTTGCCGTCGGGTAAGCCCCGCCGTCGGCGAGCAGCACACATCGGTGGGGCTCCGACGGCGGCCACGGCGGGCTGCAGCAGGACCTGCGAGAGGCCGCCGTGAAGCGCAGGGGGTGGGATGATCGCTCAGTGATGGATCAATTTACACTCAGCACAGACCTCGTGCCAAAAGGAGCGCCGTTCGCCTGCGGCTCACGGCACTCCCGTCGCCCACCCCCGCTCGTTTGGCTTCGCCCCGTGACATGCGGAGCATGTCCGGGACTGAGTCCCCGAAATCGCTGCGCGATTTCTGGGGGCCAAACGAAGCCGCGGGGGTACCCGGGCTCGGTCGTCAACCATCACTCATATGGATCGATTTGAGCTAGTGACCGATCTCACCCCTAAGGGGGACCAGCCGGAGGCGATTGACGCGCTCACCAAAGGCGTCCTAGAGGGAAAGAAGTACCAGACGCTGCTTGGGGTGACCGGATCGGGCAAGACGTTCAGCGTCGGCCATGTGATCGCCAATGTCAACAAGCCGACGCTGGTCATCAGCCACAACAAGACGCTGGCCGCGCAGCTCTACAGCGAGTTCAAAAGCCTCTTTCCCCACAACGCCGTCGAGTATTTCGTCAGCTACTATGATTACTACCAGCCTGAAGCGTACGTCCCGCAGACCGACACCTACATCGAGAAGGACGCCTCCATCAACGACGATCTCGACCGGCTCCGGCTCTCAGCGACCAGCTCGCTCCTGAGCCGTCGCGATTGCCTGATCGTCGCAAGCGTTTCCTGCATCTACAACCTCGGCGATCCGGAGGAATACAAAGAGCAGATGGTGTGGCTGGCGCGCGCCAAGCCGGCCCGCCGCGAGGAGCTGTTGTCGTGGCTGGTGGGCATCCACTATGAGCGCAACGACGTGGACTTCAGGCGGGGGACCTTCCGCGCCCGCGGGGACGTCATCGATATCTTCCCGGCCTACCGGCAGACCGCCTATCGCGTGGAGCTGGAGGCCGGCCGCATCGCGCGAATCAGGGAGATCGACCCATTGACCGGGGATCTCCGCTCGGAGCTCGACCAGATCGCCATCTATCCGGCGAAGCACTTTGTCACCGACAAAGACCAGATCGCCGCCGCCTGCGAGGTCATCCAGCGGGAGCTGACCGCGTGCGTGCGCGATTTCCAGACCCAGGGCAAACTGCTGGAGGCCCAGCGGCTTGAGGCGCGGACCACCTACGACCTGGAGATGTTAAACCAGTTGGGGTATTGCCACGGGGTGGAGAACTACTCGCGGCACCTCTCCGGGCGAGCCCCGGGGTCCCGTCCGCGCTGCCTCATCGACTATTTCCCCGACGACTCCCTGCTGGTGGTGGATGAGTCGCACGTCACCATCCCGCAGATCCGGGGGATGTACGAGGGCGACCGGGCCCGCAAGGAGACGCTCGTGGCGTACGGGTTCCGGTTGCCGTCGGCTCTTGACAACCGCCCGCAGACCTTCGAGGAGTTCGAGTCGCTCATCCGCCAGGCGATCTTCATTTCCGCCACGCCGGGACCCTATGAGCTCAAGCGCTGCCGGGGGGAGGTGGTCGAGCAGCTCCTTCGGCCCACCGGCCTCGTCGATCCGCCCATCACCATCAAACCCACCCGCGGACAGATCGACGATCTCATCGAGCAGGTTGCGGCGCGCGCAGCACGCAAGGAACGCGTGCTGGTCACCACGTTGACGAAGCGGCTGGCCGAGGATCTCACCCGCTATCTGCAGGAGGCGCAGTTGCGCGTGAGATACCTGCACTCCGAGATCGAGGCGATCGAGCGGGTGGAGATCCTGCGCGACCTGCGCCTGGGGGCGTTCGATTGCCTGGTGGGGATCAACCTCCTCCGGGAGGGACTCGACCTGCCGGAGGTGTCGCTGGTGGCTGTGCTCGATGCCGATAAGGAAGGGTTCCTGCGGTCGGCCACCTCGCTCATCCAGGTGGCGGGTCGCGCGGCCCGACACGTCAACGGCGAGGTCATCCTGTACGCCGACCATGTGACGGGCGCGATGCGGCAGTTGATCGACGAGACCAGCCGGCGGCAGGTCAAGCAGCTTGAGTACAACCAGCGCCACCACATCACCCCGACCTCCATCACCAAGGCGATCCGGGAGAGCATCGAAGTGGCGCGGCAGGCCGAGACGTTCGTCGTTGAGCAGTCGGGGCAGAGTCTTGAAGAGCACGCCGTTCGACAGACGCTCGCCGATCTCGAAGCCGACATGATGCGCTGCGCCCAGGAGCTGGATTTTGAACGGGCCGCGGTGCTTCGGGATGACATCCGGACGCTCAAGGAGAAGTACCATGTCAGCGAAGAACCTCGTCGCAGACGCCCCACGCGATTCCGCGCTTGAACGGCGCCTGGCTGCGGCGCTGGCCGGCACCCGCCTGGGACGCCCGCTCTACGGCTTCCAGCGCGTGGGCTCGACGATGGACGTCGCCAAGGCGCTGGCGGAGCAGGGCGCGCCGGAGGGCACGCTGGTGTGGGCCGCGCGCCAGGACCATGGCCGAGGCCGTCTGGGGCGGGTGTGGGAGTCCCCGGAAGGCGGCGCCTACTTCTCGCTGATCCTCCGACCGAGCCCGGGCACCCCGCCGACAGGGGGGGTGGGCGAGGGAGTCCCGCAGCCGAAGGCGGAGGGAAGGCCGACTCGCTCCCTCCAGGATATCCCTCAGCTTTCGTTAGTTGCGGGTTTGTCAGCCGCGGAAGCCATTCGTGAGCTGACCACGCTCTCGCCATCCATCCGCTGGCCGAATGACCTCTTGCTCAACGGGCGCAAGGTCGCCGGCATCCTCATAGAAGCTAGCGTACAGCGTATAGCGGATAGCGTACAGAACTACATTGTTGTAGGGGTGGGGATCAACGTTTCGACGGATCCGCGAGAGTTACCGGAAGGCTCCACCTCTCTCCGCGAAGCACTGGGTTCTTCCTATACGCTATACGCTAAACGCTATCCGCTAGATCCCGTGGCGCTGACCGTTGCGCTGTGCCGCAAGTTCGACGGATGGTACGATAGCTGGACGGCCAAGGGCTTCGCCCCCATCCGCGAGGCCCTGCGACCTTGGCTCACTCTCGGCGCACTCGTGAGGCTCACCACCAACTCTTCCCAGGTGGAAGGCCAGGCGTCGGACGTGGACGAACAGGGCCGCCTGCTCGTGCGCCTGGAATCCGGCGTCATGAGGTCATTTGAAGCTGGGGAAGTGGCGTTGTTACGCTAATCAAAAAGGCAAGTATCCCTTTACACCAAGTAAATTAGCGGTAGAATGTTCGCGTGAGTTCAAGCGGGATCATTCCCTAACATGCGCGACCTCTGGGACTACACAACCCTCGTCATTTGGCATTATTGGCTGTGGGTTGTGCTTGCCGCAATTCCGCGATTCCTTTCTTTCATCGGGTGGCTCCACCCTCCGTTTAAACGGTGGCTTGATGGAAAGCCGCTGATGGAAAAACGTTGGGTGGCAATTACAGTGCTTTTGGCTGGTTTCTTCATCGCCAACTACATGGCTTTCCATGATGCCAAAAATGAGACCCGCGCCCTCCAACAGAAATTTGAACGATACAAGCAAGCGCATACGATTTCCATGGAAGGTCTCAAGAAGCACATTTTTCTCACTGAACGTTATGGAGGGGAATGGCAGGGCACAAATGATGCGCAAATTGTGTTTTGGAGGAGAGAAGGGCGGCGGGATGTATTACAGAAACCGTACAATCCAAATCTTCCTGAGGACCCAACACAATGGCCCCGACTGACCCCGTTCTTGGTTCATCAGATTTTTGGTTTTATTACCCCTAACGCAACCCTTTACCTGAAAATTCCAAAGAGGATCGATGTAAAGGTTCTTCCGGGACACATTGAGCCATCCCCTAATTACAAGTGGACGCCGGGTGCGAGTGATAGCAAATGGAATCACTATTACACAACGATGCCAGCTGGAGCGACAGAAAAAATAGGGTCTGGTGTGATCCAGTCGTTAGCGTTGAAGTTCCCCGAACCTGGAACCTATCCGATAGAGTACATCTTATCTTTCCCAATCATGGGATGGGGGGACATGACTGGGACGTTTTACCTTGAAATATTTGGCGAAAATTAAATGCGAGGTTTATTCTTTGGATGAGAAAAAAGGACTTTGACCGTCTTATCAAGCAGGCCGCCCAGCCCGTGCGAGCATCGGGAAAAAGAGCGAGGTCGGCCACTCGCGCTTTGAATAGCGATAAGCAAACTCGTTCACGTACTGTTGCAGGTACTTCGGAGAGACGGCGTGATACGTCCCGCTAAGGCTCCGCTTCAACTGGCTCCAAAAGCCTTCAATCGTGTTGGTGTGAACTGTTCCGCGCACGTACTTGCCCGATGAGTGATTGATAGCCCGATGCGTATAGCCCTTGCGGGTCTTGTGGTAGGTCGTGAACTCGTCCGTCATCAAGGCGGCTCCTGGCTTAATGTGCTTCTCAATGAACGGGCGCACCGTCTCAGCCGACAAGTTGCCCACCACGCTGGCGGCGACACGCCCTCCGCGCTGAACGGCTCCCAACACCACGCTTTTACCTTCGGCTCCCCGTCCGCGCTTACCAGACCGCACCCCGCCGATGTAGGTATCGTCCATCTCAACAGTCTGCGAGAGCTTCCGCGCTGGCGAGTGGAACAGGACACGAATCTGCTTGGCTATGCGCCATGCTGTCTTGTACGTCACGCCCAACTGCCGCTCAAGCTCTTTGGCCGACACGCCATTCTTCGAGTTGGCGAACAGGTAGATCGCATAGAACCAACTCTTGAGCGACGTGTCCGACTTGTGAAAGATCGTATCCGCCAGCGGGTGCAGTTGGTAGCCGCAGTATTGACAGGCGTAGCATTTGCGCTCCTTCACACGGTAGAACGTCGTGCGGTGCTCACAGCCAGGGCATTGGCGTAAGGTGCCGTAGCGATTCTTGAAAATGGACTCTAGACACGCATCATCCGTCGGATACTGCGCGTTGAAGTCTCGAATCGTAAACCGTTCCATGTCGCTACCCTCCTTGTTTGTACAAGTAGGATAGCAGATGAGGTACTTGTTGTCAAGGGATAATTACCTACTTTAATCGAGGGATTACGCTGAAGGTCCAGGGCGTGAAGAGCCGCGGCCGGTTGGGAAAGGCCGAATGTCTAGCTATGCACCTTTATGAGCCCAAACATAATGATGTGAAGGCGTCGCATCGGAAGTGGGCAAAGGCTTGTCCGATCTGTAAGGCCAAGGACCGAATCAAAACTGACCTGAGTTCACTGTTACGCATGCGGTAGAGTAGACGGGGGAAATCCGTACCGGATACCGAGGGGACAGGTTAAGTTAAGCGAGTGCGGACGCATTTGTTGGAGGGAGCATAATATGCTTTCGGAATCTGCCAAGCAAATTGCCGGACGCCTAGACTATGTCAAAATCGGAGACCGCGTTCCCTTTCCGGAAACCTGGAAGCGATTGTTGAGTGAGTGGTGTTCAGCGATGGACGACTACATAAAACAACGCGTTTATCCCTTTGCAATATGTAGAGCTTTGGCGTAGAATTGGGAGATGGAAAAATCTAATAAGACAAATCTGGCGCTCATTCTTACGGGCGTTGGGGGAAACGGTCTGATGTGGCTCGCTGACATTTCAGGCTATACTCCGCCTTCCTGGTTGCTTATCCCTGGCATAGGTATTTGTTCGCTCATGTTTATTGTAGGCGTGGTTTTTCAGTTGCGAAGTATTGTATCTAAATGGAAAAAATGTAAGCAGACGCATCCTGTTCAGGAACCTGAAAAACCCCCACAAAATACAGCCAATATGTCTGAACAGAATCCATTTATTCCTCTGCATGAAGCTGCTATCGCCCTCTACAGCGAAACGCGATCCCCAAACAACCTTTACACCTGCGCTGCCGAGTACGTAGCTCCATTTCCGAATGAATCTTATGAGGACAGCGTGCGCACGTATATGTCTTTTGTGGTATTGGCTGATGGGGGTCCGGTCTTTGCTAGACGCCCTCCCTCAACACAATCGGAACAACTAGATCAAGAGATTGTCGAGAACGCCAAGAGTAGCTTGTGGTTTGATAATGATAAGGTCGCCCATTTTACCTGCACACTCGCTGACAAGTCCGGCACATTTTCGCACATCGCCGTTCAACAGAAATCTATCGCTCAGTTGATCGAGCGAACTAAGGAGCGAGCGCAACATGTCCCTCGGCCAATACATCAGTCTTGAGGAAGCCCGCCGCAAGAAGAAGCTCGACCGCTTCATCAAAGCGCACCCGTCCACAGGGAGTGCGGCCAGGTTCGATAAACTGTTCGACCGCATGGCTAAAATCCCATCACAAGTCGGTCGAACATCAAAGAAGGGGTAGCTCGAAGGTTGTACCGGAACTCAAACTCTCCAAGATACTTAGCAAGATGCTGCTTGGAAACGTGAATATGCGTACCCTTGATGCTGCGCTTGATCTGGCTCCAAAACCCTTCCACCGAGTTGACATGGTGGATGCCGCGCACATATTCTTTGGTTCCATGCTCGACCGTGCCGTGCGCGTAGCCCTTCGCGTCCAGCGTCTTGTAGGAGGTCAGTTCATCCGTACTGATCGTGCTCTGTTTGGCGACGTGCTGTTCGATGATGCCGTGCAGCGTGTTCCGCGTCGCGTCGGGAACCACCCGCGTCATAATGTCGCCCTTGCGCTGAAGCATCCCGAACACGATGGTCTTGCCAGCCGCTCCGCGTCCACGCTTGCCGGAGCGCCGACCGCCAATCATCGTTTCGTCAGCTTCGACGTGACCGGACAGCCGGTCGTCGCCGTCGATCTCGGCCATATACTTCCTGATCTCATGCCCGATGCGCCACGCCGTCTTGTAGGTGACGCCAAGCTGCCGTTGAAGCTCCTTGGCGGGAACGCCATGCCGCGACGTGGTGAACAGGTACATCGCATAAAACCACTTCTGCAACGCCGTGTGGGAATCCTCAAACGGCGTGCCGACCATCGGGTGAATGTGATAGCCGCACCATTGGCACTCGTAGGCGGGAATCTTCTTGATGCGGTGAAACTTGCCGGCTTGCTTGCAGCGAGGGCATTCCAGAGATTCGCCGTAGCGGAATCTCATCAAATGCGCCAAGCAAGCGTCATCAGTGGGAAACCGCCGAAAGAAGTCTTGCACCGTCATCGTGTTGTGCATGGTCATCTCCTTTGTCTAAGGAGATATTACCTGAAAACACTACATATGTCAAGGGGATAATCACGTAAAACAAAGTCAAGATATGTGCGGCTGGGTAAGGGAGAGAGGAGGCGATCTCCCTTATTGGTATGCGAAGGAAGAAACGAATATCGGGTTTCTTGCAGCGGCCGCTTGGCGCTTAGGGGGTGTTGCTCTGCAAGAATTTACAGTGACCCGTCCTGAGGCAAAAGGGCAGGGGGACTTATGGATTAAACTGGGGGAGATGGGATGTCATATTGAGGCCAAAGGAACAGATTCACCCTCTACCTCAAGAGACGCGGTGGAGCAGGCGCTGTCCAAGGCCAAGAACCAACTCATTCTGCCTCCTAACGAAAAGGCAAACATGGGAATGGCGGCTTGTTTCGTCGTTCCTGCCATAACAGATTCAGCGTTTGATTTTCGTGAACTCGTTACCCAATTTGAAGGAGGCGACAGCATTGTAGCTGTGTATCTTCCAGATCGGACGCTTGATTTGCAGTATGAGGAGCACAACTACCCTGGAGTGGCTCTTATTGGACAGGTAGTTTGGCCAAAATAAGTTGGAAATTCTAGGTACAGGGGACGGCGTTGCGAAAAGCGAGGGGCGGAAAAAACCGGATATGATTCTCGCGATTGTGGATGATTTGATCTTTCGGGTGAAGCTCGAGGCGGCGGCCGCGCACCTTCGGACTCCGCTCACCATCACCGGAAAAAAGCGGGAAAAGCGGGAGGCGTTACTGGCAGAGCCAGGCTGAAAATAAGCCAAAGTAGTTAGTGCGGTGCCAGAAGCGACACCTCAGATTTTTATGAGACGAAAGAGAAGGAAGCCTACCTCCCCAATTAGGCTGTTGATAATCGGGACCCCTTATGCTCAAAACAAGACTCTCGGCAACGTTAGCGGTCTTGAGCGTTGGTCGGAAGCAATAAAGCGACAAACTAAAAACGCTCCCCTCATCCGTGCTGCTTGCCGTATGCGTGCAACCTTCTTCCTTCCAGCGGATAAATTCCCGGTCAATTTCCCATATGGGCCAGACCTTGATAATATGCTGAAACGCTTACTTGATGCACTCAATGAAACCATCTTTCGGGAGGCCCCTGGCCAGGATTCCTGCATCATGTCCCTTGAGGCCATTAAGGTCCCTGTGACTACAGCGGTTGAGCCAGGGGTAAAACTTGAGATATGGAAAACCGGGGCCGGGCTAAAGACTGTTGCCTATCCGGGGTTATGATGATTCTCGCGATTGTGGATGATTTGATCTTTCGGGTGAAGCTCGAGGCGGCGGCCGCGCACCTGGGGACTCCGCTCACCATCGCCGCGGATGCTGAGTCGGCCCTGCGGTCGGGGCAGGGGTGGAGCCGCGTGCTCATTGATTTGAATCTGTCCCGCGGCGATCCACTGGCGATGATCCGCGATCTCCGCCAGGCCTATCCAGACGTGCCGATGATCGGCTACTGCTCGCACGTCCAGCAAGACCTCAAGACGCAGGCGCTCGAGGCCGGCTGCACGACGGTGCTGCCCCGCTCGGCGTTCGTCCAGCAGCTCCCGCAGCTCCTGAGCAACGGTTGACGCTTGCGCCCAGGCAGGATAGACTTATGGTCAGGTGAGTACAATGCGTCAACAGACCTATACCGTGCTGATTGAGCAGGACGAGACTGGCATCTACATCGCCAAGGTGCCCGATTTGCAGGGATGCCACACGCACGCCAGAACGATTCCTGAGCTCCTGAAGCGCGCGCGGGAGGCCATCGAGCTATGTCTCGAAGTTGAAGGGAAAGACGCCAAACCCCTGCAATTTATTGGTGTTCAGCAAGTCAGCGTCCCTGCGTGAGCAAACTTCCCGTCCTCAAACCTACCGAGCTCGTCCGGGTCCTTGAACGTCTAGGGTTTCAGCGGATCCGGCATGACATTGAGCTCACCCGAGAGCAATTCCTCAATCTGCTTTAACAACAGGGACGTCATCGTGGTATGAGTGAAGGAACAAGGAGGAATCACATGCGGGCCACTGGTTGGTCAGTGGTGATGGTGGCAGGGGTCTTGGCGCTGGGCGGGGCGGCGCGCGCAGCCGAGGAGGCCGCCAAACCGGAGATGGACCCGGAGCAGCAGGCGGCGATGGAGGCGATGCGGCGGCTCGGCAGCCCCAGCGGAGGCCACCAGGCGCTTGAGCCGCTCGTCGGCGCCTGGAGCTACACGGCGCAGTGGTGGATGTCGCCGGAGGGCCCGGCCGAGTCCATGAGCGGCACCGCCGTCAACACGCTGATTTTCGGCGGCCGCTTCCTCCAACAGGCAATCCGCGGCGAGGCAATGGAGGAAGGCCAACCGCCCTTTGAGGGCCTGGGCTTCACTGGGTATGACAACCTGCGCAAGGAGTATCAGACGGTTTGGTTCGACACGATGATGACGGGCATGATGCGGGGCACCGGCCAGTTCGACGCCGCGGCCAAGACGCTCACCGATGAGGGCGACTTCAGCTGCCCGGTCACCGGAGAAACGCACCGGTGGTACCGCACGGCGTGGACGGTCGTGGACCCGGACCACACCACCTCTGAGAGCTACTCCCGCACGCCGGAGGGCCGCGAGTTCAAATCCATGGAGATCCGTTACACCCGCGCGCAGTAAAGGACCCCGATGGCAGGACGGACGCCGGCAGACACCGTGGCTCAGTTGATAGCAGCGATCAACCGGCAAGATGTCGAATCGGCGCTTGCCCTCTACGAGTCAGACGCCGTGCTGATGGCGGAACCGGGAAAGCCGGCCCGTGGACGTGCGGCGATCCGAGCGGCCCTCGAAGGGTTCATCGCGCTGAGAGCGACGCTCACCGGAGAAACCCATCGGGCGATTCAGGCCGGCGACGTGGCGCAGTTCTCCTCCACATGGAAGCTCCAAGGCACTGCGCCGGATGGCAAGCCCGTTCAGATGGGCGGCACCTCCTCAGACGTGCTTCGGCGACAGGCCGATGGGACGTGGTTACTCGCCATTGACAATCCGTGGGGAATCGCGTGAGAGAACGCAGATCGTGCGAGTGGCCGGGCGGCGATGCGCTGATGCTGCGCGCATTGTTTCCGCTACCGCGCAGTGCGAAGGTTGGCGAGCACAGAGCGAGGCGAGTAGCGGGTTGATATCCTGTACAAATTCATGTACAATTTGATGTACAGAAAAGGAGGGAGCGATGAAAGATCTGCCGATTACGGAAGCGCGGGATGAGCTGACGTCTCTACCAGATCAGCTCCACCGCACCCACGAGACTGTGACCGTCACGCGCCGGGGGAAGCCCGTGCTGGCTATCCTGCCATGGGAGGAGTATGAAGCCCTCGTGGAAACGCTGGACATCATGGCGGACGAGGAGTTGATGGCCTCGCTGAGACAGGGGATCAAAGAAGTCCAACAGGGCAAGGTCATTCCGTGGGAACGCGCCAAACGGAAGCTCGGTCTGTGACCTACCGGATTGTCGTCACCCCCACCGCCTTGAGTCTGCTCGAGGCGATTTCCGATCGGAGGATTCGGGAGCAGATCCGGGATCGCATTGACGGCCTTGCCCACAACCCGAAACAGCAAGGTAAGCCGCTCAGAGGGGAACTGGCAGGATTCCGGAGTCTGCGCGCGGTCGGCCAGCGCTACCGGATTCTCTATCGAGTAGAACGCCGCAAAATACTTGTCATGGTCGTGGCAGTCGGCCTTCGCAAAGAAGGCGACCGACACGACGTGTATCGGCTCGCCCAAAAGCTCATCCGGTTACAGTTGATCTAGTGGTCGTGGTCTATCGGACCCAGCGTCGCATCTGGGCCATGGACATGGTGGAGCAGCGAACATGATTCTGGCGGTTGACATCGGGAACACGACGACCAGCTTCGGGGTGTTCGAGCGGGGGCGCCTGCGGTCGCACTTTGCGATCGCGACCCAGTCCAACCGGACACCGGATGAAATCACGCTGCAACTGAAGGCGCTTGCCAACACCCGCCGGTTGCACCTGAAGCGCGCCAGGCAGATCATGCTCTGTAGCGTGGTTCCGCGCATGTCCTCGGTGCTCATCCAGGCCCTCCGGTCGCTGCACACCGTCCCCCTACGGATCGTGGGGCAGGACCTCCAGGTCCCCCTCACCAACCGCTACACCTACCCGGAGCAGGTTGGGCAAGACCGGCTGGTCGGCGCCTACGCGGCGTGGCAGGAGTTTGGGAAGGGGCGGGCCCGCCCCGGCGGTCGTGAAAGGCGGACCGGGGGGGCAAGGGGCAAGGGGCGGGGGGGACGAGGCGGGGATTGCATCGTGGCGGACTTTGGGACCGCCATCACCATCGATGTCGTGACGCAACAGGGCGAATATCTCGGCGGTCTCATTGCGCCGGGCCTTGAGCTTTCTCTGGACGCGCTGGCGGCCAGAACGGCGCTGCTGCCGAAAGTGGAGTTGCGGGAGCCTCCGGAGCTGCTGGGGCGCGACACCGCCAACAGCATCCGCGCGGGCCTCGTCTACGGCTGCGCGGCGCTCTGCGACGGCTTGGTGGACCAGCTCAAGCGCCGCTACGTTCCAGGGGCGACCGTCGTGGCCACGGGGGGCGCCAGCGCGCTCATCGCTCGGCATGCCAAGACGATTGACCATCTGAGGCCCCACCTGGTCCTCGAAGGCCTTGCCCGTCTCGGGCTTCCTGGCCTTCCCAAAAAACGATCATGAAGAAGCCTTGAAAAAGGCCATGTCCATTCCGTTTGTCGCGCCGAAGAAGCAGAGGAAGCAAAAGTCATGATTCGACTTTTTTCTCTTGTTGGCGTCCTCATGTTTGCGATCATACAACCTCTATTTGCGGAGTCCGAAGATTCTCCTCCAACGTGGACAGATGGACAAATATTGACCCATAAAGTCCTCTCCTCAGCAGCCGATGTCACAACGGGCATTGTCGTCCGATATGAAACTCAATTGCGAGAACTCAAAACCAAACTTGCTCAGAACAGCCTTTCTACTGAACAGGCCACACAGCGTGTAGCCGATCTCGAATCCCAACTGGCTACCCTCAAGAATGGATTGGCGTTGACGCAACGGGAAGCTGAACTGGCTAGTAAGGAAGCTCAACTTGCCCAACATGCTGCATCCGTGAATAATTGGATCATTGGATTTCTCGGTGTTATCGTCGGATGGTTTTTCTGTCCGCTTTTCGAGCGATGGCGTGCCTCCTTAGGGCCGCAAGAACACAAACGATCACCCACGCCACCCCCACTAGACCAGGCCACACCAGTCTCAACACCTCAATCCACCCAACCTTCATCAGTCAAATAACCCCTCCCTACGCCTTGGCAGGGTGTGGGTTAGCGCAAGTCCTAGCTGTACGACCTCTTGCGGGATTGGTGATTTGGCAAAGCGATAATTCCGCACTTTTGAAATAATGAGATATGACTAGTATAGATTCGATATGATAAGATAAATATCTGTTAAGAGACTAAAAACACTGTTTTTAGACCTTGAAATGTCCAGCTAGGAGGCTATGATGGTACAAAAGTTAGCACTCGGTATATCTTATTGCTAAACGGGAGGGGATGGGATGGCGTTGAAGCCGCTAGGCGATCGGATCGTGATCAGGCCGTTGGATCCAGAGGAAACGACCAAGAGCGGGTTGGTCGTTCCTGATACGGCAAAAGAAAAGCCGCAAGAAGGAAAAGTCGTAGCGGTAGGTACAGGTCGCCTTCTTGACGATGGGGTGGTGAAGGCCCTTGAGGTCAGGAACGGCGACCGTGTGTTATATGGGAAGTATGCAGGGACCGAGATCTCCTTGGAGGGCGAGGACTACCTCATCCTCCGGGAGGAAGACGTCCTTGCAGTGGTCCATTGAGCATGGCGTACCAAGAGACAAGGAGGGTGTAAGGCGATGGCCAAGCAGTTGCTGTTTAATGAGGATGCTCGCCGGCGGATGTACCATGGGGTCAGGCAGTTGGCCGAGGCGGTCAAGGTGACGCTGGGGCCGAAGGGCCGCAACGTGGTCCTTGAGAAGAAGTTCGGCTCGCCGACCATCACGAAAGACGGGGTGACGGTGGCCAAGGAGATCGACCTGGAAGACCCGTACGAGAATTTGGGCGCCCAGCTCGTGAAGGAAGTCGCCGAGAAGACCTCCGACAACGCCGGGGACGGCACCACGACGGCGACGGTGCTGGCGGAGGCGATTTTCCGTGAGGGGCTGAAGAACGTGACGGCAGGCGCCAACCCCATGGGGCTCAGGCGCGGCATCGAGAAAGCGGTGGAGGAAGTCACGGAACAATTGAAGCGGCTGTCGAAAACGGTGAAGGACAAGAAAGAGATCGAGCAGGTGGCGACCGTCGCCGCCAACTACGACCGCGAGATCGGCGAGAAGATCGCCGATGCGATGGAGAAGGTCGGCAAGGACGGGGTGATCACCGTGGAAGAGTCCAAGAGCATGGCGACCACCCTCGACTTGGTGGAAGGGATGCAGTTTGACCAGGGCTACCTTTCCCCCTACTTTGTGACCGACGCCGAGCGCATGGAGTGCGTGCTCGATGAGCCGTACCTCCTGATCTTCGAGAAGAAGATCTCGGCGATGAAGGACCTCCTGCCGTTGCTGGAGAAGGTGGCCAAGGCGGGTCGGCCGATCATCTTAGTGGCCGAGGACGTGGAGGGGGAGGCGCTGGCGACCCTCGTGGTGAACAAGCTCCGCGGAACGCTCCACTGCTCGGCCGTGAAGGCCCCGGGCTACGGGGACCGGCGCAAGGCGATGCTGGAGGATATCGCCATCCTGACCGGCGGCCGCGCGATCACCGAGGATCTCGGCATCAAGTTGGAGAACATCCAGCTCGAGGATCTGGGCCGGGCCAAGCGGGTGAAGATCGACAAGGAGAACACGACGATCATCGAGGGCGCAGGGAAGACCTCGGCGCTCCACGGGCGGATCGCGCAGATCAAGAAGCAGATCGAGGACACCGACTCGGACTACGACAAGGAGAAGCTCCAAGAGCGCCTCGCTAAGCTCTCAGGCGGGGTCGCGCAGATCAACGTGGGCGCGGCGACCGAGACCGAGATGAAAGAGAAGAAGGCCCGGGTGGAAGATGCGCTCCACGCGACCAAAGCGGCCCGTGAAGAGGGCATCGTCCCGGGTGGCGGCGTGGCGCTGATCCGGTGCCTCTCCGTGCTGGAGAAGCTGAAGCTCGGAGGGGATGAGCAGATCGGCGTGGAGATCGTGCGCCGGGCGCTCGAAGAGCCCGCTCGGCAGATCGCCGGCAACGCGGGTCAGGAAGGGTCGGTGATCGTCCAGCGGATCAAGGAGGAGAAGACCAACGTGGGCTTCGACGCCGATAAGCTGGAGTACACCGACATGGTCGCCGCGGGGATCATCGATCCGACCAAGGTGGTCCGCACCGCGCTCCAGAACGCGGCCAGCATTGCCGGGTTGTTGATCACCACCGAAGCGCTCATCACCGACCTGCCGGAGAAAGAGAAGGAGAAGCTCCCCGCAGGAGGAGGGCATGGGGGAGGGGGCGGGTTCGGCGGCGAAGGGATGTATTAACCAGTGGCCAGTGATCAGTGACCAGTGAAAGGACCAGCACAATGGCTACTGCAACAGCGACATCGAGCGCCTTGAAGTTAAAGCCGATCGGGGACCGCGTGATTGTCCAGCGGCTCGGATCGGCGGAGAAGAGCAAAGGGGGGCTCTACCTGCCCGACGCCGCGCAGGAGAAGCCCCAAGAGGGAAAGGTGATCGCCGTGGGATCCGGACGGACCTTGAAGAATGGCAAGGTCATCCCCTTGGCCGTCAAGGCGGGCGACCGGATCATCTTCGGCAAGTACTCAGGCTCGGAGATCAAAGTTGACGACAAGGAGTACGTCTTCCTCAACGAAGACGACATCCTGGCCGTTGTCACCTGATCTGCGACTGAGGGTCGCGATCGCAGACCCCGTTCGGCCTCAGGCCGAACGGGGTTCTGCTTTTTAGCGGATAGAAGGCTCACCGATATGCTTGCGGCAAGCGTCGGAGGCGTGACGACGGTTGACAGCCGAGCAAGATGTAAGATATTATTATGATCGATAGGATCATACGTAAGACATAGGAGGGCGATGCGATGACGCAGGTGACCGTGTCCTCAAAGTTCCAGGTGGTTATTCCGAAGGACGTGCGGCGGCAGGTGCCGGTGCATATGGGCCAGAAGCTCGCCGTCATCGTCAAGGAAGGGACCATCACGCTTCTGCCGGATAAACCGCTCTCAGCCTTGCGTGGGTTTCTCAAAGGGATGAAGGCGTCTGGCATCCGAGAAAAGCGCGATCGGGTATGATGTTGGTTGATTCGTCGGGTTGGATCGAATTTTTTACCGAGGGTCCGCTTGTGGATGCGTACGCCTCCCATCTGAAACACCCCCACCAACTCATCACACCGACGGTTGTGTTCTATGAGGTGTACAAGATCATCAAGCGGCAGCGCAGCGAAGAAGAGGCCCTGGCGGCCATCGCCCAGATGGGCAAAACCCACATCGTGCCGCTGACCGACTCTCTTGCGCTGACCGCAGCCGATCTCAGTTTGACCTATCACTTGGCGATGGCGGATGCGATCGTTTACGCCACTGCCCTGACGGAGCGCGTCACCCTCGTGACCAGCGACGCCGATCTTCAGCACCTGCCTGGCGTCCAGTATTTGACAAAGTCCTAGGCGGCGTTGACAGGGTGGGGGATGCCCGTTAGAATATCGTATGGGTTACACAACCCCCCTTCCAAAGACCTCGTTACCCCTTCGCGTGAGACCTCTTGTGTCCGAATCGTTCTATCCGCTCTACGCTGAACGCTGCACGCTAATCGTTGAGGAGAGAATGCGCAATGGCTGAGTGGATCGGGATTGGGCGGCGCGCGAGGCGCTGTTACGGGTTTGACGAAATCGCCCTGGTGCCGGGGAGTACAACGATCAACCCCGCCGAAGTGGACACCGCGTGGGGGGTCGGCGGGGTGAGGTTCCGCGTCCCCATCATTGCCTCGGCGATGGACGGGGTCGTGGACGTGACCTTTGCCATCGCCATGGGCAAGCTGGGCGGCCTGGCGGTCCTCAACCTTGATGGCGTCCAGGCCCGCTACGAGGACCCGGCGGAGGCGATTGCGCAGATCGTCCAGGGTGACGTCGGGGAGACGACGAACATCGTCCAGCAGCTCTACCGGGCGCCGATCCAGGAGCCCCTCATCGCCAAACGGGTCCAGGAGATCACGCAGGCCAAGGTCCCGTGCGCGGTCAGCACTATTCCCCAGCATGCCGAGCGCTTCGGGGCCATCGCCCAGGAGGCCGGCGCCAATGTGTTCGTGGTGCAGTCCACCGTGACGACCGCGCGCCATCTCGCCACCATCTATCAGCCGCTCGACTTTGCGCGGTTCATCAGGTCCATGAAGATCCCGGTGATCGTGGGCAACTGCGTCACGTACGACCAGAGCCTTGAGCTCATGGAGACCGGCGCCGCCGCCCTGCTCGTCGGGGTGGGGCCGGGGGCGGCGTGCACGACCCGCGGGGTGCTGGGGGTGGGGGTACCGCAGGTGACCGCGACCGTGGACTGCGCCGCGGCGCGCGACTTCTACTACAAGAAGCGAGGGCGCTACGTCCCGATCATCACGGACGGCGGGATGCGCAACGGCGGCGATATCTGCAAGGCCTTCGCGTGCGGCTCGGACGCCGTGATGGTGGGCTCGGCGTTCGCGAAGGCGAACGAGGCGCCGGGGCGGGGCTACCACTGGGGGATGGCCTATCCCCATGCCAGCCTCCCCCGCGGCACGCGGATCTACGTGGGGACGACGGGGACGCTCGAGCAGATCCTCTTCGGGCCGGCGGTGACCGATGACGGGTCCCAGAACCTCATGGGCGCCATCACGACCTGCATGGGCACCGTCGGGGCCAAAGATCTCAAGGCGCTTCAGCTCACGGAGATCATCATTGCGCCGTCGATTCAGACGGAAGGAAAGATCTTCCAGCAGGTTCAGCGGGTTGGCATGGCCCGGAAGTCGGCCGAACAGCCAGTGAGCGCCAAGGTCACGCGCGCCAGACCCGCTCGCGCGGCGGCTCGAGGGTGATGGATCGGCATGAAGCGATCGTCATTGTCGACTATGGCTCGCAGTATACGCAGCTTATCGCCAGGCGGATCCGCGAGCAGCGCGTCTTCTGCACCATCGTGGCCCCCCAGGATCTGTCCCTTCGACCGGAGCTGCTTGACCCGTCACACACCAAAGGCCTGATCTTCTCCGGAGGCCCTGCCAGCGTCTATCAGCCTCACGCCCCGTTGCCGGATCGTCGGCAGTTGGAGTTGGGCATCCCGGTGCTGGGGATCTGCTACGGGATGCAGGCTATCGCCAAGCTCCTCGGCGGACGCGTGGAAGCCAGCGGGACGCGCGAGTACGGCCGGACCGTCCTGACCGTGACGGAGCCGAACGGCTTGTTCCACGACGTCAAGCCGCGTTTCACGTCGTGGATGAGCCACGGCGATTCCGTGAAAGAGCCTCCCGCCGGATTCCGGGTGCTCGCGCACACCGACAACACCCCCGTCGCGGCCATCGCCGATCCCGAGCGGCACCTCTACGCCTTGCAGTTCCATCCGGAAGTCGCGCATACCGAGGAAGGGGAGAAGATCCTGCGGAACTTCCTCTTCCGCATCTGCGGCTGCCGGGGCGACTGGACGATCCAGTCCTTCCTTGAAGAGGCGGTGGCCACGATTTGCCGGCAGGTGGGCAAGGCCCGGGTGATCCTGGGACTGAGCGGAGGGGTGGATTCGTCGGTGGCCGCGGTGCTCCTCCACCGGGCGATCGGCCGCCAACTGAGTTGTCTGTTTGTCGACAACGGGCTGCTCCGGCGGGGGGAGCGGGCCCAGGTGGATCAGACGTTCCGGCAGCACTTCCACATGGACGTGCGGACAGTGGACGCCGCCGATCAGTTCCTGGCGCGCCTTCGGGGTGTCGAGGATCCTGAAGAGAAGCGCAAGCGCATCGGTGAGGCGTTCGTCCGCGTCTTCGAGGCTGAGGCGGGGGCGATGCCGGACGTGGAGTTCCTCGCCCAGGGGACGCTGTACCCGGACGTGATCGAAAGCCGCTCGGCGTGGGGAGGGCCGTCCGCGACGATCAAAACCCACCACAACGTCGGTGGCTTGCCCAAGGGGATGCGCCTGAAGCTCATCGAGCCGCTGCGCGACTTGTTCAAGGACGAGGTCAGGGAGCTGGGCAAGATCCTGGGGCTCCCGGATGAGATCCTGTTTCGGCACCCGTTTCCCGGGCCGGGGCTCGCCGTGAGGATCCTGGGCGAGGTGACGCCGGAGCGGCTCGAGATGGTGCGGGAAGCCGATGCGCGCATCGTGGAAGAAGTCCAGCGGGCGGGTCTCTACCAGAGCCTCTGGCAGGCCTTTGCGGTGTTGCTGCCGGTGAAGACGGTGGGGGTCATGGGGGATGAGCGGACGTATGAGCACGCGGTCGCCGTGCGCGCCGTCACCAGCCAGGATGCGATGACCGCGGATTGGGCGAAGCTGCCTCCGGAGCTATTGGAGCGCATGGCGAGCCGGATCATCAGCGAGGTGCGCGGGGTCAACCGGGTGGTCTACGACATTTCGTCAAAGCCGCCGGCGACGATTGAGTGGGAATAGCGCAAAGCCCTTGACATACCCATGGGGAGTATGTATACTCTAGGCGAGTATCTACCATGTCTCAGTCTCCTCGGCACCATGCTGTGTTGCCCCGGTTGCGACGGGTTGAGGGCCAGATCCGCGGCATCAGCCGGATGGTCCAGGAGCGGCGGTACTGCATCGACGTCATCCAGCAGCTCACCGCCGCCCGGAAGGCGCTGGATCAAGTGTCGCTGCGGATCATGAACGGCCACATCAACGCGTGCGTGAGCGAGGCCATCCGCAGGCGCGAGGGGGCCAAGAAAATCAACGAGCTGATGCAGACCATCAACCGGTTCGTGAAATGATCCCACAATCTGTTGGGTTTCGCCGTTCAATCGTAGAGACCTCTCGTAGGCGAAACGTCCCGCCAGCGGCGGGACGGCCTACGGCCAGCCAACAGGTTGTGGGATGATCCTTCGACCCCTGACGTTGGCCATTGCGCTGGGTCTCGCCGCGGCGCCCGCAGCGGACGTTGCGCGGACGTGCCTCGCCCCGCCGACGCCGCTGTGCTCGTGCTGCGGCCCGGCCGGGTCGGCAGCGGGCTGCGACATGGCCTGCTCGCCGGACGATGCGCCCGACACGGCCGCCTCGCCCGTGCTCCGCCAGCCATCCACCCTGTCTCCGTCCAAGGCGCTTGCCGCGGCCTGGGTGGTGACCGAAGACCCGCAATACCTGACATCCCGCGTTGGACCATCCGCGCTGGGGGCGACCCCAGCCCCGCCCCCCAAACGCTACCTCCTTGCGTGCATCCTCCGCCTTTAACGCCGGTTTTTCCGCCTGACCAGGAACCTTCTGAGTCAAGGCTGTGCGGCCCGGCCGTGGTCGTCAACATGAGGCGTGAGAGGATGCGACACCAGAACCCCAGCACCCAACAACTGAAGAAGTCACGTGGACGGCGACCCCGCCATTGCGCCACGGCCTTCGGCCGTGGGCGGCATGGTGGTGCTGATACCCGCGGGTGGGCGGGATGTCGCCCCCATCGGGGCGTGATCGTGGGTGCCACCCCCCTGCTTTCTTGCCCCGTGACCCCCCTTCTTGCTTTCGCAAGAAAGCAGGGGGGTCCGGGACTCAATCCCCGAAATCGCTCCGCGATTTCTGGGGGCGAAAGCAAGAAGGGGGGTGGGGCTCCACAGCGCGTCATCGCCTGGCTCCTTGTGCCGGTCGTCGCATGGCAGACCGCCGCCGCCCCGATGTGGGCCGCCGATGGGGCGGCGCTCTCCCTGCCAGGCCTCCTCGAAGAGGTGCGGCGGGTGAACCCTGATCTCCGCGCCGCCCGGAAGCGCTGGGAAGCGGTTCAGGCCAAGGTCCCGCTCTCCAAGGGGCTGCCCGCGCCCCGCATTGGCATCGAGCTCGAGGACATCCCGCGCGGCACGGTGAAGCTCAACCAGGCGACGCTCATGTATCAGCTCATCCAGGCGCTGCCGTTTCCCGGCAAGCTTTCCGCTCGCCATCGCGTCGCGGTCGCCGAGTCCCAGATGGCGGCCGCGGAGTTCAAGCGGGCCGAGTGGGACCTCGTGAGCCAGACGAAGGCGGTCTACTACGACCTCTATCTCCTCGACCGGGAGCTTGAGATCCAACAGGAGCAGCTCCTGTGGCTCACACAGGCGGTCGCCTCGGCTCAGAGCCGATATGCGACTGGCGTGGCACCGCAGGCGGAGCTGCTCACCGTCCAAGCCGAGGCGCTTGAGGCGTCGAATATGCGCCAGGTCTTCCTGAACCGACGCCAAGCGATGGCCGCGCACCTGAACCACCTCCTCAACCGCGCCAGCCACGAGCCGATCGGGAAGCCCGGATCGATCCCGCTGGAGCCGTTGCCGCTCTCGCCCGATGAGCTGCTGCTGGCCGCCCAGGAGCGCCAGCCGGGGCTCCTCGTGTTCCGTTACTCGGCGGAGCGCGCCGATGCCGCGTGGCGCCTGGCGAAACGGGAGCTGCTGCCTGACCTGGAGACGATGCTCGAGCTGCGGGACCCGGCGATGGGACCCATCGGGCCGTGGGACCTCACCTTGGCGCTCGTCCTCCCCTTCTGGTTTTGGACCAAGCAGCGCTACGGGGTCAAGGCCGCCCTGTACGACAAGGAATCCGCTCAGGCCGCCTACGAGGCCATGCAGAACGAGATCGCCCGGCAGATCCATGAGCACTGGCACGAAGCGATGGCCGCCTACCAAACGGCGAAGCTGTGCCAGGATGGGTTGTTGAAGCTGCGCAGCCAGGCGGTGAGCTCGGCGCTGGCCGCGTACCAGACCGGACGCGGATCGCTGGGGGATCTTCTTGAGAGCCTGCGGATGCTCGCGGAACAGCGGCGAACATATTATCAGCATCTCGTTGCCTATGAGCAGCAGATGGTCCAATTGGAACAATCAGTCGGAATGCCGTTACTCGCGGAGGGACTTCAATGAAGCGACACGTCGCGATCGCCATGGGTGGAGCGCTGGCCATTGTCCTGCTGGTCGGTGTCGGAGTCCTCGTCACTCACCGCTCGCCACTCACCAGCCCCCATCACGCTTCTAAGGCGGTCTACTACTGCCCGATGCACCCGAGCTACACGTCAGACCGGCCGGGGGACTGCCCGATCTGCAACATGAAGCTGGTCAAAAAAGAGAGCGTTCAGCGGATAGCGGATAGCGGACAGGAAGAGAAAAAGCCCACGAAAGACATCTGCTACATGCACAATTGCCCGATGGTGCATCAAGGCAAGCCGTGCCCCATGCTGGTCGTCGCCAAGGAGGGGGAGTCGGTGACCTGTCCCATCTGCGGGACGCACGTCGCTGAGGCCGCGACCGAGCCCAAGACCCAAAAAATCCTCTACTGGACCGACCCGATGATTCCCGGCTACCGCTCGGATGCGCCGGGCAAGTCGCCGATGGGCATGGATCTTGTGCCGGTCTATGAGGAGGAGGGTTTGCCAGCCGGTCCAGAGACAGCCGCCGGATACGCGTCGATCTTGGTCAGCCCGCAGAAGCGGCAGCTCATTGGTGTCAAAACGGCCCCGGCCGAGCGGCGACGGATGACGAAGACCATCCGGACAGTGGGTCAGGTGATGGTCGATGAAACACGGAGGGTGCACGTCCACCCCAAAGTGGAAGGATGGCTCGGCGAGCTCTACGCCAAGTATGAAGGGGATGCGGTCAAGAAGGGCCAGCCGCTGTTCTCGTTCTATAGCCCGGACTTCGTGTCGACCGAGCAGGAGTACCTCGCCGCCCTGCAGACCGCACAGCAGATCCCGCCACAGGCCAGTGCGGAGGTTATCGCCGCCGCCCACGCCAATGTCGCCGCCGCCCGCCAACGGCTCCTCTGGTGGGACATCACCGAGGAGCAGATTCAGGAGATCGAACGGACAGGGACACCGGCAAAGATGCTCCTCCTCGTCTCGCCCATTGATGGGATCGTCCTCACGAAACATGTCTTTGCCGGGGAGTACATGGAACGGGGCGGCGATTTCTACCACATCGCAGATCTCTCCACCGTCTGGGTGGATGCGGCGCTCTACGAGTACGACCTCCCGCTTGTGAGCGTCGGCCAAGAGGCCACAGTGGACCTTCCTCAACAGGAGGGCCAGCCGCTCCGGGGCCGCGTGGTGTACATTTCCCCAACGCTCAATCCTGATACTCGAACGGCGACGGCGCGCCTGGAGTTTCCGAACCCGGAGAACCGGCTGAAACCCGGGATGTACGCAACCGCGGAGGTCTCCGTGGACCTGGGGGAGCGCCTGGCCGTCTTGGCTGAGGCGATCATGGACACCGGAACCCGCCGGATTCTCTTCGTCGACAAGGGGGAGGGGGTCTTCGAGCCGCGCGATGTCACTCTTGGGGTGAAAGCGGATGGCTACGACGAAGTCAAGAGGGGTGTGGCTGAAGGCGAGCGCGTCGTGACCAGCGGGAACTTCCTGATCGATTCGGAGAGCCGGCTCAAAGCTGCGCTGCAGGGGATGGGCGGACAGGAACACCAGCATGGGCAGTGACCCACGAGTCGATAGTCCATAGTCGATAGTCCATAGGAAAAAGTGAGCAGGCAGCATGATGGTCAAAACGGTAAGGAGGGTCTTTGATGTTTTTACTATGGACTATGGTCTATGGACTATGGACTTTTCCCCATGAGCGAGCAACGATCTGACACAGCGCCTGGCGTGTTGCGGCAGGGCGGGGTCATCGAGAAGATCATCGAGTTCTCGGCCCACAACAAGTTCCTGGTCCTGATCTTCGTGGCGTTTGCCTTGGTGGCGTCGGTCTGGGCGATGCGGAATATCCCCCTCGACGCGATCCCGGACCTCTCCGACACCCAGGTCATCATCTACTCGCGCTGGGACCGCAGCCCGGACATCATCGAGGACCAGGTGACCTACCCCATCGTCACCGCCATGCTCGGCGCCCCGCGTGTCAAGGCGATCCGGGGGTTCTCGGACTTCGGCTTTTCCTACGTCTACGTCATCTTCAAGGACGGCACCGACATCTACTGGGCCCGCAGCCGCACGCTGGAATACTTGAGTAAGATCATCCCCCGGCTACCCGAAGGGGTGCGGACCGAGCTTGGGCCGGACGCCACCGGGGTGGGGTGGGTGTTCCAATATGCGCTGGTGGATGAAACCGGCCAGCACAACCTGCAGGAACTGCGCAGCTTCCAAGATTGGTATCTCCGCTACTACCTTCAGAGTGTCCCCGGTGTGGCGGAGGTGGCGTCGATCGGGGGGTTCGTGAAGCAGTATCAGATCACCATCGATCCCAACCGCCTGCTGGCCTACAACATTCCGCTGACCATGGTGGTGGACGCCATCCGGCAAAGTAATCAGGAAGTCGGCGGACGGTTGCTGGAGTTCTCCGGCGCGGAATACATGGTGCGAGGCCGCGGGTATCTCAAGTCCGTGGAGGATCTCGAGAAGATCGTCGTGGGGACGGATCAGAAAGGCACGCCGATCCTCGTCAAGCATATTGCGACCGTGGCCCTCGGTCCGGAGATCCGCCGAGGGTTGGCCGATTTCGACGGGCGGGGCGATGTGGTCGGCGGCACGGTCGTGATGCGCTACGGCGAAAATGCCTTGAACGTCATCAATCGGGTGAAGGCGAAGATCGAGGAGGTCACGCCGTCGTTCCCGCCCGGGATGGAGCTGGTCGTCACCTATGACCGCTCCGAGCTGATCCTCGAAGCCATCAAGAACCTGAAGGAAAAGCTCATCGAGGAGATGATCGTCGTCAGCATCGTCATCCTCATCTTCCTCTGGCATTTCCCGTCGGCGGTCATCCCGATCGTCACGATCCCTGTGGCGGTCATCCTCTCCTTCATCCCCCTCTATGGCATGGGGCTGACCTCGAACATTATGAGCCTCTCGGGCATCGCCATCTCCATCGGCGTCCTCGTGGATGGCGCCATCGTCGAAGTGGAAAACGCGTACAAGCGTCTGGAGCAGTGGATCGAAGGCGGCCGCAAGGGCGATTACCACGCGATCCGGCTCAAGGCGCTCAAGGAAGTGGGCCCATCGGTCTTCTTTTCGTTGCTCGTCATCGCCGTCGCGTTCATGCCGATCTTCACGCTGGTGGATCAGGAAGGCCGGCTCTTCAAGCCGCTCGCGTGGGCCAAGAACCTGGCGATGGCCATTGCGGCGATCCTCGCGATCACGCTCGACCCAGCGATGCGGATGCTCTTTACCCGCATGGAGCCGATCACCCTGAAAGCCCGCTGGATCCCGAGGCGCATCCGGGGGATGGCCTCCAAACTGGCCACGACGATTGCCGTCGGGACCTACTACCCAGAGGAAAAGCATCCGGTCAGCAACGTCCTGTTTCGCGTCTATGAGCCGGCCTGCCGTTTTGTCTTGCGGCACCGCAAGGCGACGATCCTCACGGCCTTTGGGTTGGTGCTGACGACCATTCCGATCTATCTGCAACTTGGCTCCGAGTTCATGCCACCGCTTCGGGAAGGCAGCCTCTTGTACATGCCCACGACGCTGCCGGGGATCTCAGTGACCGAAGCCCAGGCGCTCATGCAGAAGCAGGACCAGGTGCTGAAGAGCTTCCCGGAGGTCGAGCGGGTCTTCGGCAAGTCCGGCCGGATCGAAAGCTCAACCGACCCCGCGCCGTTTTCCATGATGGAAACCGTCGTCCTGCTGAAACCGGAGCAGGAGTGGCGGAAGGTCCGTCGCTGGTACTCGTGGCTCCCAGATGTTCTGGAAGGCCCGTTCCGTCCCTTCTGGCCATCCCATATTTCGTACGAGGATCTGATCAACGAAATGGATCAGGCGCTCAAGATCGTGGGCGTCACGAATGCCTGGACGATGCCGATCAAAAACCGCATCGATATGTTGACGACGGGCGTACGCACCCCGATCGGCATCAAGATCTTCGGGGCCGACCTCAAGAAGATCGAGGAGCTCGGCACGCATCTGGAAATGATCCTCAAGGACGTCCGGGGCACCCGGAGCATCTACGCCGAGCGGGTGGCCGGCGGCTATTTCGTGGATTTCGACATCAACCGCGATGAGGTTGCTCGCTATGGCCTCTTGGTGGCGGATGTGCAGATGGTCATCATGTCCGCCATCGGTGGGGAGAACATCACCACCACGATTGAGGGCCGGGAGCGCTATCCCGTGAACGTTCGGTACTCCCGCGAGCTGCGGGATGATATCGAGAAGCTCAAGCGGGTCTTGGTGCCCACACCCGCCGGTCAACACATTCCGCTCGTGCAGCTGGCAGACATCAGATTAGTGTCAGGGCCGGCCATGATTCGCAACGAAAACGGCCTGTTGGCCGGCTACGTCTACGTGGATGTGGATACGTCCAAGCGGGATATCGGTGGCTACGTGACCGAAGCCAAGAAGATCGTGGCGAAGGAGCTCGCGCTTCCCGCCGGCTACGCCCTGACGTGGAGCGGCCAGTACGAGAACATGATCCGCGTGCAGGAGCGGCTGAAGGTCGTGCTGCCCCTGACGATCTTCATCATCTGTCTCTTGCTCTACATGAACACGAAGTCGGCGGTGAAGACCGGTATCGTGATGCTCGCCGTGCCGTTCTCCCTCATTGGGGCGGTGTGGTTGCTGTGGTTTCTGGGGTACAACGTCTCCATCGCCGTATGGGTGGGGATGATCGCCCTCATGGGACTCGACGCCGAAACCGGCGTGTTCATGTTGCTGTTTCTGGATTTGGCCTATCACGAGGCGGTTCAGAAGGGAAGGATGCGCAACGAGCGCGATCTGGAAGAAGCGATCATCCACGGGGCGGTGAAACGGGTCCGCCCGAAGCTGATGACGGTGATGGCGGCCTTCATGGGGTTGCTGCCGATCATGTGGTCGACCGGGGCCGGCGCGGACATGATGAAGCGGGTCGCCGCGCCGATGGTCGGAGGGCTGGTGACCTCATTTATCCTGGAGCTCCTGGTCTACCCGGCGATTTATGCCGTCTGGAAATGGCGGTTTGAGATGCGGGAAGGGAAGGCGACGTGGATCGTGAGAGCCCAACCCGCATCAGGGGGCAGCGCGTCATGAGGCGAGATCCGATGTGCGGAATGGCCGGCGTGATCGCGCGCCACGGCCACTGGTTCTGCAGCGAGCGATGCCTGAGGGAGTTCGAGCGCCGCCAGTCCCACCACTTGCCTGGGACCGCCGAAGGCGGCCCGCCGACTCATGCCGGCGCGCTCGCAGCACTCCAGCAGGTGGTGGGAGACCCCTGGATCTGGGCTCCGCTCTCCGGTGTCGCCCTCGCCACGCTCGGGTGGTGGTGGCCTTTGGCCGCTGCGGTCAGCGCGACGTATGTGGGCTATCTCACGAAGATGTTGGGTCCGTTGATGCTCGGGTTGCTCCTGGGAGGCGTCATCGACCACGTGGTGCCGCGCGCGTATATCGTCCACTGGCTCGCAGGGCCTCGGAGGCGCGTCATCGTCCGCTCGACCCTGTTAGGGTTTTTGGCTTCCGCGTGCAGCCACGGATGCCTGGCGCTGGCGGTTGAGCTCTACCGCAAAGGGGCCTCAACCCCGGCGGTCGTGAGCTTCCTGCTGGCCAGTCCATGGGCGAGCCTGTCGTTGACCATCGTCCTGCTGAGCTTGTTCGGAGGCAAAGGGTTCGTCGTGGTCGGCGCTGCGCTGTCGATTGCGTTCATCACAGGCCTTCTCTTCCAACGGCTGGCCGAGCGGGGGCTTATTGAGCGTAACCCTCATACAGGAACCCAGGAGCCGCTGGCCGTCTGGCAGGATCTCCGGGCGCGGTGGAGCAGCTATCCCTGGACGGTCCGGCAGCTCGTTGCTGATGCGCGCGGTGTGATGGCAGGGACGATCCCGCTGGGCCGCATGATCATCGGGTGGGTTCAGCTTGGGCTTGTGCTCAGCTCGGTCCTGGGAGGGTTGGTGCCTCACGGGATCGTTGAACGGTTCTTCGGCCCCACGTTCGTCGGGCTTGTCCTGACGCTCGTGGTGGCGGCGGTGGTGGAGGTCTGCTCGGAGGGGACCGCGCCCCTCGCCTTTGAGCTGTACCGTCAGACCGGCGCGCTGGGCAACGCCTTCGTGTTGCTGATGGGAGGAGTAGTGACGGACTACACCGAGCTGGCGGTGCTCTGGACGGCCATCGGACGCCGCACGGTGTTCTGGGTGCTTGGCATCACCCTGCCGCTGGTGGTGACGGTGGGCTTGCTTCTGAATCGTTTGGGTGTACACTAGATCGCAGTAGGCAGTAGGCAGGGGGCGGTCAAAGGTCCGACGATAACGAAGAGTGGAGGTCAAGCAGATGAGACGGATGGTTCAGGTCCTGTTCGGGCTAGTCCTGTGGATGAGTGGCGCGTCAGGATGGGCCGATGAGAAGCACGAGCACGGCGCCGCGGCGTCCCAGCCATCAGGCACGACGGCTCAAAGGGCAGGGGGACGCACGCTGACGGGTGAAGTCGTGGATCTGTTCTGTTACCTGAGCCATGGGAAGGAGGGGTTGGGCAAGGCCCATGCCGCGTGCGCCAAGAAGTGCATTCAGGGCGGCCTGCCGGTGGCCATCAAGGTCGGGGATCAGCTCTATCTCGCCTCGATGGCCGACCATACCGCCGCGAACAAGCCGCTAGTGGAATTTGCGGGCCAGCAGGTCACCGTTCGAGGGCAGGTGATGGAGCGCGACGGCCAGCGCCTGATCGCGATCGACCGGGTGGAGAAGCAACCGACGGCCAGCTCCCCCCAAGCGCCCGAACCAGCCCCCGCAGCAACGGCTCCGAAAGAGCCGGACTACTACGGCAAATCCACGCTCGGCCCGTGCGTCAGCGACAGCGACTGCATCCTCTCGGGATGCAACACGGAGATCTGCCAGAGTCGGTCGGAGGAACCCATCGCCTCCCCGTGCGTCGCGATCCAGCCGACCCCTCGACAGGCGGGCTACGCCTGTCGCTGCCAGGACCAGCAGTGTGAGTGGACGAAGCTGACGGCGGGATGAGAGGCCGTTCGACGCCCCGTCGGTATACGACCCATAATACCGCCATCGACGCGCAGATCGCGAGTTTGGTCAGCGCTTTTGGCGATGGGGGGTTGGACCGACGTCTGCTGGAGGAGATGGTGGTGTCGGTCTACCGCCTCGGGCAGGACGGCTCGTCAACCGGCGACCTCAAGATCCTGAACGCCGCGGTCAAGGAGCTGCGCTACGCCTTCAAGATCTTCCGCCCCTACCGCGGGGTGCGAAAGGTGGCGATGTTCGGCTCTGCACGTCTGTCGCGTCAGCATCCCGCCTGCTACCTGGCCCGGGAGTTTGGGCGCGCGATGGTCCGTGCCGGCTGGATGGTCATCACGGGGGCGGCCAGCGGCATTATGAAGGCGGGGCATGAGGGGGCGGGCCGGGAGGCGAGCTTCGGGTTGAACATCCGGCTGCCGTTTGAGCAGGAGGCCAACCCCATCATCGCCCAGGACGCCAAGCTGATCTCCTGCAAGTATTTCTTCACGCGGAAGCTCCTCTTCATCAAGGAATCGCACGCCACCGCGCTCTTCCCTGGAGGCTTCGGCACGCTGGATGAAGGGTTTGAGTCGCTGACGCTGGTCCAAACCGGCAAGTCGGATCCGCGGCCGATCATCTTTGTCGATGAGTCGCGCGGGCGGTTCTGGACGCCGCTCCTAAGATTCTTTGACCGGCAACTGGTTCGGGGCGGCATGATCTCGCCCTCTGACCGGTCGCTGTACCAGGTGGTCTCCTCCGCGGCAGAGGCGGTCCAGAAGATCCTCGACTTCTACGCGGTGTACCAGTCCCTCCGGTACGTCGACGACTGGTTGGTGCTCCGGCTGCAGCGCCCCCTGCCGGACGGGGCCCCTGAGCAGCTCACGCACGAGTTTCACGACCTGCTGCGCTCCGGGACGATCCGTCAAGGGAGGGCGCTGCCGGGAGAGGCGGATGAGCCGGAGCTGCAGCACCTGCCGCGGCTGCTCTTGCGGTTTAACCGTATGGAGTACGGGCGACTGGCGGAGCTGATCCATCGGATCAACGTCC
>JAUYPJ010000012.1 GCA_030697665.1 Candidatus Omnitrophota bacterium
GTTCTGGAATGGCCAAAGTCTACAATCAATTTCAAATCGATCACAGGCATTATCGGCTATAACTCATTGGACTAGACTCTGTTGTGAAAACGTTCAGACCTAACAACCGGACAGCAGTGATACGTTATACCAAAAAATCGCCCAGAAGGCCACTCACCTTCGCCTCCTGGGCATCTCCGACAAGCAGATTGGCCACGCCCTCGCATCTCAGAGGTTCGATCATCCGGTCGCCCGATGGATTCTCAAGGGGGTCAGGCGGGCGATCAGATCAAAATGCCGGTCGGCGTGGAGCAACTCGCAGTCAGAGAGCAGCGCGCATGAGGCGATCAGCGCATCGGGAACAGGAACGACGTGACCCTTTCGCCGCAACTCAAACCGCAGCCGCTCAGCCCGTCCCCACACGGCTCCGGAAATCGGCAACAGATGCAGCCCACGCAGCGCATCATCCAACTCAGCGTACTGCGCTTCATCCTTCGCCCCGGTCAACAGTTCCAGGCGAATCACTTCGTTGACCGCCACGCGATGGGCACGGAGCAACTCGCCGATCGCGGCTGAGGCCGTGTTGCCCTGCCCTGTCAAGTAGCTGACCCACGCGGAGGAGTCAGTCAGGACCAGCCGGCTACTCATCCTTCCGGGAACGCAGGAATGACCGCAGCGTCATCCCGTAGCCCGTGCCCCGCGCCAGCGACAGGCTGCGACGGCGGGCGGCGTTGATGAGCTCCTCCAGGCCGCGCTCGACGGTTTCGGTCTTCGTCCGCAACCGCGCCCGCGCCATGGCTTCCCGGAGCAGCCGTCCATCGATATCCAACGTCGTCCTCATCGCTCACCTCCAGCTATGCATACGATAGCACATATTCTTATGCATGTCAATCCAGCGACCCAGGATGAGTCGGCGTCTGTGCTCATACTTCCGTAGGGGGGTTCCTACACAAACTGGACTTTCACTTCCTTGCCGAGGGCGTGGGCGAGCTTGACGAGCGTCTGCAGAGACAGGCTGTCGTTACGAGGACTTTCCAGGCGGGAAATGGTCTGCTGGGAGGTGTGGAGCCGCTTGGCGAGCGCTCGCTGTGTCAAACGCTTCTGTGTCCTGAGCCGAGCAATCTGGATGGGCAGTTCCGCATAGATGCCCTCTTCCTCGTAGGCCTTCCGGAAGGCGGGATCCCTGAGTTGTTCCTTCAGATACTCACGGAATCGCCGTGCGTTCGCCATCGCATCCACCCTGTTAGCTTTTGATGTCTCCGATTCGTCGTCAAGAACCAAGTGATCCGCGCTAGGCCAATTCGTCCAGAAAATAGGTTGTCGGCTTCCTGAACACCTTGGCGAGCTTGACCAGCGTCTCCACGGAAGGCACCGAGTCGCCCGTTTCGTACCGAGAAATGCTCTTTTGCTTCGCGTCCATCTTCCGGGCGAGGTCGGTTTGAGTCAGATCTGCTTCGACTCGGGTGAGTCGGATGCGCTTGCCTAGCTTCTCCGCGTCCATTCTCTGCCCTGGGAGTATATCCCTTCCCAGGGATAGAGATCGAGGATTTTCCAACACAACAAACACCCTTGCCTCAGGAGGAGAACAAGGGTGTGAGGCGTGGTTGCATGCCTGCTTTGCGACGAGCGACCGCGTCACGCCAGGATATAGCGCCCGGATTTCTTCGTGCCCATACGCCGCACTAGCCCTGCGGCCAGCAACGGATGCAGGAGGTCCATCGCGCCTTGTTTGGACACGTTGAGCGTGTGCCAGATCTCGCGAGGCGTCATGCTTTGGTGATCGCGAAGCAGTTGAAGCAATCGTTCTTGCTTGGGACGGAGCACGAGCGGCGCACCTCGGCGGGTGGCTTTGAGGCGTTCGATTCGCAACCACACGCGATCAAGTGTGCGGTGGATCCCTTCGGCGACGTACTCCAGCCAGCCGGACAGCTCCCCCTCCTGCTCACGAACCGCTTGCAAGGCTCGATAGTAGCGGGGGCGATTTTCCCAGTAGTATTCATCTACCGAAAAGATGTGATGGGTGTCGAAGCCGCGCCGATACAGTTCCCACAACGCCAGCATGCGTCCGGTTCGGCCATTGCCATCGGCGAACGGATGGATGTCCTCAAAGCGGAAATGCGCAATCGCCGAGGTGATCACCGGTGACCACTGCGCCGAGTCCCCATTCCACCAGTCGAGCAATTCGCGCATCAAGCCAGAGACCTCATGCGGCGGCGGAGCCACGTGACGCCCAACCCGCACCCCGACGTGGCGATACCGTCCCGCGGCGCCTTGATCCATCACCCCTGCGGTAATCAGGCGATGGAGTGTCAGGATCTCGTCGTGGGTGATGGGACGCGCGCGGGCATGGCGCTCAATGAATCGCAGTCCCGAAAAGTAGTTCAACACTTCCCGCTTGGCCCGTTCAGCCATGACCGCCACGGCCCGTCCTTCCTCAATCGCCCGCACCTGTTCCAGCGTTAAGGGGTTGCCTTCAATGGCGGTGGAGCTGTGCGTGTTCCGCACGCGAGCATCCTTCTGAAGCGCCGGAATCCACGGGACTTGCACCATCGCCGCCAGGATGTTTTCCCGCAGCACGGTAATCCGCTCGATGGTGGTCAGCAGACGCGCGGTGACCGTAAACTGTGGCTGGTACGTCATGGAGGGAGTCTACACGTCAGTCAAGTATAAGTCAAGTAATTAGTCAAGTGGGGCTTGGGCCGAGACAACGACACCCCTGCCCTCATGGAGAGAGCAGGGGTGTGGGTAGTGAGTGAGAATGTGGAAGCCCTTCGACTCCCTCGGCCTTCGGCCTCGGTCGCTCTTGCGGCCTATCGGCCGATTGAAGTCCCTCGTCGCCCTTCGGGCTCCTCGGGACACCATTTTCGGCCTGTGGCCGAAAATGGTGGAGGCGGCGGGAGTTGCACCCGCGTCTTCGGATCGAGAGCGTGAGCCCTCTACATGCGTAGCCTCGCATCGAGCTGTTCATCCCGCCCCGCTTGCGAGGCGAGCGCGACGGGACTGAGCCGCTGTGTCCTCTCGCCCGGGTTCCAGCGGCCACCCCCGGGCCAGCCTGCTCGAGACGCCCACCCGGCCCGCAGGCTGACCAGGCGACGGCGCTGCCTAGTTAATTAGGCAGCGACTGGCAGTGCCTCAGAAGCGAGAATCGCTTCCGCTTCTGCTACAGGGTTGTAGTTGGCACTTGTGTTGCTGTCAGGTGTTTTATCCCTCGCTCGCGCTCGGGATGCCTTGCGGCACGAGGCCTCCTGACCACCTCGGCATGCCCCTCGCTGCTCACTGGTCCGAATCGATACTGTTCGCCCCCCTTGTTGTCGCTCGCTATCGTTTCTGCTGCGTGCGGATCGCGCGCTGAATCTCGCGATCCATCTCGCGCTCGCGGATCCGGTCGCGTTTCTCAAACGCCCGCTTGCCCCGTCCGACGGCAAGCTCAACCTTCGCCAGCCCGTGCCGTTCATACACCCGCAGCGGAATCAGCGTGACGCGCCGCTGCGCCAGCCATCCCGCGAGGCGGTCGATCTCTCGCCGGTGCATGAGGAGCTTGCGCACCCGCACCGGCTCGACGTTGAATCGCCCACCCTGCGCATACGGGCCGACATACATATTATACAAGAGCAGCTCGCCCCCATCAATGCGGGCAAAGCTGTCGTCGAGGCTGAGCCGATGCTGGCGAATGGACTTGATCTCCGTACCTCCCAGCGCGATGCCGGCCTCGAATGACTCGAGGATCTCGTAATCCCGCCGGGCCTTGCGGTTTGTCGCAAACGTCCGCTCTTCCGCCCCCGACCCGCGCGCCACTGCCATCGCCGCCCCCGACGACTCCGGATCGCTATCGCGTCCTGAGCACGCTGATCATGCGCCACGACAGCGAGGTCCCATCGAACGGTCGTGTGAGGTCAAAGTCGCCATGCGTCGCCAACAGCTCGAAGACGCCTGCGGCGTCGACCAAGGCCCGAAACTCCTGCGGCATGATGAGGCGGGTGGGCGTCGGCCCGCCGCGGATCTCCTGCGTCTGATCCCCCTCGACGACCTGGAAGACCAGCTCATCCTCGAACGTCTGGGTAATCGGGTCGATGGTGTTCGGATGTTGCAGGTAAAAGACTCGAACGATCGTCTCACCCTCGGCCTGCTCCCACTGGTGGACCTCGTTGCCGATCTTCTCCCACTGGTTGGGAACCCAGAAATCGATCAGGTAGAGTCCGCCCGGCGCCAGGAGGTGGGCGACGGTTCGCAGATGCGCGATGATCTCCTCATTCGTCAGCAGGAACCGAAAGGTGTCCATGAAACAGAAGGCGGCGTCGTAGCTCCCCTGCACCTTCAGATGCCGGATGTCGTCCACCGAGACGCTGACATCGAGAGGCGCCTTCCTCGCTTCCTCCAGGGCATAGGCGACCATCTCAGGGGACAGATCCACGCCCGTCACATGGTAGCCCTGCTTCGCGAGCCGGGTCATGTGCCGTCCGCTCCCGCAGCCAAGATCGAGGAGGCGCGTCGCCGGGGACGGCCCGTACGCCTTCAGGCACGCCTCGATAAACCGGCACTCGGCCTCGGTATTCCACCGGTAGCCGATGGCGTAGTAGCGCGGATGGCGATAGACGGCTGAATTAGTCATGCGAGCCTGAGACGACGGAGGGCCGCATCGAGCACCTCGCCCACCACCTGGTGGTAGGGCATCCCGCGTGATTCCGCCAAGAAACCGAAGCTGCCCTCCGGGGCAAAGGACGGCAACGGGTTGATCTCAAGAAAGTACACACGCCCTTCGCGGTCGATCCGCAGATCGATCCGGGCCACATCGCGGACCCGGAGCGCGTTCACCATGCCGAGCGCGATGCGCCGCGCCTCCTGATCCACGGCGTCATCCAGCTCAACCGGACATTCCCATTGGGACGGGGGGGGATCCACCACGTGATAGGCGAGGCGCGTCACCGCATCAATCGGCCGCTGAATGGGCGGAGAGGCCACCGGCGGGTCGTTGCCGATCACGCAGACCGTCACCTCAGCCCATTCGATAAACTCCTCGATGAGGATCGGGCCTGGGCAGCACCCGAAGAGCCACGTCACGCGCTGCGCGAGCGCCTCGGAAGTGGAGACCACCGCGCCGGCACCGATGCCACGCCCGGATCCTTCCCGGCAGGGCTTCACGATCACCGGAAACGACAAAGGAAACCGGCGCGGCAGCGCCCGGGGATGCGCCACGCTGATCCACCTCGGCGTGAGCAACCCCTCGGCCATTGCCAAACGCTTGCAGAGGGCTTTGTCCAAACCCACCGATAGCGTCAACGGGTCTGACCCGACATACGGGACGCCGTAGTATTCGAGGAGCGTCGGCACCCACGCTTCGCGGCACGGGCCGTCTGCGCCCTCCGCCACGTTGAAGACCAGCTCGACGTCCTTGAGCCGCTGCGGCCGTGCCAAAATGTCGTGGGCGCCGCCGAGCCGCACCGGCCGATGCCCCAGCTCCTCCAAGGCGCCGCTCAACACGTCCAGCGTCGCGGGCGGATCGAACTCCGCCTGTCGCTCGTCCGTCGGGTCACATTGGAGATCGTACACCAACCCAATCTTCATCGTCGGTGATTATACCACGAAGCCACGAGACAAAAACTCTACAGACGTTGGACATTGCTGCGTTGACAGTCGCTGAACTGTCCCGTTATACTGGCGTCCATGTATTGGTCATCTGCGGTAGCGTATTGCGTTGGCTTGATTACAACTGATGGATGCTTATCAGGAGATGGCCGCCATATCGAATTTACCTCCAAAGACCTCGAGTTAGTAGAGACCGTCAAGAGGTGTTTAGGGCCCCAGAACCGCATCGGGACGAAAGGGCGAGGGGATGGTCGGCGTCGGTATTTCCGTATTCAAATCGGGAATGTTGAGTTGTATCGATGGCTGTGTTCGTTAGGTCTGACGCCGCGGAAAAGTCTCACGCTAGGGTCGCTTGATATTCCCGATACATTCTTTGCTGATTTCTTCAGAGGATGCTTAGATGGCGACGGGAATATCATGGCGTATCAGGACTCGGTTTTTCCGAATAGTCTCCGGCTCTACGTCAGATTATATTCAGCGAGTCGCCCTCACTTGGATTGGCAGCAAGCGACTCTTACACGCCTGTGGTCGCTCAAGGGATATCAGACAACGGTGCCTCGAGCATTTCGGCTGAACTACGCCAAACGCGAATCGCTGAATCTCTTGAGGCGTCTTTATTACGCTTCCGATGTCGTGTGTCTTCTTCGAAAACGTCGAATTGCCGAGAGCGTCCTAACCAGAGAGGCGGAGGTGGTGAAACTGGCAAACACGCGGGTCTCAGAAGCCCGTGCCGAAAGGCTTGGGGGTTCAACTCCCCCCCTCCGCAGTACTTCTCCCTCACCGCGGCGACTTCCTTGAGAAGGGCGGGTGGCCGACTGGAGCCTCAGAGGCTTCGCTCTGCGAAGCAAAGCGTCTGGGGCGAAGGCGCCAACTCCCCCGTGCGCAGAGTTTTCTTTACGTCAGGGGAGTTCGGTAGGCGCGCGCCAACTGCACGTAGTGCTTGACCCACCTCCGGATGTAGCTAAGGTCGCGCGGCGTGAGCGGGCGCACCACGCGCGCCGGAGCCCCCACGGCCAGCACGCGCGGCGGGATGGTGGTTCCTTCCAGCACGACGCTGCCGGCTCCGACGATCGCCTCAGCGCCGACCCGTGAGCCGCTGAGGACGATCGCCCCGATCCCGATCATGGCCCCGCGCTCCACCACACAGCCGTGGAGGTTGGCGTGGTGTCCGACGTGCACGTGATCCGCGATGAGACACGGACAGTGATCATCGACGTGCACGATGGAACCGTCCTGGATGTTCGTGGCTTCCCCCACCTCGATCCGGTTCACATCCCCGCGGAGCACACAGCCGAACCACACGCTGGCATCCGCGGCGAGCCGCACCCGCCCAATGACGTCCGCCCCAGGCGCGACGAAGGCGCGTGGATGGATGGTGGGATACGTCCGCCGGTACGGTAGGATCATGGAACGTCACCTCCCTTCCTCCTCTAAGAAACGTTTCCGTGCTTCCGTGGCGCTTCCGTGTTTCTGTGGTGTCATCTGGGGTTGTTCAGTCTCTGGGAGCATCGGTGCCCAGGTAGCGGCGGATGATGGCCTGCCGCCGCTGCTCCAAAGCATCCACGAGGTAGGCCGCGTCGGCAGGGTCGCGGTACTGACCCGCCGAGACCGCCGCCTCGATCTGGGGCCGTGAGAGGCGGCTGATGCGACGCGCGATCCAGCGGCCGTCATCATCGTTCATCTCCTGAAAGGCCAGGTTCGGCGCGTACGGCTTCCAGCGATCAGGGTCGAGCGACGGCAAGAAGAGCCCGACGCCGGGGCTGACGATCCGCCGCTCTGGCTCGCACGCGGGACGGTGCAAGCCGAACGTGACCAGCTCGGACCACGCCTCCTTGAAATCGACGCGGTAGGTCCACCCTTCACAGGGCGTTTTCGGCGCCCCGAGCCCGGCATCCGCTCCCAGCGAGGTGCCGAAATCGATGAGGTAGCCGACCGTCCGCGTGCCGTCCCACACGAGCAGCGAGTTGTGGTCCTTGGCATCCACGTTATTGACCCACGCGTACATCAGCCGAAGGGCGCGCAGCTCCGCGCAATCCCGAAAAGCTTTGAAGTGCGCCGGACCAAGGATCTCGCCCTCCAGGATCTTGCTGGCGGAGACGCGCAGCAGGCCATCGCGAAGGCGCCCCTCCACCAGCGCGCGCAGGTCGTCCTCCGTGAAGGGACGCGGGCGCCCCTGCGCATCGCGCACCGTGAGCCCCTCGCCGAGCCGCAGCTCCGCCGGAGGCACAAAGAGCACCTCATAGCTGGGCACGTGATAGCCGAGGGCGTAGAGCAGCTTGCTCGTGACGACCTCCGCCCCTGAAAGGAGCTCCGGCGCGTTGGCGGGGTCCAGCTTGAAGAGGTAGCGCACGCCTCGCGCATCGGCGACGAAGGCGCCCGGCGTCTTGCCCTCCGTCTTGGGCTTCGTCACGAGGAAGGGGCCTTGGCCGACGTCCTCCGGCCGGGTGGGACCCCATCGCACCTCATCAGGAGCAAGCCGTTGGGGATCGCGGTTGGTGAAGAAGGTGCCCTCCGGCAGCTCCTCGCCATGCAGGTTCAACGCCCTGACCGGCACCCCCAGCACGTGTCTGCCGACGCGCACGACGTGGAAGGCCCGGGTGAGCTGCGAGAGCACCGTGACGTCGAAGAGATGCCACCCGATCGTCTGACGCGCTACGGCCGGCTTGCCGTCGATGCAACAGGGGGAGTTGCCGAAGGCACGCGGCCACGAGGCGCACCCTGGCGCGCAGGAGAGCGCCACGCACGCCGTGAGCATCCGAGACAGAACGCTAGTGCGCCAGCCGCCAACCCGCCGCCTCATGGCGATCGGAGTGTCGAGAGGTGGAGGGCCACCTTGGCGGCGGTGGTCGTAACCGGGATGGTTTGGCGTGAGGCCTGTTCGATCTCAGGACGCATCGCCGTCAGCCGCAATCGCCCGATCGCGCAGAGCGTCGCCACGCTCAGCCATCGGTTCTGACCCCAGATGCCTTCGTGTAGGACGCGGTGGACCGTGGCGGATGCCTGCTCCCCGGCAGGCGGCTCATCCGCCATCGACAGAAAGCGGTCCTCGTCGAGCACGGGAAAGAGGACCGACCGCATCTCCGGATCGACGAGGTTGTCGAGGAGCTCGAGGGCGTCCGTCCGGATGTACGTCTCCGACGCGCGCATCTGCTCGTACACCAGGTGGATATCTTCGGGGCGATACAGGAGCATCAGGAGGCGGAAGATCTGGTCGACCGACTCTTCCAGCAAGACCCGCAGGAGCGCGATGACCGGATCATCGGCAGCCGGCGGTCCTGGGTGGTGGCGCCGGTAGATCGCCGTCACCTGGATAATGCGCTGGTAGTGATCCACCTCGCGGGCGACCTGACGCCTGATGGGCCTGGCGGGAAACTCCAGCCGCCTCCCGCGCACGCGTAACCGGACGAGCCCCCGCACCGCTTCCTCCCGCAGCAGCGGATCTTCCTCCACCACTACCACGCCGAAGAGGTAGTCCACCGTCCGTTGGTCGACCACCCGCGAAAGCACCCGGATCGCCTGTCGACGGGTGCCCATGGGCACGCGGGGATCACTGACCTCTGTTGTCAGCCGTCCCAGCTCTCGACCAAGCTCACCGACGCTCGCCAGGTGCGTCTCGTAGGCCGCCAACTCATCGCAGAGCTCCTGCGCGCCGGGCGAGGGGCCTGCGGGCGTCGTGACAAGCTGACCCACCAGCGCGAGCTTTCGCTCCGACAGCCGGCCATCTGTCAGCGACCCCAGCGGCTCTGCGAGGTCGCGCTCAACTCCCTGGCCACTACCCCAGGCGCGCGAGGGCGCAATACCCTCCCCGTGAGCGCGCGGACGCCTGGAGGCTACGCGGGCCTGCAGCATCGTCCGGATGATCGCGACATACTCATGATGGATCCTCAGCGCCACGGCCAGCCACACGATGAGCAACGGCACCGTCACGTAGCTCAGCGCCTGCCCAGGCAGGTGCAGCCGATCCAGCGCGATAATGCCGACAATCGCCGCACACCCCTTCCCGAACCTGAAGACCACCATGTCGATGAACGGCTTCACCTTGTAGCGGATCGAGCGGTCAATCGGCAGGTAGAGCAGCTCCTTGGTCGTTTGCTGCAGCGAGTAGTTCAGCGAACCGTCGTAGAGGGCCGTGACCGCCGCCAGCCAAAAGACGGGCAGGGCCAGGAGCCCCCCCGCACCCAGCAACAGGCCCGCCGGCAAGACGAAGAGCGCGACCCCCACCCCCCAGTGGCGGAGGATCCAGCTCGTCCAGAAGAACTGGACGATGAACGCCGCAATGTTCAGCCCGCTGAAGAAGAGACCGGAGAAGGTGGTCTTCGCATCCTGACCGGGGAACGTCGATTCGATGAAGGGGTTCAGTTGGTAGGTGACCAGCGTTGAAATCACCTTCGCGAGCCCCACAATCGTCACGAGCAGCAGGAGGTAGCGCGACTGCAGGAGCATCCCCACAGACCGCCTCATCTGAGCGCCGAACGACCCCGCGGAGCGGCGGTCATTCGGCGGACGCTCCTCAGGGAACGTCTGCACGGGCACCGTCGCCCAGAGCTGTTGCACCACGAGCCAGCACAGCCCAAGGACACCCGCAGAGAGCAGGAGGAGCTGCCGCGTCCCCACGATCTGCGCCCCCACCGCGGCGATGGAGGAACCCACGACGCCTCCCAGGATGCCGCCGGAGCCGATCAACCCGAAGAGCCGCTTCGCTTCCCTGGGCCGGTAGAGGTCATTGGCCACCAGCCAGAAGAGCGTCACCACCAACACGGAGAAGATGGCCACCCACACCGCGAACGCCCCGGCGACCCAGGGCACGGACCAGGCCAGGAGGTTCCAGAACACCACCAGCACCCCGATGACCGCCCAAAAGGACGCCGTCACGAGATCCGACTTCTGCCAGCGATCGACGAGGCGGGCAAAGAGCGTCACCACGGGCCCCATCACCACGGCGCAGATCAGATCGATATACGGCACCATCCGAGAGCCCAACTCCCCGAGCACGAGGGCGCGGCTGACCGGCTTGATGATGTAGTAGGCGGTGATGACGAGGAAGAAATAGAGGAAGGTGAGGAAGACCTTGCGTTCTTCCTCAGGACGGACGTGCACGAACCGTTTTGAGAGGAATCCGATCGTCCGGTGCATCAGCAGGGTGCTGAAAAAGTGACGCGACAGGTCACAAGCGACATGTGACAGGCGAACAGATGCCCATGGTGTGCTGGTTTGCCCTGTCGCGTGTCACCTGTCACCCAGGAGTGTTTCCGCAGCCTGTTAGGGCCGGAGCATGATGAGGGAGATGAGGCGTCCCGTCGCGGCGCCTTCCCGACGGAGGGAGAACCACTCCTGGGGCTCGCACCCCGTGCAGCGCTGACTGTCGAGGACGCGGGCGGGAGAGACCCCGCAGCGCCGCAGTTGGTCCTTCGCGACCCCCGGCAGATCACACATCCGACGGCCGGCCTGCTCATGGACAAAGGGGCCGAACCGGCTGGCGAACTCAGGACCGACCTCATAGCAGCACGCGCGGATCGACGGGCCGATCGCGACATACAGTTCCTCCGCCCGCGTGTGGATGCTGTGGCGGAATGCCGCCACGACCCGCGCCAACACCAGGCCCGCCAGCCCCCGCCACCCCGCGTGCGCGATCCCCACGACGCCGCGCAGCGGATCGGCAAAGAACACCGGCAGACAATCCGCGCTGCGGATCATGAGCGACGCGCCGGGAATGGCCGTCAGCAGCGCATCGCACCCCGCAATCGGCGGGAGGCTCCGAGCGGTCCCCTCGATGATCGCCACGCTCGCCCCGTGGACTTGCTCCGCTTCGACCGTCGCCCGCGGCGCGGGCAAACGGCCCAACCACCGCTGGAGATCGACGTGGCGGCCGCTGACCCCGGCCATGACGCGACGTGACGCCCATCGGGCAAACCACCATCCCCCATCCGAACCTCGCTCAAATGGTGGAGGGCGACCCTCACCCGCCGGCATCTGCCGCCTCGGGAGGTGGCTGGCGGTCCTGGGCCGAGCCCGTCGGCAACGCCCAGGCGCGGCCTGCCGACGGAGGCTGAACCGGGGCGGCAGGATCGATCAGTCGCAACCCGAGCGCCTGGGGATCAATCGGCTTGCCGTCTCGCAGGAGCTCCAAGTGCAGGTGGGGCTGAATCTGCGCGCTCCGGGCGTTGCCCGTCTTGCCGACCCTGCCGATGAGGGCTCCCTGTGGAACCCGGGAGCCCACCGCCACCACCACCTTGCTCAGATGGGCGTAACGGCTCCGCAGGCCGTGGCGATGCTCGACCTCCACGAACCGGCCGAGCCCTCGATGGAGGCCCACCTCCACGACACGCCCGCTCCTGATGGAGCGCACAGGGCTGTTGAGCGCAGCGGTCATATCCACGCCGCGATGACGGCGACGCCCGCTGCGAGGCGCGAGGAACCGACCGTCTCCTTTGGCGTCCCTTCGGATGATCAGCGGCGAGACCTCCAGGGGCGGGGCGATCCTGCGCCAGTTGACGTACGGCAGCTCAAGCGCCGCCACGGTCAGCCCTGAGCCGAGCGCCATCCCAATCCAGAGCGGCCACCGCATCTTATCCGCTGAACGCTGAACGCTGAACGCTGGACCTGGATCCACTGGCGAGCACCAGCGACTGCCCATAGAAATGCGCCGCCGCCTCCGTGAGCCCTTCGGGAAGGGTGGGATGCGCCGTGATCGTCCTGGCCAGTTGCTTGGCGGTGAGGCCGTGGCGGATGGCCAGCCCCGCCGCGTGGATCAGGCTCGAGGCGTGATCTCCCACGATCGTCGCCCCTCGGATGCGCTCGGTGGCCCGGTCGACGACCAACTTCACGAACCCCTCCGTTGCGTCATCGCAGTGGCTCTTCCCCAGCGCCCCGAATGAGAACCGGCTCACCCGCAGGCCGTCATCGCCCTCGGCGGCCCTCATGCCCACCTGCGCGATCTCCGGCTCTGTGAACACGCACCGAGGCACTTCGGAGGCGTCGATGGACTCCGGTGGATCGCCGAGGAGGTTGCGGACCGCCGCACCACCCTCCGCGCCGGCCCAGTGGGCGAGCCCGTGGCCGTCCAGACAATCCCCGATCGCGGCGATATGGGGCTGGCTCGTCCGAAGGAATGGGTCCACCGTCACCCCCCGCGCGAACGCCATGGACGCCTGCGAAAGGCGCAGCCCCTCGATGGTGGGATGCTGGCCGACCGCGATGAGGCAACGCTCGGCGACCAGCGGCGTGCCGTCGGACAACCGCGCCTCCACCCAGGACGCGGAGGCCTCAAGCCGTTGGACGGTCCGCCCGGTCAGGAGCGTGACCCCTTCCTGCTCCAACCGGCGCGTCAGCCACCGGACCGCGTCGGGATCTTCGCCGGGCAGCAGGCTCGGTTCTTGTTCCACGATCGTGATCGTCGTCCCGAAAGCCGCCAGGCATGAGGCGAACTCGCACCCGATGACCCCGCCACCGATGATCAGCAGCGACTGCGGGAGGCTCGGCAGCGCCAGCAGCCCGCGGTACGAGACGACCCGTTGCTCATCGAACGTCCAGGGCCCGGCGGACGGTCGCGCGCCCGTCGCCAGCACGATGCGCGCGGCGTCCACGACGCGCGTGGCATGAGCGGCCGTCACGAGGAGCCGCGTGGGGTGCTCGAAGGCGGCTGAGCCCTGGATGAGCTCCACCCCTTCGCGCTGCAACAACTCGGTCAGCCCTCGCCGGAGCGTCGCCACGATGCGAGCGGTGCGGGCGATCACCGCCGGGTAGTCGAGGGTATACCCCGCAAGCACCACGCCGAGCTGACGCGCCTGCTGGAGGCGGCGCACGAACTGCGCGACGGTCACGAGCGCCTTGGTCGGAATGCAGCCGACGTTGAGACAGACCCCGCCCCACTCCTCGCGCTCGATGAGGCAGACCTGCAGGCCGCGTCGCGCCGCCGTCAGGGCCGCGGCGCAGCCACCGGGCCCGCTGCCCACCACGGCGAGGTCATACCCCATTCATCCCACCACCTGCGGCAGGCCTCGCCTCTTGGCAAGGCCTTGGCCGACGCGTGTTGAAGGACGTCTCCCAACGGCCATGGCGGTGTCGAGCCGCCAGAGCGACCACTCCTCAACGTATCCCATCCAGGTGACGACACCGCCAGCCGCAGGTGGTGGGATCAACGGACTTCCTGCGGCGTTGCAGGAACCAACAGGCAGATCTTGTTCTTCCCCGTCGTCTTGGCGCGATAGAGCTGCTCATCAGCCAGGCGGATCAGCTCGCGATAGTCGACCTCGCGATCTTCCGGGAAGCGGCGGATCGATACCCCCACGCTCACCGTGAGGTTCAGCGGCTTCTGGAGCCCTCGGAACTCTTCGTCCACCGCCTTGCGGATCCGCTCCGCCACGACGAGGGCGCCGGGGATTGACGCCCCCGGCCCCCCGTAGCCTGTCTCGGGGAGGAGGACGATGAACTCCTCGCCGCCATACCGGCCCACCAGGTCGATGGCCCGAACTTCTTTCCGGATCAGCTTCGCGATGATCTTCAGCACCGCGTCGCCCTGCGGGTGGCCCAGGGTGTCGTTGACCGCCTTGAAGCTGTCGATGTCGAGCATGAGCAACGACAGGGGCAGTTGGTACCGGTTGGACCGCTCGATCTCTTGGATGAGCCGCTTCATGAAGTACTCCCGGTTGTGCACCCCGGTCAACCGGTCCAGGATGGCGATCTCCCCCTGAATGGCGATCGCCAACGCCAACGTCAGCTCGGCCCACGTCGCCCCGTAGCGCAGGCGCTGATCCGCATCGCCCTTGAGGACATCCGGATGGCAGAACACCACGAGGACCCCGAGGGTACTGTGCTCGATCACCAGGGGCACCACGAGCAGCCCCGTCGCAGGGCCCAGCTGTCCGAGCTTCTCGCGTTTGACCAGCGTCGTCTCGCGCGCCCCGACCGGTAACCCCCACGGCTTCTGGGTCGAGAGGACATGGGCGAAGGGCTGCTCCGTGGGCTGGAACTCCGTCTGGGCAAACAGCGTCTCATCGCAGGAGCAGCCCGTCTCAAAGACCAGCGTGTCGGTCTCAAATCTCAGGAGCCACAGGCTCACGATGCTGTTCGCCTGCCCGCCGCTGGTCACCCGGCTGGCGGCTTCGACGATCGCTTGCACCAGGACGCGCTTATCAAGCCGCTTGGTCAGGTTCTGCGCGGTGCTGATGAGCCCTTCGAGGTGACGCGCGTGCTCCTCTTCGAGATGCGCGATCTGCCGCTTGGCGGCCGCGACCTGGCTCAACGGTTGTTGCCGCGCCACCGCGAACCGGGCGGCGAGGACGCCGATGACCGACAGCCCCACCACGACGGTCGCGCAGGCCGCCAGGAGGCTGGCGACCACCAGCACCACCAAGAACTGCTCCACCTTCAACGTGAGGGGCAGCCAGGACTGCGTGGTGACGAACAGCCCTGTCAGCCGGTCCGCCACCTCGTAGCGGGCCGTGAGATACGCGGCCGCTCCCAGGAGGGCCGCCACGCCACCCATCCAGATGAGCGTTCGGAGGAGACGCATCGGCTTCATTCTACCTGATTCGGATTCCGGTTGCATCGATCAACGCGGTCATGGTAGGCTACCGTTCATTTCACTCCGCGCGGTGTTCAGAACAGAGGGAGGGCCTTGATGGCTATTTCGGAACGGCTTCAGGCGTTTCTGCAGGCGGCCAAGGTGCCCTATACGGTGGGAAAGCACCCCGTGGCGTACACGGCCCAAGAGATCGCCGCGGCGCAGCACGTCTCCGGACGCCAACTGGCGAAGAGCGTGCTCGTGAAGACCGACCGTGGGCCGGTCCTGGCGGTCTTACCCGCCGCGTCCCTCATTCATTTCAAACGGCTCAAAACGGCCCTGAAGACGAAGCGGGTCAGCATCGCCAAGGAGGCCGACGTGAAGGCGCATTTTCCCGACGTGGAGGCGGGCGCGATGGCGCCGTTCGGCAACCTCTACCAGATCCCCGTGGTCATCGATCGGATGCTGGAGCGATCCGACACGATGGTGTTCAACGCGGGTTCGCACACCGAGACCATTTCGATGCGCGCTCGAGACTTCATCGCCTTGGTCAAGCCCGCCGTCGCCGAGTTCGGCCAACCCGCCGGCGGCCCTCCCCGCAAACAGAAGAAGCGGGCCCCGTCGTCACGCCGCCCGGCTAAGGCCCGCCGCACCGCCGCAACCCGCAGCCGCGCGACGTCGCGCCCGCGCACCCGCTCGGCCGCAACAGGTCGGCAGCGGCGTCAGCAGCATTAGAACCAGCCACTGTTGGCGGCGTCAGGAGCCAGGGCGTGCAGGTGGGTGGTGGCGTTGATCCAGAGGACGTAGGATCTCTGCATCCACACCTCCAGCGCCGTGACGCCCGCGTTATCGAGCCGCAGCCGCCGCAAGAGGGTGTCGTAGTCCGCTCCCAGCACATCGGCAAGCCAGGCGGCGATCACCCCGCCGTGCGACACAATGACGTACTCGCCCTCCTCCCCGATGCGCGCCACAATCTGCTCCATGGCCCCACGAACCCGCATCCGGAAGGTCTCCAACACCTCCGCCTCGGGGATGATGACGGATGAGGGGCGGACACGCCACTGCTGATACGCCCCGTCGAATCGGGCGTCGACCTCATCGGGCGTCAATCCTTCCCACGCGCCGAGGTGCATCTCCGCCAAATCCCGCTCCACGATGGGGATCAGCCCGTGGCCGTTGCCCTCAGCGATCGTCTGAGCCGTCTGGCGGCTCCGCTGCAGTCCGCTCGTGAAAATCCCGGCGACGGGGCGCGTGGCGAAGAAGGTCCTGAGGCAGCGGGCCTGCTGAAGACCCAACGGGCTGAGCGGGAGATCGGAATGGCCCTGGATCCGATTCTCATGATTCCAGGTGGTTTGGGCGTGACGAACCAGGTAACAGCGCATCAAGAAAGAAGTCCATAGTCGATAGTCAATAGACCATAGTAAAAACAGACTTTCCCCATCGTCTTTTTTGCCTATGGACTATCGACTGCGGACTATGGACTGGTTAAAGGCCGTAGCTGGAGGCCACCTGCGTCAGCACGTCATCGGCGACAAAGATCGGCGCGTCAGCCCGGAGGGCCACGGCGATTGCGTCAGAGGGGCGCGCATCCACCTCCCGGAGCTCGCCCCCCTTCGTTTGGAGGATGAGCTGCGCAAAAAAGGTGTTGAACTCCAGCTTCGTGATGACGATGCGTTGCAGCGTGGCCCCCAACTGCGCAATCGTCTCCCGGAGGAGATCATGCGTCAGCGGCCGCGGCGGCTGAATCCCGCTGACCTTCATCTTGATCGCCGTGACTTCCGAAATCCCGATGATGATGGGCAGGAACCGGTTGCCGCCGCGCTCCTTCAAGACCACGACCTGCTCCCCGCGTCGCTCATCGATGCGGATGCGGCTGACGTCCACTTGGACGAGGTGGTTGCTGGGCTGTGCCTCGCTCATCCGTCTTCCTCACGTTAGGCAGCGCCTCCCTCGTTCCTGAGGCCACTGGATTTCCTCACGATACAATCGAAACCAGTTCAATGCTATCATGAACAAGAAATGCTTGCAAGCGGTCGAGAAGAGTGGTAGACTTGCCCCCAACCACAGGAGGTGGGAATGGGAACACGGGTCGGGTTGGTGGTCTTCAGTCTCGCCCTGATCGCTGCGCCGATGACGGCATCGGCGGCAAGCTCGTGGGCGAGCGGGGCGACCTACAACGAGCAGGCGATCGGCAAGCTCAAGTTCGGCTTGACCAACACCCTGCTGGGATGGACGTCGCTGTTCCGAACCCCGATGAAAGCCAGCCAAGCCGGGGAGAACGTCGTGGTGGGCATCGGCAAGGGCGTCTGGAATGCGGTGGGACAAACCGCCTTGGGCGCAGCCCACGCGGTCACGTTCCTCATCACCCCCCTCGACATTCCTCTTCCAGAGGGTGGGACGGATATTTTAGGCGCGTAGCCTCGAACGTCCTTCCTCGTCTTATCCACAGCCCTTGCAGCCCTGCAAGGGCTGTGTCGTTCATAGCACAGATGCGTCGACTCGTTCAAGCGGGACTTCAACTCCTCGTCGGTTTCGCGGTCCTCCTCGGCCCATCAGAGCGGCTCTGCGCCGACGAACAGGATGTCGTGTGTCCGATCTGCACCATGGCGTCGAACGCGTCGACCCCCTACCCCTCAAGAGCCAGTTGCACCCTGGTGCGCGGGACCGCCAACACCCTGTGGGGGTGGACGGAGCTGATTCGACAGCCCGCCCTCGCCGCCAAGAAGGGCGACAACGTTCTGGTCGGCGTCGCCCAGGGCTTCGGCGACAGCGTCAAGCGAACCGCCCTCGGCCTTGCCGAGGTCTTCACGTTTTGGACCCCACAGACGGCCCACGGCCCTCTCGATCTCGCCGATGACTGCCCCCTCTGCATGAAGCGGAGGAAGTGATCCCCCACACGTACCGCACGCATTGTGGATTTCGGATTGTCGATTTCGGATTGAAACGGCCCTGTCTGATTCCGCAATCCGCAATTCCGAAATGACACTCCCTCCCGACAGCTCTCTGTTCTTCTTGGGCCTTGCCGGCGGCATCGCGCTGCTACCGATCACGGCCTACCGACACGTCTCTCCTGTGTGGCTGAAGTGGCTGTTGATTATCAGCGGGCTGTGGGTGATGAGCCGCTATCCGCTCCTCGCGCTCTTCACGCCGCCCGAAACGCCACGCGGACTCTGGATGGCTCGCTATGGCTCACTCGGCAGCCTGGTGGGATTCACCCTTCCCAGCGTCTTCGCCATCGATCAACTGGTGCGGCACCCGGCCATGTCGCCTCAACGGCTCCTGCGCTGGTGCGCGCCGTGGCTCACAGCCTGCGGGGCGGTCATCCTCTTCGGAGACGTCAGGCTGGCCGCAGACTCGATCGGCCGGTGGGGGATGGGTCTGGGCGTGGGAGTCGCGGTGGTCGGCTTCGTCGGGGTGTGCATCATCCTCATGCGCAAGATCCCCTCACCGCCGATCAGGACCGCGCTCCTGGGGTTGGCTGTGGGGAGCAGCGCTGTGGGCTTCAATGGGCTGCTCATCGCGCTTGGGGGGCGGTCTGCTTGGTCCTTCCTCTCTTCAGAGATGCTCATGCTGCTCGCCCTCTGGCATGCCTACGAAACCGCTGCGGCGCTCCAGCGCGGGTAGTGTCCTAAATTCCTCTTGACACAGAGGCCACAGAATTCCACGGAGACACGGAGGAATCTTTCAGGAGACGTTTCCGTGCTTCCGTGGCGCTTCCGTGCTTCCGTGGTGTGAACGAGCAAATAAGGACAGTACTCGCGGGTAGTTTTCCTTGACACCCCACGGTCGAGCCTTCTACAATAATTCCCTCATTGTCAGAGAACAAGGAGGACTCATGGCCCCGCAAACATCGACCGCCAGTCAGCAACAACAGGGGGTGCTGGTCTCAACCGACTGGGTGGCCTCGCACCTGACGGATGCCGGCCTCCGAATTGTCGAGGTGGACGTGGACACCACAGCCTACAACGAAGGCCACCTTCCGGGCGCGGTGGGGTGGGCGTGGGATACGCAACTGTGCGATACCCTGCGGCGCGACATCATCCCACAGGAGAAGCTTGAGCAGCTCCTAGGGCGATCCGGCATCGACCCGAACACCACCGTCATCCTCTACGGCGACAACAACAACTGGTTCGCCGCCTGGGCCTTCTGGCAGCTCAAGGTCTACGGCCACAAGTCGGTCCAGCTCATGAACGGCGGGCGCAAGAAGTGGCTTGCCGAGGGGCGGGAGCTTTCCATGGACCTCCCGAAGGTTTCTCCGAAGGCCTATGCGGCCAAGGCGCCTGACCTGTCCATCCGCGCGTTTCTGCCTGACGTCATGAAGGCCTCCTCGGAACGCTCGGCGCAACTCGTGGATGTCCGCAGCCCACAGGAGTTCAGCGGTGAAATCCTAGCACCTCCCGGCCTGCCGGAAACGTGCCAGCGCGGCGGCCACATCCCAGGGGCCAAGAATATCCCATGGGGCAAGGCGTGCAATGACGACGGCACCTTCAAGAGTCCCGACGAACTCCGGGCCCTGTACGGCGCCCAGGGCATCACCGGCGAGCGCCCGGTCATCGCCTACTGCCGCATCGGAGAACGCTCCAGCCACACCTGGTTCGTGCTCAAGCACCTCCTGGGGTATCAGGCGGTGAAAAACTATGACGGCAGCTGGACGGAGTGGGGCAACCTCGTGGCGGCCCCCATCGAAAAACCCTGATGCCCAAAACGGAAGAGTACTCAGAGCGGAAAATGCAGCTCGCCGGATGGCCGGTGACGATCGTCACCTTTCGCCTGGGACCAACCTACCACACCACGATTGACAACACAGACCCTGGGGCGTGGGTCGTCAAGGCGCAAGGGGCGACCCAAGCGGAAGCTGAATCCAAAGCCATCACAGAGGCCGAAGCGCTCCTGGCCAAGGTCAAGACCAGCAAGCCTCCCACCGGGTGCACCTCCGTCCCCGGCTTTTAACACCCTCCAAGAAACCTTCCTGTCAGAACCCCTCACAGGGAGGGGCTTGAGTTGCTCCTAAATGCGCCCACAATTGTATCTTCACATTGGGCGCATTTACCCTGCCTCGCACCGAGGGCCGTGCTCGGCACGAGGTGAGCGAAGTCGTGGTTCGACTCGCCTCGGCTCGCTCACCACGATCCTGAGCGAGGCAATAGCCGAGTCGAAGGATCGAAGGGTAGCCCCTCGACGCGCCCCGCCGCAGGCGGGGCTTGCTCGGCACTTCGACTGCGCTCAGTGCCGAGTCCTGAGCGGAAGTTGAAGGACTCGGGGTAAATGGAACCACCCGAACGTTAAGGTGCATGGGTGGTTCCATTTAGTTCCCCCACGGGCTAGAATGGAGTCATGGCCTCCAGAGGTTGGCTGTGGGGGGTGAGGCTCCGTGTCCCGACCCGACGCTACCGTCGGGTCCTCATCGCAGCCCTGACGACGTTCGCCATCAGCACGACGCTGCTGGGGCTGATCGTCGTAGTGCAGAGGCAAGGACGGCGAGCCCTCCAGAGCGACACCCATTCCCTTGTCAGCCAGCTCGGTCAACAGCTCATCCGCGCCCTGAGCAGCCGGCGGGGGACGTTGACCTTCCTCAAGGATGCCCTCGCACGCTCCCCCCTGAGTCCGGCGCAATTGCGCGCGTTAGGGGCCAGCGCCGTCAAGCACACCCGGCACTTGCATGGGATCGGTCTCATCGAGGAGGGAGGCGTCCCGGTCTGGTGGGCTGAACCCAACGGGCTCTCGCGCAGCAGCCGCGCGCAGTTGAATCGCACCGTGGCCCAACGGGCACGGCTCCACGGCGTCTGGCGCGTCCCGGCAACCTTCAGCGTCACGCTGGAGACGCGCCAGACGCTGCTCGTCATGCTCGAACCGCTCCAGCGGTCCCGATCTCCTCGAAGCGCCGTCGTGGGGGTGTTTGACTTCGCGCCGCTCCTCCACGATTTCTTCGCCACCTTCGCCCCGACCCATCCCGTGCAGCTCCTAGACGGTGACATCCTCCTCTATCGCTCCCCGCACTGGACTCAACCCTCATCCACCACGGTCTCCGACCTCCCTGAAGGATCGCCCAAGACGGCGGCGGAGCTCATCGAAGGACATCAGGTGGCGCTCGATGCGGCCCGGTGGACGATCCAGATGCAGCCAGGCAGGACGCGGGTCGCGCAAACACTCTCCCGGTTCAACCTCCTGCTCATCGGCCTGAGCCTGACCGCCGGCCTTGGCCTGACGATGCTCGTATGGCTGTTGGCCGCCCGCACCTGGATTCTGCAACGGGCGGTCACCCGGCGCACCGCCGCCCTCCGGCGGGTCTCAGAGCGGCTCCGGCAGATGGCGACCACGGACGAGCTCACCGGATTGCACAACCGTCGCTTCTTCCTCGAGCGATGGGAGCGGGAGTGGCACCGGGCCAAGCGCTACCGTCGGCCGCTGGCATGCCTGATGATTGATGTCAACCGTTTCAAGCAGGTGAACGACCGCCTCGGACACCAGACGGGCGACCTCATCTTGCAGCGGGTGGCGCAAGAGCTGAAAGCGGCGCTGCGCCAATCGGATCTCCTGGCGCGCTTCGGAGGCGATGAGTTCGTCGCCGCGCTGCCGGAAACCGGTCTGGCCGAGGCGACGGTGGTGGCTGAGAAGCTGCGGCGGATCCGCGTCGAACTGCCGGCGGGGCCGCAGAAAGAGCTCAGCCCCGTGAATCTCAGCGTCGGCGTCGGCGAGCTGCGGGAGGCCGACGAACAGGCGCAGCAGCTCCTTGAAGCGGCCGACGCCTCGCTCTACGCGTGGAAACGCCGCGAGGATCCCCTGGTCGACCCCGCACCTCAGGGATGAAGTAGTGCCTGAATTTCCCCTTGACACCACGGAGGCCACA
>JAUYPJ010000076.1 GCA_030697665.1 Candidatus Omnitrophota bacterium
GTGCACCGGCTCCAGTTTGGTGAGCCGAAGGCCCATCGTCTTGACGATCCGCCATCCGCCGACGGCGGTGCCGATGCCCATCATGGCGGCGCACAGGAAGATGACCCAGGGCGGCACATGAAACTCCGGAATGATCCCGCCCAGCAGCAGCACCAGCGTAAAGGTGCCGATGAACTTCTGCCCGTCGTTGGAGCCGTGGCTGAAGGCCATGAAGCCTGCCGAGAGAATTTGGAGCTTCCCGAAAAGCCGGCGGACAGCGTCCGGCCTCGCCTTGGCCCACAGGTTGTAGATGAGCGTCATCAAAGCCAACCCGCCCCCGAAACCGAGAAAGGTCGAGAACAGCAGCCCAATGCCCACCTTTTTCCACCCGGCGAGGATTAGCGCCTCCGGCCCGGCCGTGGCGAGTGCGGCCCCGGTCAGCCCGGCGATCAGGCCGTGAGATTCACTGGTCGGTAACCCATAGTACCACGCGAGGGTACTCCAGAAGATGATGCCGACCATCGCGGCCCCTACGGTATAGAGGTTGATGATCTCCGGCCGGACGAAGCCTTTCCCAATCGTGGCGGCCACTTCCGCTCCGACAAAGGCTCCGAGGATGTTGAGGACGGTGGCGAGCATCAGCGCTCTGCTCGGTGAGAGGACGCGGGTGGAGACGACGGTGGCGATGGCGTTCGGCGCGTCGGTCCAGCCGTTGACGAACTCCGCAGCGAGCACAAGCCCGAGGACTACCAGCAGAATGGGGGAAAATTCCATTACTTAGGCATTCTTTAAAACGATCCCTTCGATGGTGTTGGCGACGTCCTCGCACTTGTCCGTCGCTTGCTCCATGAGCTCGTAGAGCTCGCGCCACTTGATCACGGTAAGCGGATCGTACCGGCCGTCGAAGAGCGAAGCCATCGCGTCGCGCAGCAGCCGGTCGCCCACGTTCTCCAGGCGATTGATCTCCACGCAATGGGGCATGATGGAATCGCGCTTCAGGCGCCGCAGCTGCGGCATGACGCGCTGGAGCTCTTGGGTCTGCTGCTGGATGACTTTGGCGATCTCCTGCGCTTGGGGCAGCACCTGCTGGACCTTGAACAGGATGAAGCGCTCCGTGGTCGCCTCCATGAGATCCATGACATCATCCAGCTCGGTGGCCAGGCTGTAGATATCCTCCCGGTCAAACGGCGTGATGAAGCTCCGGTTGACCTTCTCGACCAGCTCGTGGGTCAGCTGATCCGCATCGTGCTCCAGCCGCTCCAGCCGTTTGGCATTTTCCGGAAGCGTCTCGGACTTCCCGGTCGCCTCCACCAAGACGCCCGCGGCAGTCACCAAGCGATCTGCCGCCTGCTCGAACAAATCAAAGAACGACTCATCTTTGGGAATCAACCGAAACGCCATCGCATCTCCTCCGTCAGAATTTTACGCTGAGGGAAAGCCCGAGGATATGAAACTCATTCCAATCCCGTCCTGTCTTGTTCGACTCGATCATGTAGTACACCTCGGTGTCCAGCGCCTTGGTGAGCGGCTTCTCAACGCCCAGGTAGACGCGGTTGCGATTCCACTCTCCGGCCCGTGCACCGTAGAACACCTCATCCGCGACATACGGCGAGACCTCATACCAGCCGCGGCCGAGTCCGACGCTGAGTTTCGGTTTGTTCCGGTAGCGCCAATCGTCCACCCTATTGATATGGCGGAACTCGATCCGATTGCGGTCTTCAAAGCGGAAGCGCCCCCATGAGCTGCCGGGAGTGACATTGAGATACACGCGGTTCTCGTTCGTGTCCCGGCCAGCCCGTTCCGTCCACTGGTAATAGTAGGCGGGCTCGAGTTTCAGCCATGGCTGTGCCTTCCAAGAGAACCCGACGCTCGCGATCTGCGAATAGAAGTCACTCATGTCGCTCTGGAACCGTTCTTCTGTCTTGCCGACCAACGTGAGCGATTTCGCGAGTTTGACGCTCCACTTCTGCTCCAGCCACAACTGCCAGTCATCGCGGGCTGCGACAGGGTGGCTACCCACGATAGACGCAGCGGCGATGAGGAAGGAGAACCGGATGAAACCTCGTGCGGGCCACACAGCTTGCGTCTTCATCGCAAGGAGTGTAGCGACATGGTATGAGTGTTCGATGAGGCGAACGTAAGTTTTTGGTAAGCAGTCCAACGAGAATTTAGGATGGCCGACAGGGCAACGAGAATTGGAACGTCGACCCGCGGCCGGGTTCGCTGGTCACGTCGACCTGTCCACCGTGGGCTTCGACAATGTGCTTCACGATCGACAGCCCCAACCCCGTCCCCCCGAGGGCACGCGACCTAGCTTTGTCGACCCGGTAGAAGCGCTCAAAGATCCTTGAGACTTCATCCGCCGGGATCCCGATGCCCGTATCCGTCACCTTGACGTAGAGCCACGATCCGTCGGAATGGAGTTCGATATCCACCCGTCCTTGTTCCACGTTGTACTTAATCGCGTTGTCGAGCACGTTCCACAGGACCTGCTGAATCTGATCGGGATCACCGGTAATTCGCGGCAGCGGCTCGTGGGGGCGAAGGGTCACCTTGATCTCCTTCGCGCGGCTCTGGGGTTGAAGCGACTCGACCACGTCGTGGATAAGTCGAGGCACCTCGACCGCCTGGAGGCTTTTGGGCTTCCCGAACGACTCCACCTTAGAGAGCTCGAGCAAATCGTCGGTCAGGCGCGCCAGCCGGTTGACGTCTTCCTCCACGAGCGAGAGGAACTGCCGGTTGTGCTCGGGTTCATCGATCGCTCCGTGCAGCAGCGTTTCGATGAACCCCTTGATTGATGTCAGCGGTGTCCGAAGTTCATGAGAGACGTTCGCGACGAAATCCTGACGGATACGTTCGAGGCGTCGCAGCTCGGTGACATCGTGCAGAACGACCGACAGGGTCTGCTCGCTTGTCTTGGTGTCCGCGCTCATGACGTGCGCCTGAACAATCCGCTCCTCCGGACCCTGGACTGTCACTTCGCGCATCTGGGGCTGATTCGTCGCCAGGACACGCTCCACCAGCTCTTGGAAATTGGCCGAGCGGGCGTAGTCCCACACCCGCATCCCAGCGAGGCTGCCATCCGGAAGCCCCAGCAGGCGACGCGACGCGACGTTGGCCAGAAAGATGCGACCGTCGGGTGCGATGAAGAGCACCCCCTCGGCCATCCGATCCAGCATCGAGTAGAGCTGGTCGGCTGACGGCAGTGCCAATCCCGCAGACATCATGAACCCTCAGACCCCGCCTCAAACTGATATCCACTGCCGGCCACTGTGGTCACTCGATGCGCCTCCGACTTGAGTTTTCGACGCAGCCGACCGATATGAAAATCGACGGTCCGGGTCTCGATCTCCAGCGCCGGATCATAGCCCCACACACGCTCCAGCAATGTGTCGCGGGACAGCACGCGCCCGCCGCCTTCCACCAGCACCTTCAGGAGCTTGAACTCCTTTGCCGTCAGCTTCACCATGGCTCCCTTCACCCGCACTTGATGTCTCTCCCAATCGACGTCCAGGCTCCCACAGCGAAACTGGAGCACGGCGGCAGTCGCCAAGCGTCGTCGCAACACTGCCCGGATCCGCGCCACCAGCTCGCGCGGACTGAATGGTTTGGTCACGTAATCGTCCGCTCCAAGCTCTAAGCCGGTGACCTTATCCGCTTCGCCAGCTTTGGCCGTCAGCATGATGACCGGGATGGAGCGGGTCTGCTCTCGCTGCTTGAGCCGCCGACAGACCTCTAACCCATCGACGCGCGGCAAGAGCAGATCCAGCAAGACCACATCAGGCCGCTCACGCTCGATGAGCTGCAGACCTTCTTCCCCATCACCAGCGATCGAAACCCGGAACCCTTCCTTGCGCAAGTTGTACCGGACGAGCGCTGCGATATTTTTCTCATCCTCGATGAGCACGACATAGCCCTTATCTGTCGGGACATTCGGTTCACGGGTTGCGGTACTCATCCGGCGTTCGGTACTCATGGCTGCAGGACCAGCTTGCCGAAGACGTCGCGGGACAGCATGCGTTCTTGGGCGGCGCGGGCCTCGCGC
>JAUYPJ010000079.1 GCA_030697665.1 Candidatus Omnitrophota bacterium
TCAGCGCTCTCTACCGGCGAGCCCACGGTAGAGCTGGACAAGGTGCGGGTGACGAGCGAAGGAGAAGGGGCGGGCCCGACTGCCGCCGCGGCCCCAGGCGGTTCCGAGAACGGCCAGATCATCGTCGTCAACCGGGACTACGACTTTGTCGTGATGAACCTGGGGAAGAACCAGGGATTGTCGATTGGACAGGAGTTCCAGATCGTCCGCGGGGAGGTGGTCCTGGGGAAGGTGAAGGTGGAGAAGGTCTACGAGGAGCTCTCAGCCGCCGCCATTCTCCCTGAGTCGGATAAGTCCAGCATTCGTGAAGGGGATGCCGTGAAAGCCTTGTGACGTCCACGCGCGGTTCTCCCTGATCTGCTGATGCCCCTCGCGAGGGGCTGTTTTTTTATGGTACCTGAATTTCCTCTCGACACCACAGAGGCCACGGAATTCCACGGAGACACGGAGGAATCTTTCAGGAGACGTTTCCGTGCTTCCGTGGCGCTTCCGTGGTTCCGTGGTGTGAACAGGTAATGGACGCGATCATTCATCACGCCGGCCCGCTTCACGGGACCCTCGTCGTCCCTCCCGATAAGGCGATCTGCCACCGGGCGGTGCTCGCCGCCGCCCTCGCCGATGGCCAGACGATCCTTCAGCCGTGGCCTGCCGCGGAGGACTGCCAGCGGACCCTGGAGGCGATCCGGAGCCTCGGCGTGTCCGTCGAGCGGACGGCGGACACGGTGCGGATCTCCGGTCGCGGCCGCCAGGGGTTGTGCGCGCCGCAGGAGGCGTTGGACTGCGGGGAGTCAGGGACGACGTTTCGGCTGCTGGCCGGCCTGCTGGCAGGGCAGCCCTTCGAGTCGACTTTGACCGCGGGGCCCTCGCTCAGTCAGCGACCCATGCGGCGAATCGTCGAGCCGCTGCGCCGGATGGGCGCGCGGGTGGAGGGCCGTGTCGCAGCGGACGGCTCGCAGGAGGTCTATGCGCCGGTGACGATCCACGGGCGACATCCGTTGCGGGCGATTCGATACGAGATGCCCATTGCCAGCGCCCAGGTCAAGTCCACCATCCTGCTGGCCGGCCTCTCGGCGGACGGCCGCACGACCGTCGTGGAACCTCACCAGACGCGTGACCATACGGAACGGATCCTGCGCGCCTGCGGGGTCCGGCTCCACCGCGAGGGAGGAGCCGTTTCCATTGACCCGCGGCCCCTCAACTCGCCGGGGCCGCTCACGTTACCCCGCGATTTCTCAAGCGCCGCCTTCTTCGTGGTGGCCGCCTGCTGCGCGCCGGGCTCGCGGATTGAGCTGTCCGGCGTGGGGTTGAACCCGACCCGCGCGAGCCTGCTGGAGGCGCTCCGGCGGATGGGGGCAAAGGTGCACGCGAGGCTGACCGAGGAGCGGTGGGAACCCAACGGCTCGATCGTCGTCGAGTCCTTCCCGCTCCAGGGGATCGCCATCGACGCCGAGGAAACGCCCGGCCTGATCGATGAGCTGCCCATCCTGATGGTCGCGGCCGCCTGCGCGCAAGGCACCACGCGCCTCAGCGGCCTCGGCGAGCTGCGCGTGAAAGAGACCGACCGGATCCGGTCGATGGTCGATGGGCTCAAGTGCTTGGGCATCCCCGTGCGCCTGCCGGCGGCGGATGCGGTGGAGATCGATGGGGCTCGATTGGTCGGGGCCGAGGTGGAGAGCGCCGGGGATCACCGAACCGCCATGAGCCTGGCGGTGGCGGGCCTGATCGCTGAGGGGCAGACCGTCGTGCGGGGGGCGGAGTGCGTCGCGAAGTCCTACCCGGAATTCTTCGATCACCTTCGAGCCGTCACCCCTCCTTCGACGGTGAAAACCGTTGACAAGGCGTAAGCCGATCTGCTAGGATCAGAAACCTGCATGCCGCGCACACTGCTCACCCGGCTCGCCACGGCCGCAAAGGCCCTGCTCAACTTTGTCCTGGGGTGGTTCTCGCAGGACATCTCCATCGACCTCGGCACCGCGACGACTTTAGTCTTCGTCAAGGGCCGCGGCATCGTGCTCTGTGAGCCGTCCGTCGTCGCCATCCAGCGAAGCTCCTCGCAGGTCCTGGCGGTCGGGGAGGAAGCCAAACGGATGATCGGCCGCACGCCGGGCAACATCTCGGCCATCCGCCCCATGAAGGACGGCGTCATCGCCGATTTCGAGGTGACCGAGGCGATGCTGCGGTACTTCATCAAGAAGGTGCAGCCTCGCAAGCTGAATAAGCCGCTGGTCATCGTGGCGATTCCTTCCGGGATCACCGAAGTGGAGAAGCGGGCGGTGCGGGACTCGGCGTTGCGCGCCGGCGCCCGGGAGGTTTTCCTGGTGGAAGAGCCCAAGGCCGCGGCGATCGGGGTGGGGCTGCCGATCCATGAGCCGGGCGGCAACATGATCATCGACATCGGCGGCGGGACGACCGAGATGGCGGTCATCTCCCTCGATGGGATCGTGGTGTCGCGGTCCATCCGGATCGCCGGGGATGAGATGGATCAGGCGCTCATCGAGCACCTCCGCAAGGCCTACAACCTGATGATCGGCGAGCGCACCGCCGAGGAGATCAAAATCCGCATCGGCTCGGTGTACCCGCTGGATAAGGAGCTGTCGATGGAGGTGCGAGGCCGCGACCTGGTGACGGGCCTGCCCAAGACGGTCACCATCACCTCGGAAGAGGTCCGCGAGGCGTTGTCGGAGCCTGTGCGCGCCATCATCGACGCCGTCCGCCTGACGCTGGAGAAGACCCCGCCGGAGCTCTCCGCGGATCTGATCGATCGGGGCATCGTCTTGGCCGGCGGCGGTTCCTTGCTCCGTGGACTGGATAAGTTGTTGGCTGAAGAAACGGGCCTTCCGGTTCACATCGCCGAAAACCCGATTACGGCGGTGGCGCTGGGTGTCGGCAAGGGGCTGGATGACATTCGCTACCTCCGCACTCGGATCGCCATCTCGACCCGTCCTGACTTCTGAGGGGCGTCCGGTTCCACGTCACGGAGGCGAGCGCGCGTTGCGTTGGCTTGGCGCCTGTGGCGTGGGGGCGTTCCTCCTCCTGCATGATCCGGCCCGCCAGACCGCGATCGCGGTCATCCGCTTCCCATTGACGGTTACGAACGCGGGCCTGGGCGTCCTGCTGGCGATTCCCCGTCTGCCATCCCTCCTCCGTGACCGTGAACGGCTGCAGGTTGAGCTCATGCGGCGTCAGCTTGAGATCGCCCGCCTCCAAGAAGCCCTCCGGAAAACTCACCGCGCTCATGGGTTCACCGACCAGGCGGTTGCCTCGCGCGGCGTGCTTGCCCAGGTGATCGGCCGCTCCACCCTCCCCACGCAGCAGACGGCGCTCTTGGACACAGGGCAGGGCGATGGGCTGACGTTGGACACGCTGGTCATCGATCCTGAGGGGGTCGTGGGTCGTCTCGTCGAGCTGCACCGGTCCAGCGCCCTCGTCCTGCTGGTGACTGACCCAGACAGCCGGATCGCGGCCTTGGTGGAGCGTTCTCGAGAGACGGGGTTACTGGTGGGTCGAAGCCTGTCGCAGTGCGAGCTCATCTACCTGGACGGGCAGGCGGACGTCGCCATCGGGGATCGGATCGTCACCGCAGGATTTGGCGGGACCTTTCCGAAGGGGCTTCCCCTTGGAACCGTCACTCGCGTCAGCCGGGATCAGGAGGCGGCCGTGACGACGGCATGGGTTGAGCCCGCAGCCCGTCTCAGTCGGCTGGAAGACGTCCTCTGCCTCCCCATGCGCGAGGCGGAGGAGTGAGACGGCCATGCGAGTGCTGCTGATCTGTCTGGCGGCGCACGTGGTGGCGGCGCAGGGCTGTCCGTTTCCCTGGTGGGTTCCCGACTTAACCGTGGTGGGGCTTGTCGTGAGCGTGGGAGACGCTCCGGCGCGATGGCTCGGGCGCTCCACGCTGGCCGGCTTCTGGGCGGCGATCTGGGCGATCCGGTTTCCCGTGGTGATCCTGATGGGGCTGCTGGCGGTGGGGTGGGCGGTGCGGCTGCTCGCCCGTCAATGGGACGTCGCCGACCCCAGGCTGCAGGCGCTCGTGGTCAGCGTGGCCGGCGTGGTGATGGGGTGCGGCGCGCTCTGTCTTGACGGCCTCTGGTCCGTTCCCCTCCTCGGGTTGGTGGGGGCGCGCGCCGCGGTGACGACCATCACCGTGCCGCTGGCGCGGCGTCTCCTGCGCTTCTAACAGGGTGCTGAAAAAGGTGGCGCGACAGGCAACACGCGACAAGTGACAGGCGACAAGATACCCATGTGCTGGTGTTCCATGTCACCTGTCACGTGTCACCCAGGAGTTTTTCCGCAGCCTGCTAATGGAAAACCGTGTGCAGTGGCTCCGCCTGCTCGTCGGGATCGCCCTGACCGTCGTCCTGCTGCGCGTCGCCCAACTGCAGCTCATCCGGGGAAGCGCCTACCGCCTGCTGGCTGAGCGCAACCGAGTGCGTCTTGTTCCCGAGCAGGCGCCTCGCGGCCTGATCCTCGACCGCCATGGGAGGGTTCTTGCCACCACCCAGACGGTCTTTCGGGTGGCGCTCATCCCCCAAGAGCTCGAAGATCTCCCCTCGGTGCTGGCCCATGTCGGTTCGGTGGTCCACACCCCGGTGGATGGGCTGCAACGCGAGCTTGAGCGTCAGCCGGCGCCCGCCTTCCTTCCGGTCACCCTGGTGAACCGTGTGCCGAAAGACGTCGCCTTTCGCCTTGAAGAGGAGCGATGGAGATGGCCCGGTCTCCTCGTGCAGGCCGATGCCCTCCGGCACTATCCGCGCGGGTCCTGCGCGGCGCACCTGTTGGGATACGTGGGCCAGCCGACCGCGGAGGAGCTTCCGTGGCTCAAGGCCTACGGCATCCAGCCGCGCTCCCTGGTGGGGCGGGTGGGACTGGAGCAGTGGTTGGACGCCGTCCTGCGTGGGCGAGCCGGGGGGGTGATGATCGAGGTGAATCACCGCTCGAGGCGGGTTCGGGTGATCGGACAGCGACGGCCGGAGGCCGGGGCGCGGGTGGTCTTGACGATTGATGCGCAGCTTCAGTCGACGATTGAGCAAGCTTTTGGGACGCAACCCGGCGCTGCGGTGGTGCTCGATCCACGCACCGGTGAAGTGCTGGCGTTGGTGAGCGCGCCCGCCTTCGCGCCCGAATCGTTCGCCACGCTCGACACGCAGGCGATCCGGCGCATCCTCAGCGATCCGGGCTCCCCGCTCATGAATCGGGCGACGGCAGCCGCCTACCAACCAGGGTCGATTGTGAAGCTCGTGACGGCGGCCGCCGGTCTTGAGCATCGGCTCATGGCTCCGGCCACAGTGATCTCGTGCGCGGGTTCGACGACGATCGGGGACCGCGTGTTTCACTGTTGGAAACGGGATGGGCACGGCCCGTTGACGATGCCGGAGGCGCTGGCGCACTCCTGCAACGTGTACTTCATGCAGGTCGGCCGTTCCCTCGGGGCCTCGCGTCTGCGCGCCGCGTTGGCCCAGGCGGGCTTGGCGAACACCACGGGATGGCCGCTTCCTGAGCGCGCCGGTCATCTTCCCGCGCGTCGACTCACCGAAGGCGAAGTCGCGCTGCTGGCCCTCGGTCAGGGTGAAATCGAGGTGACGGTCGTGGCCGCGGCGGTCCTGGTCAGCGCCCTAGCCAATGGCGGACGCTTCGTGGAGCCGTGGGTGGTGCGCACCGTCGCGGGACGCCCGGCGGGCCGGCCGATCTTGCGCGGTCAGCTTGGCTGGTCGCGTGAGACGATCGCCGCGGTGCGCGCCGGCATGGTGGAGGCGGTTCGGCATCCCTCCGGGACGGCCCACCGTGCCTTGAGCCCGGATCTCGGCATTGCGGGCAAGACCGGGACCGCGCAAACCCACGTGCCGGGACGGACCCATGGATGGTTCGTCGGGTTTTGTCCGGTGGAGCAGCCGCGCGTCGCGATGGCCATCGTGGCTGAATTCGGGGGATCCGGCGGCGAGCTGCCTGCCCAGATCGGCAGGCTCGTCTGCGAGTCTGTGGGATCATGAGCACAACTCTCGCATCTCGGCTGAAATGGGATCTGCGGCTGTTCGCCTCGGCGGCCGCCCTCACCCTGATCGGCGCTGTGGCGATGGCGAGCGCCGGCACGACGGTCCACCCGACCCTCGCTGTGCGCCATGCGATCTGGATTGGGATCGGTGTGGCGGCCTGTGTCGGGATCGCTCGCACCAACGCGCACCGATGGATGGATCTTGCCGCCGTCGCCTATGGGGTGAGCCTGGCGCTGCTGGGGCTCGTCTCCGTGGCCGGGGCGATGCGGCTGGGGGCGACGCGGTGGTTGTCGGTGTCAGGTCTCAGCCTCCAGCCATCGGAAGCGGCGAAGCTCGCGACGACGCTGCTGCTGGCCCGGTATCTTGCCGGCCAGCCCAACCCTCTGCCGATGCGCGCCGTGTGGATCTCGCTGGCGTTGGCGGGGGCTCCTGCGCTGCTGGTCTTCCTGCAGCCTGACCTGGGCTCCGCCACAGTGTTCGGAGCCATCTGGCTGGGGATGGCGTGGGTCGGGGGGCTTTCTCGTCGGGCGGTCGCGGGTGTCGCGGGGGGGCTGTTGGCGCTGGTCCCGCTCGGGTGGGTGCTGCTGCGCGACTACCAGCGCGACCGCCTCCTGGCCTTTGTGAATCCCCACGCGGATCCGTTAGGCGCAGGGTTTTCCGTCATCCAGTCTACGATCGCCATCGGCGCCGGGCAGTGGTGGGGCCGAGGCTGGTGGGCGGGGACGCAGACCCACTTGCGGTTCCTGCCGGAGCGCCACTCCGATTTCATCTTCTCCGTGATTGGGGAGGAGTGGGGGTTCCTCGGCGGCGTCGCCGTCATCGGCCTGTTGGGGGTGCTGCTGCTGCGGATCCTTCGTCTGGCTTTGCGGGTTTCCACGCCGGAATGGCGTGGTGTGGCGGTGGGGATCTTCTGCTGGGTGGCGTATCAGGCGGTCATCAATCTGGGTATGGTGACCGGGCTCCTGCCGGTCGTGGGGGTGCCGCTGCCGCTCGTCAGTTACGGGGGCTCCTCGATGGTGACGCTCTGGGTCGCGTTGGGGATGCTCCAGAGCGTCCACCGGACCAGTGTGCTTCGACAGGATTAACATGAGGGGTCCAGCGGTCCATCCTGTCGAAGCAGTCCGTAGTCAATAGTCGATAGTCGATCGATGGACGAACCCACCCTGGCGACCGTATGGAGGGCAGGAGTGATAAAGTTCACAAAGGCACTTCTCATCAACTCATCAAGTCGCCTTGATGCGTATGTGCGCCATATGGTATAGTTCATTCGTGTGTTGACAACAGGGTGTGCCGGGTGAAAAGGGCAAACCTCGAGTAATCGAGGGACGCCCCGCATGCTTTGCGAAGCAAAGCAGAGCCTGCGGGGCCCCCGCGTTTAGATTTGGCGCCGAGGCGCCAAATCTGCGGGGGCAAAGCCACAACCCCAGATGCTTCGCGTTGCGAAGCAAAGCGTCTGGGGAGCTGGGCTGCCAACGGAGAGCATGGCAGACTTCCTTTTCACGGGAGGTCTGCCTTTTTTTGGTGGTGCCTTAATGTGTGGTGATTTCACAGATTCATAAGGCGATGACGCAGATGACGAATCTGTGTCATCGATGTGTCAAATCTATGGAATCACAACTTCAGGCAGTACCTTTTTTTGACTGATGGGACACCAACATCGCGCCTCGCTCAACTCCCACTGCCACGCGCATCGCGTCATCGCCTCCTTGAACCGAGCGCAGGTGGATTACCTGGATAAGCTGGGCAAGGATGCCCAGTTCTCCTCAGGGGTCAAGCTCTCCCGCGCCGAGATCCTCGCCGCGATGGTGAACGCCCTGAAGCGGTTGGATCTGAACGGCGAGGGGCTCACGACCGCGCAACAGTTCGAGCAGCGGATCGTGGATGCCATGCTCCATAAATTTCGCTCCGCGAAATTTCTCAACAGAGACGAGTGAGGCAGGCCATGCCGGTTGTGACGAAGCCCACCATGGAGTCGCTCCTCCGCATCGTCGTGGAGCGAGGGGCGACGGATCTGCACTTGAGCGCGAACCTCCCGCCGCACCTTCGGTTGGATGACCAGCTCGTGCCGATGGAGTTCGCCCCGCTGTCCGGTGATGAGATCCGGGAGCTCGCCTACAGCCTGCTCTCGCCGGACAAGGTGGAGCAGTTTGAGCGGTGGAAGGAGCTCGATTTCGCATTTTCCGTCGAGGGCCTCGCGCGCTTCCGCGCGAACTACTTCGTCCAGCAAGGCTATGTCGGCGTGGCCATCCGGATGCTCCCCTTTCGGATCCTGGACTTCGCCGAGCTGGGGTTGCCGGTCCAGGTGGTCACGCAGTTCCTCCACAAACCGAAGGGGCTCGTCCTCATCACCGGCGCGACCGGCTCGGGCAAGACGACGACGCTCGCGGCGATGGTGGATCACCTCAACACCAATCGGGCGCTGCACATCATCACGATTGAGGATCCGATCGAGTACACCCACGTCAGCAAGCGCTCCGTCATCGACCAGCGGGAGATCGGGCGGGACACCCAGTCCTTCGCCCACGGCCTCAAACATGTGCTGCGCCAGGACCCCGATGTCATCCTCATCGGGGAGATGCGGGATCTGGAGACGATCGAGACGGCCCTCATCGTGGCCGAGACGGGCCACCTGGTCCTGGCGACGCTGCACACCGCTGACGTGGTGCAGACGGTCAACCGCATCATCGACGTCTTCCCGGCCTCCCAACAGAGCCAGGTCCGGGTGCAGTTCTCCCTCGAGCTGGTGGGGGTGCTGTCGCAACAGCTTGTGCTGAAGGCCGGCGGGCGCGGCCGGGTCTTGGCCGCTGAGATCCTGGTGGCCAACCATGCGGTCCGCTCCCTCATCCGCGAGCAGAAGATCCACCAGATGTACTCGGTGATCCAGACGGGGCAGAAGGAAGGGATGCGGACGATGAACCAGGCGCTCTACGAGCTGTACGTCCGTCGAGTCATCAGCCCGGAGGAGGCCCTGGGGAGATCCACGGACCCCGACGATCTCATGCGGCTCATGCAGCGTTGAGTCAGTGGTCAGTGAGGAGTGGCGAGTGACGAGTCAAGGGACAACCCTGGAAGCTCGACACCCATCACTCGTGACTCAGCGCTCTTAGGGTGGAGCGTTCGACATGGCTAGGCGCGTGATCACCAAACGGATCGGTGAAATCCTCATCGAGCGCGGCGTCATTACGACGGGGGAATTGGAGAAGGCCTTGGCCTACCAGCAACAGAACGGGGAGCTGCTGGGGCAGATCCTCATCAAGCTCGGCTTCGCCACCGAAGAGAAGATCGCCCAGGCCCTGACGACGCAGTACGGCTTCCCCTACCTCCCGCTCGACAACTACGAGATCGACGAAGGCTTGATCGCGCTCATCCCGGAGCCGATCGCCCGGAAGCTCTGCCTCATCGCCATCGACCGGATCGGGAACGCCCTGACGCTGGCCATGGCCGATCCGTCCAACGTCCCCGCGATCGAAGAGATCGAGCTGCTGACGAAATGCGTGGTGCAGGCCTTCGTCAGCACCCCCTCGGATATCACCCGCGCGATCGGCAAGTACTACAAGCGGGCGGTCCCCCCGATATGCCCAGTCTGACGGAACGCCTCACGCAGCTCCTCCTCTCCCGCCACCTGCTCCGGCAGGATCAGCTGGAGGAGGCGTTGGCGCTCCAGCGGGCCGAGGGGCAGAGCCTGCAGCGGATCCTCGTCGAACGCGGATTCGTGAAGGCCCCCGACCTCCTTGCCGCCATCAGCGAGGGGCTTGGGATCCCCCCCATCAACCTGACCCGCCTCAGGCTCGACCCGGCGCTCAGGGGGCTCATCTCCCGGGAGCTTGCGGCGCAATACCAGATCGTTCCGGTCGCCTGCATCGGCCAGACCTTGACGGTCGCGATGGCCGACCCGCTCAACATCTTCGCCCTCGATACGATCTCCACGATGACCGGGCTGACGATCCATCCGATGTTGACGACCTCCCAGGACATCCGGGAAGCCATCGATCAGTACTACGGCACCGGCGTGGAAGAGACGCTGCGGGAGATGGCCCGAACGGCGTCAGGCGCCGCCGCTGTGGAAGGCTCGTCGGAGGTCGAGCAGCTCCTCCGGCAGACCCAAGAGGCGCCCGTGGTGAAGTTCACCGACTTCCTCTTGACGAAAGCGATTCAGCTCCACGCCTCGGATCTGTTGATCGAGCCGAGGGAAAAAACCGTCCGCGTGCGGTACCGGATCGACGGCATCCTCCAGGAAGGCGAAGCCCCCCCGAGGCCGCTCCATGCGGCCATCGTCTCCCGGATCAAGGTGATGGCGGAGCTCAACATCGCCGAGCGCCGTCTCCCGCAGGACGGCCACTTCACGTTTCGTCTCGACGGGCGTCTGATCGACTTCCGGGTGTCGATCCTGCCTTCCAGCTTCGGCGGCCACGTCTGCCTCCGCGTCCTGGACAAGGGCGAGGTCAGGCTGGAGCTGGGGACGTTGGGGTTCTCCCCGAAGGAGCTGGCCATGATGACGGCGTGCGCCCAACGGCCCCACGGGATGATTCTCTCCACGGGGCCGACCGGCTCCGGGAAGACGACGACCCTCTATGCCTTCTTGAAGCTCATCGATTCGCCGGAGAAGAACATCGTGACCGTGGAAGACCCCGTGGAGTTCGACTTGGCGGGCATCAATCAGCTCAACACGAAGGCCGAGATCGGCCTGACGTTTGCCGGCGCGCTCCGGTCGATTCTCCGCCAGGATCCCGACGTGATCATGGTGGGGGAGATCCGCGACGCTGAAGCGGCGGATATGGCGATCAAGGCCGCCCTCACCGGCCACCTGGTCCTCACCACGCTGCATACGAGCAGCGCCGCCGGGTCAGTCATCCGCCTCATCAACATGGGCGTGGAGCCGTTCCTGATCAACTCCTGCCTGACGGTGGTGATCGGCCAGCGGCTCATCCGGAGGGTCTGCCGGAAGTGCGCCCAGCCGTATCGTCCCGCCAAGGGCCTGGCCGCCACGCTCGGGTTGTTGGATGAGCGCGGCGAGGCGCTTGAGCTCGTCCGCGGGCGCGGCTGTCGCGCCTGTTTCCAGTCCGGCTATACGGGACGCGAAGTCATCGCGGAGGTCCTGCTCATGACGCCGGAGATCCGGGAGCTCGTGCTGCGGCGGGCCACCGAGCAGGAAATCGAGCAGGTCGCCCGCGCGCAGGGCATGAAGACCCTGCGAGAAGATGGGCTGGCCAAAGCGGTCAAGCACATCTCGACCCTCGAGGAGGTGTTCCGCGCCACCATCGGCGGATCACTCGAGTCATGAGCAGTTTCAAGGACCGGATCTCAGGGCTCCTCGTCGCGCAGCGTCTGGCGACGCCGCAACAGGTGCACGCCATCCTGAGGGAGGCGTCGGGGCAGCGCAAGAGCTTTGCCCGGCTTCTCATTGAGCGCGGGGTCATCTCGGAGAGCCAACTGACGGAGCTCCTCTCGAAGGAGTTGGGCCTGCCGATGATCTCGCTGTCGAAGTACCGGCTCGATTCCGCGGTGGCCCGGCTGATTCCCGAACGGCTGGCCCGCCAGTATCACCTGATCGCCCTCTCGAAGCTCGGGGATCGGCTGGTCGTGGCGATGGCCGACCCGCTCAACATCTTCGCCATCGACGATCTCAAGGCGTTCACCCAAGCGGCGATCGATCCGGTCCTGTCTCCGGAGGCGGAGATCCACCGCGCCATCGAACAGGTCTATGCCACCGGGGAGGGGCTGCTGGCGGGCGCCATCGGGGAGCTGACGTTCGAGGCCAACGAGGGCGAGGAGACCCTCGATACCGCGGTGGCCCTCTTGCTTCATGAAACAGGCGCGGAGGAAGCGCCGGTGGTCCGGGTGATCAACCTGTTGGTCATCGAGGCGATGCGGCGGCACGCCTCAGATCTGCACCTGGAGCCCATGGAGGACTCCCTCCGGGTGCGGTATCGGATCGACGGGCGCCTCGTGGAAGCTCATCGTCTGCCGAAGGCGGCTCAGCACCCCCTCGTGTCGCGACTGAAGATTCTCTCCGGGCTTGACATCACCGAATGGCGGCTGCCGCAGGATGGGCGGTTCAAGGCCCGGCTCGATGAGCAGGAGGTGGATTTCCGGGTCTCCGTGCTCCCGATCACGCACGGGGGCAAGGTGGTCCTCCGGCTGCTGGAGAAGAGCCATCTGTCGCTCGGACTCCAGCATCTGGGGTTTCTTCCTGAATCCATCGAGGCGTTCAGGGCGGCGGTCCAGCGGCCGTTCGGGATGCTCCTGGTCACGGGACCGACCGGCTCCGGCAAATCCACCACCCTGTACGCCATCCTGAATGAGCTGAACCAGCCGACGAAGAATCTGATCACGATCGAGGATCCGGTGGAGTATCAGGTGGAGGGGATCACCCAACTCCAAGTGCGTCCGGAAGTCGGGTTGACCTTCGCCAGCGGCCTCCGGGCGTTGCTGCGCCAGAGCCCCGATGTCGTGATGATCGGGGAGATCAGGGATTCCGAGACCGCGGACATCGCCATGAAGGCCAGCCTGACGGGTCAGATGGTGCTCTCGACGCTGCACACGAACGACGCCGCTGCGGCGGTGGCCCGCCTGATCGATATGGGGGTGGAACCGTTCCTGGTCGCCTCGAGCGTCAGCCTCGTCATCGCCCAGCGGCTGGTGCGAAGGCTCTGCGTGAAGTGTCGTGAGCCGTTCGAGCCCGGTCAGGAGTTCCTGGAGCCGCTGGGCTTCTCACCGGCGGGGGAGGCGACGTTCTTCCGGGCCGTCGGATGCCGGTTTTGCAACGGGACGGGCTACCGGGGCCGGATGGGGATCACCGAGGTGTTGCAGATCGAGGAACGGATTCGGGAGCTCATCGTGGCCCGGGTTCCCTCCTGGCAGATCAAGGAATGCGCCGTCACCGAGCAGCGCATGGTGGTGCTCCGCCAGGACGGGTTCAAGAAGGCGCAGATGGGCCTGACGACGCTTGAGGAAGTGGCGGCGGTGACGGCCGAGGAGTGAGCGATGCCGACCTACACGTACGTCGTGAAGGACAAGGGCGGCAAGACCCACAGCGGGACGCTTGAGGTGGAGTCCCGCAATGCCCTCATCGAGAAGCTGTGGAAGCAAGAGTTCATCGTGCTGTCCATCGACGACCGTCCCCAGGGCGCGGGAGCCCTCCTCAAGGTCGGCGGACCCCGCGTCAAGACCCAGGCCCTGGTCGTCTTCGCCCGCCAACTGGCCACCATGGTCAACAGCGGGATCCCGATCACCTCCTCGCTGGAGGTGCTCTCCGAGCAGCTCGAGGATCGGCACTTCCAGCAGATCCTGAGGAAGATCCGGGAGGACATCGAGACGGGCTCGAGCCTCTCCGAAGCGATCAGCCGCCACCGCCGGGTCTTCTCCGACTTCTTCATCAACATGACGCGGGCCGGCGAATCCTCCGGGCGGCTCGATGAGATCCTCGACCGCATGGCGGCCTACCTCGAGAAGACCGACGCCCTCCAGCGCAAGATCACCTCCAGCCTCTTCTATCCGGCCTTCGTCTCCATGCTGGCGGCGGGGATCACGACGTTCCTCGTGATCGTCATCGTCCCGAAGTTCAGGGACATCTTCACCTCCATGGGCGGCCGGCTGCCGCTGCCCACGCGGATCCTGTTGGACGTGAGCGATTTCATGCGGCGCACCTTCGCCCTTGAGCTGCTCCTCCTGGCGGCAGCGGCCATCCTCTGGCGGCTGTACCTCATGACGCCCGCCGGCCGGCTCTGGTTCGACCGGATGGTCCTGAAAATCCCGGTCGTCGGGGCCCTCCTGCAGAAGGCGGTCATCGCGCGGTTCGCCCGGACGCTGGCCACGCTGACCAAATCCGGCGTGCCCATCTTGAGCGCGCTGGAGATCGTGGCGAAGACCTCAGGGAACAGGGTGGTGGAGCGGGCCGTCCTGGCCGCCAGGGCCAGCATCAAGGAAGGGCAGAACATTGCGGATCCGCTCTCCCGCAGCACGGTGTTTCCGGCGATGGCGACCCGCATGATCGCAGTGGGCGAGAAGACCGGGGAGCTCGAGAAGATGCTGACGAAGATCGCCGAATTTTACGAGAGCGAAGTGGACGCCGCCATCGCCGGCCTCACGAGCCTCATCGAGCCGGTCGTCATCGCCGTGCTCGGGGTGGTGATCGGGGGGATCGTCATCGCGCTGTTCCTCCCGGTCTTTCAGATCTCCACGCTCGTCTCGCCCTATTGATCTTCGCGGGAATCTATGGCATAGTTACAACGAGCCCGGAGGATGAGGGCGAGTTGCGTCGTGGGTCGGGAAGGTGTCAGGGTCGTTTCAGACGGCTTCTTTTTCCCGCTTCACGTTCCCACCCCACCGCGTACGCCTCCCCTCAGGGAAGCTTGGACTGCCGCGAGAGACGAATGGCAGGACGCCACTGTCCATGCGGCAGCGGCGTTGTCCGTTGCGAAAGGGGGTGAGGTCGGCGAATTCCCGCATACCGTGGAGACGCGCCCGGAGTCCACTGTGGGCATCATGATCTGTTCATCGGGCTGCTGGGCGCTTGAGACAGGAGGAAGAGACGATGAGACGAATAGACCGGCAAGGCTTTACCCTGGTGGAAATCATGATCGTCGTGGCCATCATCGCCCTCTTGGCGGCGGTGGCGATCCCGAACGTCATCCGGGGGCGGACCAGCGCCAGTGAGACGGCGTCGATCGGGAACATCCGGGCGCTGATCTCCAGCCTGGAGATGTATCGCTCGGTGAACAACGCCTACCCCAAGTCCGCCAACTGGCAGGCGGACATGTACCCGGCGGGAGGGGTGCCGGCGTTCGGACCGCCGTCGTTTAACGTTGCCATGACGGGACAGACCGTCCAGGGGTACAACTACACGTACACCGGTTTGCCGGCCGGGTGCACCGATGCGGCGGGGAGCTGCACGCAGTACTCGCTCTCCGCGATTCCGCAGACGGTCAACCAGACCGGCACGCGGTCGTTC
>JAUYPJ010000081.1 GCA_030697665.1 Candidatus Omnitrophota bacterium
ACACCAGCACACCATGGGCATCTTGTAGCCTGTCACTTGTCGCTTGTTGCCTGTCGCGCCACTGTTTCATCATCCTGCTGAGCGCCCCACATGCGCGGTGGCGCTGTGATACAATACGGACGTCCAGCATGCCTCCGCAGACCCCGCGTCTTCTCCGCTACGGTCCCCTCAGCGTCTACGTGACATCGCGCGAGGGCTGCGTCGACCTGCAGGCGTTCATCCAGCAGACGCCTCCTTCGACGCCCGTCGTCTGGTGTGACAGCGCGCGCCCCCACGCCATGACCGGCCGCTGGTCGATCCTGGGCTGCGATCCGTGGCTGACGCTCTTCGCCCGTGGAGACCGGATCGAGCTGCGGACCAGCGCGGCCACGCGCGTCTGGCGCGAGCATCCCCTCACCGCCCTGCGCCAGGTCCTGCGCCGGTATCGCGTGCCGGCATCGGCCGGGCCGCACGGCAGAGCCATCGGGTTGATGGGCTGGCTGAGCTACGACCTCAACCGGTGGATTGAGGCGCTGCCACCGCCGCAGCCCGCGGGGATGCCGATGCCGGAGATGGGGTGGTTCGGCATGCAAACGGCGATCCTCGTGGACCACGTCCAGCGTCGAAGCTGGCTGCTGCGCCTTGTGGATCCGCACGCCCCAGGGCCGCTGGCTCATCGGGAGGCGTTGGAGGCGCTGGAATGGACGATCGACCTGCTGGCCCATCGCCCGGACGACCCTTCAACCACGCGCACCGGACAGCCGGATGCGGCTGAGGAGGTGCTAGGGAGGCAGCCCCTCACGGTGCAGCCGACCTGCACCCAGGCGGAATTTGAAACGATGGTGTCGCGCGCGCTGGAGTTCATCCGCGCCGGCGACATCTTCCAGGCGAACGTCTCCCAGCAGTTCACCACCCTCTGGGAAGGCCGGCCGCTTTCGCTGTATCTGGCGCTCCGGCGCATCAATCCCTCGCCGTTCGCCTGTTTTCTGTCGTGCGAGGCGCTGACGGCGGTGAGCTGTTCCCCGGAGCGGTTGGTGCGCATCCAAGACGGCCGCGTCGATACGCGTCCCATCGCCGGCACGCGCCCCCGCGGGCAGAGCGCCGAGGAGGATCTCCTGAACAGCCTGGAGCTGTTCGTGAGCGAGAAGGAGCGCGCCGAGCACATCATGTTGGTCGACCTCGCCCGCAACGACTTGGGCCGCATCGCCGCGACAGGCTCCGTCGGCGTGGAGGAGCTCATGACGCTCGAGGCCTACTCGCACGTCATCCATATCGTCTCCAACGTCTCCGGGCGGCTGCGGCGCGGCGTCGATGCGGTGGAGGCCATCCGGGCGGTCTTTCCCGGCGGGACGATCACCGGCTGCCCCAAGGTCCGCTGCATGCAGATCCTCCGCGAGCTGGAGCCGGTGGCGCGAGGTCTCTACACCGGCTCCTTGGGGTATATCGGGTTTGACGGGACGATGGATCTGAGCATCGCCATCCGTACGCTGGTCCTTCAAGGCCGGCGGCTCTCGTTCCACGTCGGCGCAGGCATCGTGGCCGACTCGGTGCCGGAGCGTGAATACCACGAGACCCTGGCCAAGGCCGGGGCGTTGCTGAAAGCGCTCGGTCAAGACCACCATGCCGCAGTTGGTTGAGCCGCTGCGCGGCCCGCTGCCCCGTGAAGAGACGAGCCACGGCTGCTTTGAGACGATGCGGGCCTACGGGGGGCGCCTGTTCAGGCTCGATGCGCATCTGGATCGGCTGTACGCCTCGGCCCGTTTCTTAGGGACGCATCCGCCGGAGGATCGGCGCCTCCTGGCCCGGCAGTTGACCGCTGCGCTCAAGCGCTCCGGGGTGCGGGAGGCGGTTGTTCGCATCGCGCTGCTCCCTCGTCCAGGGATGGCGGCGCGTCCGAGCATCGTGGTCCAGCCGGTGACGCTGCCGCCGGCGTCCGCCTATCAGCGCGGCATTCGGGTGGCCGTCGTGCCGGCGCGCCCTTTCGCCGTGGGCGCCGTCAGTCCCCAGGCAAAGTACTCGGCGCGTCTGGGCAGCATTCTGGCGGTGGTCGACGCGCAGGTGCGCGGGGTGGACGAAGCGCTCTTCATGGACGCGCAGGGCCGCGTGACGGAAAGCACCGCGAGCAACGTCGGCGTTATCCGGCGGGGCATCCTCATCAGCCCGCCGTGCTGGCTGGGGTTGCTGGCGGGCGTCACCCGCGATGTCCTGGGCGAGCTGGCCGCGCGCCTGCGACTGCCGATCCGGGACATCCCGCTCACTCGGCACGAGCTCTATACCGCGGAGGAGATCTTTCTCACCAGCACCACGAAGGAAATCCTACCCGTCACCTGGGTCGATGGGCGTCGCATCGGCACCGGACGCCCAGGTCCCATCACGAAGCGCCTCCACCGTGCGTTTCGCGCCCTTGTCCGTCGTGAACTCCGACTCCCTGTGTAATGTGGACTGTGTAACGTGTAATGTTACCGTTTGACCATTACACATTACACCTTGAACATTACACAGATGCGGCTTGTCGGGGGTAGTGATGGTCATCGTGAAGCGCGCCCTCTTGAGTTGCCATGACAAGACGGGTCTAGACGTGTTGGCGAAGGCGCTGGCCGCGTTGGGCGTTGAGCTGGTGGCCTCTGACGGAACCGCGGAGTTCTTGGCCAAGCAGGGGCTTCGCGTGAAGCGGGTGGAGGAGTTCACCGGCGTCTCTGAGCAGCTTGACGGCCGCGTGAAGACGCTGCACCCGAAGATCCACGGGGGCATTCTGGCCCGCCGCGACGATGCCGCGCACGTCAAGGCGGTGGGCGCCGGCGGGCTGATCGATCTGGTCGTCGTGAACCTGTACCCGTTTGAGCGCACCGCCCGGCAACCGGGATGTTCGCTTGAGGAAGCGGTCGAGCAGATCGACATCGGCGGGGTGGCGCTGCTGCGCGCCGCGGCGAAGAACTGCGCGCACGTGGCGGCGGTCTGCCAGCCGCAGCAGTACGCCACGGTCGCGGAGGTGCTCCAGCGTGGCAACGGCCAACTGCCCGCGTCGATGAGCCGGCAGTTGGCCCAGGCGGTGTTTCGCCTGACCAGCGCCTACGATGCCGCCGTCGCGTCGTACCTCTCAGCGGGTGAGGTTTCCGATGCGCGCGAGGGCCTCCCCCCGGAAGAGGCGACCATCACCCTCCGCAGACGCCAGCCGCTGCGTTACGGGGAGAACCCGCACCAGCGGGGTGCATGGTACGTCCCGGCGCCTGAGGCGGCATGGGGGGTGGGTACACTCACCCAACTCCAGGGCAAGGAACTGTCGTACAATAACCTGTTGGACCTGGATGCCGCGCTGCGCTGCCTGCTGGAGTTTGACGGGCCCGCGTGCGTCATCATCAAGCACCACGTTCCCTGCGGGTTGGCCGGCGCCTCCACGATGGAACAGGCGTACGCGCGGGCCTACGCCTGCGATCCGGAATCCGCCTTCGGTGGAGTCATCGGGTGCAACCGGCCGATCGAGGCGGCGATGGCCGCGTCGTTGACCGCGCAATTTGTTGAGCTCATCATGGCGCCGTCGGTCGGGTCTGATGCGGCGGAGACCTTTCGCCGGAAGCCGAACGTCCGCGTCGTCACGTTGGAGTGGCCGGCGCGCGCGCCGGCGGCGATTGAGTGGCGCCACCTGCTGGGGAGCTGGCTCGCGCAAGAGCCTGATGCTGCGCCTGTCGCGACGGAGGTCCTGCGGGTGGCCACGACGCGCGCCCCGACGACGACGGAGCGAGAGGATCTACTCTTTGCCTGGAAAGCGGCCAAGCACGCCGCGTCCAACGCCATCGTGATTGCGCAGGACGGCGCCACGGTCGGCATCGGACAGGGCCAGCCCAGCCGGGTCGGCTCGGTGCGGCTGGCGCTCGAGAAGGCGGCCTCGCGGAGCCGCCACGCGGTGGCCGCCTCGGATGGATTCTTCCCATTCCCTGACGGCGTCGAGCTGCTCGCGCAGGCCGGGATCACCGCCGTCATCCAGCCGGGCGGCTCCATCCGAGATGCCGAGGTGGTGGAGGCCGCGAACCGCGCCAACGTCGCGATGGTGGTGACCGGCATCCGCCACTTCCGCCACTAAGGCGCAATCGATATGGACATCCAAGAGCTATGGGAAAAAGCGCGCCGGCAGACGGAGATCATCCGGATGCGGCTGCAGGATCTGGCCACCTTCGAGACCACCGCCGCCCCCTACGTCTTTCTTGCGGAGTCGTCGCTCAACCAGGGGGATACGGTGGTGCGGCGAGGCCAGGTGCTCATCGAGCGCCCGGCCATCGTGCTCCCCTCCTTTTCTCCTCAGTTTGAGGGGTTCGCCTTCGAGGAAGACCTGCACGTCACCGATGACATGGTGGCGACCTTCCTCTTGGTGCGGGGGGTGCAGTTCCCGTCGCTGAAGTACCGTCACCAGCTCTCGTCGCTCGATCTCTTCGAAGGCCCACTCCAAGGAGCGATCGATCATTTCCAGCAGCAGTTCACCGTCGCAGAGGACGTCAAGACGGGTCTGCTCGTCGGGCCGGAAGACGCCTGGCAGTTTTCCGTGCTGCTGTTGGTCGGCGCGCTCATCATTCGCTCGGCCCAGGGGGATGTGCGGCGCATTCTTGAAGAGTGGCGGAAGCGGCAGCGTGGGGGCTCCTGAGGAGCAAGACGATGACGTATCCCGAGGCGTTGGCGTACCTGGAGTCGTTGGTGAACTACGAACATCAGCGCGACCCAGAGGCGATGCGCGCCATGGACCTGGAGCGCATGCGACGGCTCTGCCGGCGGCTCGGCGATCCACAGCGGCGCTTCCGGTCGATTCTGGTCGCCGGGACCAACGGCAAAGGCTCCATCTGCGCCATGCTCTACGCCATGCTGCGGGAGAGCTCGCTGCGCGTCGGCTGCTACACCTCGCCGCATCTTGAGCAGGCGCGCGAGCGCATTCGCGTCTGGACTGAGGGACCGCGGGAAGAAGGGCCTGCGCCTGGCGAGGATTGGATCAGCGAGGCGGACTTCGCGGCGATGATCGAGCAGCTCCAGCCCGGGCACACCCCCACCTACTTCGAGGCGCTGACCGCGGTGGCGCTGGCCTACTTCAGCCGGCGGCAGGTCGAGATCGCGGTGCTGGAGGTCGGGCTTGGCGGGCGGCTCGATGCCACCAACGTGGTGGATCAAGCGGTGTCGATCATCGCGCCGATCGGCCTCGACCACGCCGACGTCTTAGGGGCGGACCTCGCCGCCATCGCGAGGGAAAAGGCCGGAATCATCAAGCCCGGCCAGCTCGCGTTCACCGCGCCCCAGGACGAGGCGGTCATGGGCGTGCTGCGCGACGCCTGCGACGCGCAGGGGGTTCCGCTCCTGGTCTGCGACCATGATGTGACGGTCCGGATTGACCGGCACGATCTGGCGGGTCTGCAGGTGTCCATCACCGGCCTTCGGGGGATCTACCCTTCGCTGGAGATCCCGCTGCTCGGGCGGCACCAGGCGACCAACGCGGCCCTCGCCGTGGGCGCGCTCGAGGCGCTCTCACCGACTGGGGTGCCCTACTCGCTCGTGGAGCGGGGATTGTCGCGAGTGGACTGGCCCGGGCGGCTTGAGGTGGTGTCGGACGCCCCGCTCGTGATCCTGGACGGCGCCCACAACCCGGAGGCGGCCCGGGCGCTGCGCGAGGCGCTGGCGGAGCTGTGTGAGGGCCGGCGGATCCACTTCCTGGTGGGCGTCTCCTCGGACAAGGACGTGGAGGCCTTCGGGCAGGTGCTGGGCTCGCTGGCCATCGGGGCGACCTGCACGCAGAGTGGCCATCCCCGCGCGTTGGATGCCACCGAGCTGGCAAGGCGTCTCATGCCCTTTTGCCCGGACGTGAACGTGATCTGCGATGTGGCCGATGCGTACACCTACCTGCGCAACGCCCTCTCGCCTGAGGACGTGCTGGTGGTGACCGGCTCGCTCTTTCTGGTCGGTCAGGTGCGCGCCGGACTGCGCCGCTCCATCAGGAGCCGCCGCCGTGAGGCCGCCGTCGCCTGACCGCATCTGACGAGTTGAGGAGGCCCTGCGATGCCCGTGGTGACGATTGAGTGGCTGGAAGGCCGCGCGCCCGAACAGAAAGCCCAACTCGCCCACGCCCTGACCCAGGCGTTTGTGAAGACGGCCGGCGTGCAGCCGGAGCAGGTCTGGATCGTCTTTCGGGACGTGAAGCGCTCCGACTGGGCGATGGGCGGTCACTTACTGGAACACCCGAAGCCAGCGTCCAGCGTTTAGCGTGCAGCGTAGGGTCTTTTTGTCTCTACGCTGAACGCTGTACGCTAGGAAGGGAATTATTGGGTGGGGGTGTTGAGGTAGTCCACGTAATCCGCCACCCCGAAGAGCGCTTCCTTGACGGCGCGCAGCCGCTCCGGCACGTACGGGTGCGTGAAGGCATAGCGCGGCCGTACGATGCCACGCGGCATGTAGGTGGGCGGGTCGTCAGGCAACTCCCCCAGCTTCTCCAGGAACGCGATCACCGCTTCAGGATCATACCCCGCCGCCTTCATGTACTTGACGGCCAGTTGGTCCGCTTCCAGCTCATCCTGCCTGGCGTAGGCCAGTTGCGTCGCTTGGGCCGCGATGCTAAGCCCGCCGGCCGCCTCGCCCTGGCGCGCCGTGAGCGCCGCGAGCTGGAGTAGTTGCGCCCCCAACCCCGCCTCGTAGCGCTTCACCGCATGACGCGCCGTGATGTGCGCGACTTCGTGGGCGATCACGCCGGCCAGCTCATCGTCGGTGGCAGCCGCCTTGACGAGCTCCTCGTTGACGAAGACATAGCCGCCGGGCAGGGAAAAGGCGTTGACCTCCTTGCCCTCGACCACGGCGAAGCTGTAGACCAGCTCCCGTCGGTCGCACACCGCCGCGATCCGCTCCCCGATCCCTCTCACTCGCTGCTGGACCGTCTCGTCCGCAAGGAGCGGCAGCTCCTCCTGGACGCGATGGGCGATCTTGCGCCCGATCTCGACCTCCCGCTCGGTTGAGGTGAAGGTGTACTCCTGCCGGCGGGAGGCAAGGTTGAACTCGCTGCTCACGCATCCGGCGATGAGGAGGAAGGACCCCGCGCCGTACCAGATGATGCGGCGCGATGAGCCTGAAGCGATCAGGGCAGGGGAGTGAGCTGCGAGCCGACGGCGTTCATCACCGTCTGGAACGTGCGGACCGTCAGATCGATGAGCACGACGGTGTAGAGCGCCATGAGCATGGTCAGCGTGAGCTTCACCCATCGGGAAAATCGCGGGTTCTTCCACACCAGCGGCAGCCCCAGCGGCCCCAGCACGAAGAACAGCATGAACAGCACGAACCACACATTGTAGTACCACCGTTCTCTCGGCGGCTGCTGCGGCAAGGCGGTTGCGTCAGACATCGCGCTCATTGTACACCCCAGCGCCCCCCTCCGCCATCGCAAACCCACCCAGGCCCGTTCAGGTCATCAGCAACCGTCGCGGGGAGTACTTGTGTAATATGAAAATATTTCTTGACATACGTGCACCTCCTGTGGTAGCCTCCCCGAAGTCGGCGAGATGTCAAAGAGGCTCCAGCCCCACGTCACACAGGAGGTGCGGTATGCGTAACCCACGCGGTCGGCTCCTTTCTGTCGTCCCTGTGCTGGTCGCTATGTGCTGTGTGTTCTCTGCTGCTGTGCAGGCTCAAGTCCCACGCCTCATCCGCTACCAGGGAACCGTGGTCGACGCGAACAACATCCCCCTGGAAGGGAGCTACACCCTCACCTTCCGGGTCTACGATGTCGCGACGGGTGGCGCTGCCCTGTGGACCGAGACTCAGACCCCTGTACCCGTCAGCCGCGGGGTGTTTAGCATCCTGTTGGGTCAGGTGACCCCGCTGAACCTTCCCTTCGACAAGGACTCCTGGCTCTCCACCCAAGTCGGGACGGATACCGAGATGAGCCCGCGGCAGCGGCTGACCAGCGTGCCGTATGCCTACCGGGCCGTGGTGGCCGACCAGACGCAAGACCAACCGCCGGGGTTCGAGGTGGATACGAGCGGCACGTTGACGGACGGGCTCATCGCCTACTGGAAGTTTGAAGAATCCGGGGGCGCACGCGACGACCAGAAGGGGCCGAATGACCTGGCGGACCACAACACGGTCACCCAGGCCGCCGGTAAGAAGGGCAATGCGGCGCTGTTCACCGCTGCTAATAATGAATCCCTCAGTATTCCAGACAATGCTGCTCTCTCAATGGGGGCAGAGGTTGATTTTACTATTGCTGCATGGGTCTACCTGGCAGATGATGTTGGGCAGAAGGTAATTGTTGCTAAAAGAGACCTTATATCTACCCCTGGTATAGCGTATCAAATAGCTCGTAGCGCATCAGTAAATGTGTGGCGATTGAACGTTGGGAATAACGTAGCTAGTGCGGTTGCGGAGGTCAGCACCAGTGGAGACCTCTCAGGAGCCTGGCACTTCGTGGTGGGTTGGCATGATGCAGTTGCCAACACAATCAACTTGCAAGTCGATGAGGGTAGTGTTTCATCTACAAGTTACTCTAGTGGCAGCTATGATGATACAAACCCATTTATATTGGGCAATGCGACCACTGGTACAGATGAAGGGGTGGGAATGGGTGGTCGTATTGATGAAGTCGGCATCTGGAAGCGGGTGCTCACGACACAAGAGCGGACCGACCTCTACAACAACGGCGCCGGCAACACCTATTCCCTGGGCAAGGCCGCAAGCCCCTGGACGCAGGCAGACACAGGCATCGCGTACACGGGAGGCCGGATCGGCATCGGGACGCTGAGCATCCCCAACATCCTCTCCGTTCAACAGACCTCCTCCACGGATCCCATCGCCGACTCCTGGACCGTCTATCCGAGCGACCGGCAGCACAAGCACATCATTCAACCCGCCCCGGCCGGTTACCTGGCTCAGCTCAAGGCGACCGAGCTGTACGAATGGACGCGCACGCCGACGTCCAGCGACGAGGAAGCCAAGCAGGAGCTCCGGAAGAGCCAGCCGACCGCCGAGGAGCTCCAGGCCAAGAAGCGGGAGCTGACGCTTGCGAAAGCCGGGCTGCCCAAGTTCACCACGAAGCGGGTCGGTATGGTCATTGACGATGCCAATGTTCCCGCCGAAGTGCTGACGTTCAATCCGGACGGGACCAAGGCCGGCATCGATCTGTTGGCGTACCTGGGCTACCTCCACGCGGCCTTGAAGGAGACGGCGCTGAAGTTGGACGAGCTGGAATCGCGCCTGCCGAAAAAATGACCCCGCGCATCTGGAACGCCTGGCTGATCGCCGTGCTGGTGAGCGTTGGCTCGAGCACGGAGGCGGCGCCGCAAAGCGCCAATTATCAGCTCGTCAGCGACGGAGTGATTTCAGGAGGTGAGACGTGTAGTGATGGCCATGCGCGTGTCGCCGCCAGCGCGATCGGCGAACCGATTACGAACGACGTCGCCACCGCATCGTTCAAGCTGTCGGAAGGCCATTTCGTCACCCAGCGCCACCTGCTGCTCCTGCTGCCCCACCAGGCGCCAACAGTCAATCCACTCGCCAGCCCGACGGCGGTGACGACCCAGACGCTCACGGGGACGAAAGCTCCCGACACCGCCTTGTGGCTCAATGGCTCGCAAGTCATCCCGCTGAATGCCGACACCACGTGGAGCCATCAGGTGACGCTGGCGGAGGGCGCCAATGTCCTGACTATTCTCACGAAAGACCTGTTTGGCAACGCGAGCGCAACGATCACGACCGCCATCCTGCTGGACACCAGCCCGCCGACCATCCCTGTGGTGACGGATGATGGGAGTTCCACGTTGGTCTTCAGTCAGCTCCACGCTGCATGGACGTCGAGCGACCCGGGTTCAGGGCTGGCGGCATTTGAGTATCGCATCGGCACCACGCCCACCGGTGGCGAGCTCATTCCGGCGACCAGCGCCGGCGCGGCAACCCAGATCACCAAAACGGGCTTGGCACTCGTCCAAGGCCAGCTCTACTACGTGTCGGTCCGCGCCAACAATCAGGCCGGCTCCTGGAGCGACTGGGGCGTCAGCGATGGCATCTATGCGAACAGCTCAGCCCCGGTCATCAGCACCTTCAGTCCCGTAGACGCCAGCAAGTTCCTGCACGGAACCACCATCAGCCTGAGCGCGACCGCCACGGATGCGGATGGCGACGCGCTCGAATACCAGTTCAACGGCAACGGCCTGACCCGGCAGATATGGTCCGCCACGAGCACGCACGACTGGTTGACGACCGTCAGCGATATTGGGCTCCAGACCACCAAGGTGGAAGTCCGCGACGGCCACGGCGGCTCGGCGACCACACAGCAAGACGTGTACGTCCTGCGCCGACTCGTCTCGCCCCCATGAACTATGCGGACCGTGTGGGGATTTACTTGGGAACGAGGCGCGTGAGCCCTGGGATGTGGTCGAAATGGTGATCGTAGCTGTAGAGACGGGTCAGGCCATGATTCAGCATGACGGCCGCATGAATGGCGTCGCGCGGCTCAATCACAGGGTGCTGATTCAAGAGCGCAGCAGCCAGCACTCCGTCACGGCTCTCAACGGGCAAGAGGTTAGGAAGGATCTCGACGACTTGCCGAACCAACTGCGCGCCTAGTTCAACCTTATTCAGGCGCCAGAAGCGATACAGCAATTCCTGCAGAATCTCTGTGTCGCTGATAGCCTCGACACGCCCTTGCAGGACGCCTTCCAGCAACCGTTGTGAAGGCGCTTGATGCGGATGCGAACCACCGGCCGCGTACATGATGACATTGACGTCAATGAAAACGGTCATGCGGGACGGTGGCCAAGCGCACCTTCAACGATCTCGCGTTCCATCTGTTCCCAATCGGCCACGGGCACTTGCATCGACGTCAGCGCTTTTAATGCCTCAAGACGCGCGGTCGGATCCGCCAAGAGGTAGCGTTGGATTGCCGCTTGCCGAACCAAATGCGCCACGGAGGTGCCTTCTTTCCTGGCAACCCGTTCCAACTGCCGGTACACCTTGGGAGGAAACAGAATCGTGGTCTTCTTGGTCAGGCCGGACATCTGCTATCACCTCCTTATCCGTATCTAGATATGGATATAGCATATTGATGGATCGCTGTCAATGACGCTCTCACACCGGAGGCGTCCATGTCGTACAGGACGGTTCGCGTGCTTCTCGACGCCGCTGGACTGTTGATCACATGCGGCCTGTTGTGCGCCGGCGTGTCCGCCCAAGTCCCCCCGCTCATCCGCTACCAAGGCACCCTGGTGGATGCCAACAACGTCCCCTTGGAAGGCAGCTATAGCTTGACGTTCCGGGTCATGGAAGCATTGCCACGGAAGAAAAGACTTCGCCGATGAAATCAACGGCCACCCCGACCCAGCGAGGTCTTGCGGGAATCACCACGCTCGCCGTGCTTGCCGCGCAAATGGCCCTGCCGACGAGGACGGAAGCCTCGCACCTCGGCTCCGCCACCGCCTCGGCAGGCAGCGCCCCACCCCCGAGCGTCTCGGCGGTGCAGAGCTTCCAGCCGGATCTCTTCATCGGCCGGGCCACCACCGCCATCCCGCTTGCCGTGCCGCCCGGCCGCAAGGGCCTG
>JAUYPJ010000085.1 GCA_030697665.1 Candidatus Omnitrophota bacterium
GTGGCGCTTCCGTGGTTCCGTGGTGTCATCTAAACTGTGAACCGTAAACGATGAGCTGGTCTGAGGGAGCACCGATTCGAGTCGGCGTGCTGGGGGCGGGCGGGTGAGGGAAGGCGGCCGCCGGCATCATCAGCCTGAAGCGGGAGTTGCGTCTGGTCGCCATCTGCGACAGCCGGGGGGTGGTGGCTTCCCCGGAGGGGGTGGATGGCGAGTTGGTGGCCCGCGTCTCGGGTGATCTCGTCGAGGGCTACCGGGCATTGCGTGAGGGGGACTCAGCAGCCCCTGATGGCGGAGGAGTCGCCACGGCCATCGAGGCGTGGCACTGTGATGATCCGCTGGGGGAGCTGCTCACCTCGGCGGCCGAGACGTTGGATGCGCTTCTGGTGACGTTGCCGAATCTCCCCAATGAGTTTATCCCGAGCGTGGTGGAGCGCGTGGCAACGGCTCAGGTGCCGCTGGTGCTGGTGGATGTGCTCAAGCGGACCCGGGCGGTCGAGCAGATGTTCGCCCTGGATCCGCTCGTGAAGCAGGCGCGCAGCGTCGTCCTCACCGGGTGCGGAGCGACGCCGGGGCTCCTCGCGGCGGCCGCAGTGCTTGCCGCGCAGTCGTTCATCGAGGTGGAGAAGGTCGAGATCTGCTGGGGGGTCGGCATCGCGAACTGGGACGCCTACAAGGCGACCATCCGGGAAGACATCGCCCACCTGCCGGGCTATACCGTCGAGCGCGCCAAGGCGATGACGGATGCCCAGATCGAGGCGCTGCTCGAGCAGACCCACGGCCTGCTCGAGCTGCGGCACATGGAGCACGCGGATGATTTCCTGCTCCAGCGGGTAGGGGTGGTGGACTCGCGGGAGCAAGTGGACGTCGGTGGGGTGATGGATACCCGCCATCCGAAGAAACCTGTCTCCACGACGATGACGCTGACAGGGATCACGTTCGAGGGGAAGCGCTCCTCCCATACGTTCACCCTTGGGGATGAGACGACGATGGCGGCCAACGTCATCGGCCCCGCCCTGGGGTACCTCAAGCGCGGCCTTTGGCTGAAGGCCCACGGGCTCTTTGGGGTGTTCGGCTCCACTGAATTCTTGCCCATGGTGGTTCGGTAGCTCGCGCCTCCCCCCGGGACGGCCCGCTTCCCTCTCGCGACGCCTTGCTGCGTGGACGCACGCCTATGCCCATCACAGTCGCTTCGGCTCGTGAGCGCCTCCTTGCGGAATGTCTCGATGAGGTGGGCGCGTTGAAGGAGGCGGGGCGGTACCGCCGCCTGAGGTGCCTTGAGGCGGTGGATGGACCGGTGGTGCGCATCGAGGGGCGGGAGCTCGTCTGCTGGTGCGCCAATGACTACCTGGGACTCTCGACTCATCCGGCGCTGGCGCAGGCGGCGGCTGAGACCGCCGCGGCATGGGGCGTCGGCGCGCGCGCCTCGCGCCTTTTGGGAGGCACCTCGCAGTGGCACGTCCGCCTCGAGGAGTCGCTGGCGGCGTGGTGTGGCGCAGAGGCCGCGCTCAGCTACGCCAGCGGCTACCTGGCCAACCTGGGCACCCTGGGGGCACTTCTCTCCTCCCAGGATGCGGTGATTGTGGACCGCCTGGCCCATGCCAGCCTGTTCGACGCCGCCCGGGGCAGCCGGGCTCGTCTTCGGGTGTTTCGCCACAACGACGCCTCCCACGCGGCCGAGCTGCTTTCCCGCGCGAGGGGCTTCCGGCGCCGGGTCATTGTGACGGAAGGGGTGTTCAGCATGGAGGGAGACCGCGCCCCGTTGGAGGAGCTCGTGACGATCGCCGAGGCGCACGACGCCCTCGTCTATCTCGATGACGCGCACGGCGCCTTCGTCCTCGGAGAGAGCGGACGCGGGGCACCGGAGGCGGCTGGGGTCTCCATGGACCGGGTGCTCTACATGGGGGCGATGGGCAAGGCGCTGGGCTGCCAAGGAGGGTTCGTGGCCGGACCGGCGCCGCTGATCGATCTCCTGCGCAACAGGGCGCGAGCGTTCATCTATACGACGGCGCTTGCCGTTCCGGTGGCGGCCGCCGCTGTCGCGGCGCTCACGGTCCTTCGCGATGAGCCGGATCGGCGCGCCCGCCTGTGGAGTCGGGCGAGGGCGCTGCGCCGGCGACTCGGCGCGTTGCCGGCGGTCTCCTTGCCGGAGCCGTCTCACATCCTGCCCATCGTCGTCGGTCAGGTATCGCTTGCGCGCGAGCTCGCCGAGCGGTTATGGTCCAGGGGGATCTGGGCGCCGGCGATTCGCCCGCCGACCGTGTCCGAGCGCACCGCGCGACTTCGACTGAGCGTTACCGCGCTTCATACGGATGCGCAGATCGATCAGCTTGCGCGCGCCCTTGAGGAGTTTCTTAGCGCCCATTTCAAAACCTCTGGAGATCGCTGATGCAGCGGATGATTGAGGTCAAGCGCGTAGGGCCCCGCGGCCATGTCCGACAACTGCTCGAAGAGCTCTTGGGCCGACTCGAGCACAAGCTGCGGCACTTCCCGGAGGATGCCGTGTCGGTGAGGGTGGTGTTCGAGGAAAACGGCAGCCGCACCCTCTCCCGCGCCTCCCTCACCTGCCATGTGCCGGGGCACACCATCGCGGCCCATGAAGAGCAGCGAGACGCCGGGGCGGCGATTCGAGGGGTGTTTGCCGAAGTCGAGCGGCAATTGGAGAAGCAGAAGGCGAGGCTGCGCCGGGAGCACCTGCGCAAGCGCACCGCATCCCGTCGGTTCCTGATCGCCCCGCTCGTCGCGGGCCTGCTGGCGAATCCGCCCGTCGCGCAGGGCGCCTCGGAGCCCTCCAAGCCGCCAAGCCCTCAGGCGGTGGAGGCGATCCGGCTGCTGGCATCAGACGATCCGTACCAGCGACAGGCGGCTTTCCTCCGGCTTGAGGCGCTGCGAGAGCCGGCGACGGCGTCCGCCATTCAGCGCTACGCGGGCGATTCCGATCCCGACACCAAGGCCTACAGCCTTCGGGCGCTCGCGACGATCCTCGGCGCCCAGGCGATCCCGCAGCTGCTCCAGGCGTTGAAGACGGATCGGGCCGCCGAGGTGCGCCGGGCGGCGCTCCTTGGGCTTGAGCCGCTTCAGGCGCATCATCCGGACGTGCTGCCGGCGTTCATCACGGCCTTGCGCGATCGCAAGACAGAGGTTCGGATGACCGCCGTGGATGTGGTCAGCCGGATCGATGATCCGCGCGCGCGGGAGGCAATCGTGGCGCGGAGGAGGCGGGAACAGCGCCGTGACGTGCAGCGCGTCCTGGAGCTGGCGGCTGAGCGGATGGGACTCTAACTACTGGGACACGAGACAGGTGACACGCGACATGGCACACCGGTACACCATGGGTAGCTGTTCGCCTGTCACGTGTCGCTTGTCGCTTGTCGCGCCACGTGTTTCAGCAGCCTGCTGAATGAGAGAGTGCCTCATGGACGAGCTCTGTGAGCGGGTGCAGCGGGTCATCGCGACGCAGCAGTTGCTGCCGCCTCGCAGCCGGATGCTCGTCGCGGTATCCGGCGGGCCGGATTCCGTCGCGCTCCTGCACCTGCTGATCGCCCTTCGACCGCGCTGGGCGTGGACCCTGCGCGTCGCTCACCTCGATCACGCCTTGCGGGACGGCTCCCGGGAGGATGCCGAGTTCGTCAGGGCGCTTGGCCTTCGGTGGGCTCTTCCCACGACGGTGGAGCGGTGCGCAGTCCGCTCGCTCTGCAGGTCCCGCGGCTGGTCGCTTGAGGACGGCGCGCGGCGGATCCGCATGCGCTTTTTGCTGGACGTCGCCGCGGCGCACAGCGCAAGCCATGTCGTCGTCGCGCACACCGCGGATGATCAGGCCGAAACCGTCGTGATGCGTCTCGTGCGCGGGACCGGGCTCATGGGATTGCGCGCCATGCCGTGGAGGCGTCCCCTCGATGAAATCGCCATGGCGCCTGCACCCTCCTCCGCCAATGGACGCCACGGGGGGGCGTGGCTCATCCGCCCGCTCCTCGAGATCTGGCGACGGGAGATTCTCGCCTACCTGGGACGGCACCGCCTGGCCTATCGGACGGATCCGACCAACGCGGACACCCGCTTGCTCAGGAACCGCATTCGCCATGAGCTGCTGCCGCTCCTCGAGCGCGAGTACAACCCGGGCATCAAAGAGGGCCTGACCCATCTGGCCGCCCAATGCGCCTGGGACTACGCCTACCTTGAAGGGGCCGCCCAACGACAGTGGAAGCGCCTGGCCAAATCGCTGGGGGCCGCTGAGGTCGGCTTGTCGATCGCCGCCTTCAGGCGTCAGCCCAAGGCCATGCAGTGCCACGTCGTGCGGGAGGCGATCCACCGGCTCCGAGGGGATGTGCGCGCGTTTGAGTTCCGCCACTGGCGCGAGGTGGAACGGTTGTTTTCCGAGCGCCCGGCGGGGACGCTGTTGGACCTGCCCGGCGGCGTGCAGCTGCGCCGAGAGGACGACCGCGTCATCTGCCGCCTCGTCCCCGCTCGCCAGGGGACTCTCCGCATGGCAACAGGCATCAGGCGGGCCTTGCGCCTGACGGATGAGCCGCGGTATACTTAGACAATACGATACGGCGCGACAAGTAACACGCGACACGTGACAAGCGACAAGATGCCCATGGTGTGCTGGTGTTCCATGTCACCTGTCACCTGTCACCTGTCACCCGGGAGTGTTTCCGCAGCCTGTTGGACACACCGATGAGTACCTTGCGACCGATGCCACCACAACGCTCACGCTGGTCCCTGGCGATTCTCCTGGGGCTGGGGACGATCGTGCTGATGCGCCTGCTGGCCTCCTCGGTGGGCCAGTGGCATCGCCGCGTGACGTACAGCGAGCTCTACCAGCTCCTGGAGCAGAATCCGACCACCCATCAGATCACCGAGGCGAGGCTGATGGATGACCGCGTCGAAGCCCGGTTGAAAGACGGCACGATGCTCTCCGTCTTTGTGCCCCTGCGAGACGAGGAGATCGTCAAGCTCCTGCGCCAGAACGTGCCACGGTTCGACGTGCAGCCGCCCCAGGCGGGCTTCTTCGGCATCCTCATGGGGATGTCACCCTGGATTATTTTCCTGGGGATCATGTGGTTCGTCATGCGCTCCGCCCAGGGGGGCGGGCGCCTGCTGGCGTTCGGGAAGAGCCGGGCCCGGCTCATTTCCCCCGAGACCCAGACCCGGGTGACCTTCGATGACGTCGCCGGCATCGACGAAGCGAAAGAAGAGCTGCGGGAGATCATCGAGTTCTTGAAGGATCCGAAGCGATTCCAGCGGCTCGGGGGCAAGATCCCCAAGGGGGTGCTGCTCATCGGGCTGCCCGGCACCGGAAAAACGCTGTTGGCCAAGGCGGTCGCCGGGGAAGCCAACGTCCCGTTCTACAGCATCAGCGGCTCGGACTTCGTCGAGATGTTCGTCGGGGTGGGCGCGTCGAGGGTCCGCGATCTCTTCGAGCAGGCGCGGCGCAACGCCCGCCAGGGCGCGAAGGGCGCGATCATCTTCATCGATGAGATCGACGCGGTCGGCCGCCAGCGGTTTGCCGGCATCGGGGGAGGGCACGATGAGCGCGAGCAGACGCTCAATGCCCTCCTGGTGGAGATGGATGGCTTCGACACCCAGGAGGGTATCATTCTCATGGCGGCGACGAACCGCCCGGACGTCCTCGATCCGGCGCTGCTCCGTCCCGGCCGGTTTGACCGGCAGGTCATCATCAGCCTCCCGGACATCCTGGGGCGGGAAGCCATCCTCAAAGTGCATACGAGGAAGATCCGGCTGGGCAAGGAGGTGGATCTGAAGTCCGTTGCCCGTCAGACGCCCGGTTTCTCCGGGGCGGATCTGGCGAACCTCGCCAATGAGGCGGCCCTGCTGGCCGCGCGCCTCAATAAGGAGGTCGTGGGCATGCCGGAGCTGGAGAAGGCGCTTGAGCGCGTCATCGCCGGCCCCGAGCGGAAGACCCGCGTGTTGAATGAGCGAGAGAAGAAGCTCACCGCCTACCACGAGTCGGGCCACACCCTCGTGGCGCTGTTGGTGCCGGACACCGACCCGGTGCACAAGGTGTCGATCATCCCCAGGGGCGCGCATGCGTTGGGCTACACGATGCAGTTACCGCTGGAGGATCGCTACACGATGAGCCGGAACGAGCTGCTGGCCCGCATGACGGTGATGATGGGCGGGCGCGCCGCGGAGGAGCTTGTCTTCAGCGAGGTCACGACGGGAGCGCAGAACGATCTCGAGACCGCCACCGCCCTCGCCCGCCGCATGGTCTGCGAGTTCGGCATGAGCGAGCGATTGGGCCACCTCACCTACGGCCGGCGCGAGCGGCAGATGTTTCTTGGTCGCGACCTGTTTGAGGAGCGCAACTACAGCGAGCGGACCGCGGTGCTGATCGACGAGGAGGTCCGCCGCCTCATCGACGCCTGCTACGAGCGCGCCCGCCAGACGCTCCTGACCCATCGCCCCAAGCTGGATCTCCTGACGGCGACGCTGCTGGAGCAAGAGGTCCTCGACGGCGAGCAGGTCAAGAAGCTGCTCGGCCTCGCCGGGACCCCGGCGAGGCCTCCAACCGGCGGAACGGTGGTGGCGCCGACGGTGCACCCCGGCGATAACGAGTCCACAAAAATTTCGCTGCGCGACATCTCTCCATCAGACGGTGACGCCGGCGGAGCGCTCGCGTCATCCTGAGGCCCGCGCACGGTTCCCCTCGGTGACCACGACGTCCGCTCCATTGAGCTGCGACCATCTCTCACGAGGTTCGTCCACGCCCCTCGCAAGACGTTCCGTGACGATTCCGTGCGCGCACGCGAGCCTGGTCTATCGAGGGCGGCCGCTCGTGATGGGCGTGCTGAACGTGACGCCGGATTCGTTCAGCGACGGGGGGGCCTTCCTCGATCCCGAGGCGGCGGTTGCGCGGGGCGTCCAGATGGCCGGTGAGGGCGCCGACCTCATCGACGTCGGCGGGGAGTCGACCCGGCCCGGCTCGCTCGGGGTCTCCCCTGAGGAGGAGCTGCGACGGGTGCTTCCGGTCATCAGGCGCTTGGCGAAGCGCGTCCGCATCCCGCTCTCCATTGACACCTCCAAGGCGGAGGTCGCCGAGCGGGCGCTGGGAGCCGGGGCGGCGATCGTCAACGATGTCACGGCGCTGCGAGGCGATCCGCAGATGGCCCGGGTGGCGGCCCGTCACCGGGCGGCGGTCATCCTGATGCACATGCGGGGCACCCCGCGGACCATGCAGAAGGCCCCCCGCTATCGTGACGTGGCGCGGACCGTGACCGAGGAGCTGCTCGCGCAAGCCGCCCAGGCTCAGGCGGCCGGCATCGCCCGCCCGCGCATCCTGCTCGATCCGGGGTTAGGGTTCGGCAAGACCGTCCTCCACAACCTCCGGCTCCTGCGCGCGCTGGGGAAGCTCGTGTCGCTCGGCTTTCCCATCGTCATCGGGCCGTCGCGCAAGTCGTTCATCGGGCATCTCCTCCAGGCGGAGGTCAACCCCGCCATTGCGCCACGGCCTTCGGCCGTGGGCGGCATGGTGGTGCAGCACCCGATGGGTGGGCGGGATGTCGCCCCCATCGGGGCGGAGTTTCCGGTGCCACGGGCTCTGCGCGTGGGGCTCCACGAGCGGCTGGCGGGGACGCTGGCCTGCGTCGCCTGGGCAATTCAGCAGCAGGTCCATATCGTGCGCGTGCACGATGTCAAACCGGTTGTGCAGTTCATCACGATGTGGCGAGCGATGGAGGGAGCGTCGAGAAGGCGTGAGGTGAACGAATGAGACAGGCGACACGAGACATGAGACATGGGGACCGTTCCTTACGTGTCACCTGTCACCTGTCTCATCTCTTGCGCCTCATACCTGATTGATGCGACTTGGGGTGAACGTCGATCACGTGGCGACGGTGCGACAGGCGCGCCGCGGACGGCTGCCGGATCCCGTCGAGGCCGCGCGGCTGTGCGAGCGCGCCGGGGCCCAGGGGATCGTCTGTCATCTCCGCGAGGACCGCCGGCACATCCAGGAGGATGACGTGAAGCGGTTGCGCAAGACGCTCACCACGCGGTTGAACCTGGAGATGTCGATCGCGCGCGACGTCGTCAGGGCGGCCCTGGCGATTCAACCGCACCAGGTGACGCTGGTGCCGGAGCGCCGTCAGGAGCTGACGACTGAGGGGGGGCTTGATGTCGTTCGCGCGAGGCGGTCCCTCGCGCCGCTCATCCGGAGCTTCCAGCGGCAGCAGATCACCGTGAGCCTGTTCGTCGATCCGGTGCCCACACAGCTCAAGGCGGCGCAGGACGTCGGCGCGGCGATGGTCGAGCTGCACACCGGCCGCTACGCCAACGCCGGCTCACGCGCGGAAAGGGTCCGGGCGCTCGATGCGCTCAGGCGGGCGGCGCAGGCGAGTCGCGCCTTCGGCTTGAGCGTCGCCGCCGGGCACGGGTTGGATTATCATAACGTCAGCGCCGTCGCTCGGCTTCCAGAACTCGAAGAACTCAACATCGGCTTTTCGATCATCTCAAGAGCGCTCTTCGTGGGGCTTGAGCAGGCCGTCAGGGAGATGGTCGAGCGCATGCACCGGCGTCCCTCACATGTCTTCCAACACCAAGCGGCGTAAGGGTTCTGCGGGGGCGTCCCTGCGGTTGCGGGGGGAGCCGATCGGATGCGGGATCGACGTCGTGGAGCTTTCGCGATTCCGGCGGGCGCTGGCGCGGGGGGGCAAGCGCTTCGCGGATCGGATCTTCACCCCACGGGAGCTGGCGTATGCGCGCGCGCGGCGGCGAACCCGCCTGCTGCACCTGGCCGGGCGCTTCGCGGCCAAGGAAGCGGTCTTGAAAGCGGTTTCGCAGATCGATCCGGCGCGGGTGCTGGCGATGCGCCAGGTGGAAGTCCGCAACGACCGTCTGGGCCGCCCCTCCATCATCCTGCTCGATGGTCACCGTGGCCGGCTGGCGGTCCACGTGAGCCTCTCCCACGTTGAGACGGTGGCGGTGGCCAGCGCCATCGCGATGCGTCCTCTGAAGCCGACGCGATGACCCTCCCCAAAGGTCTGCTGCCTCCTCGCGCGCCCACGACCCACAAGGGGGAGGCCGGGCGGATCTTCCTGCTCGCCGGATCGGTCGGGATGAGCGGCGCGGCGGCCCTCTGCGCCGCAGGATCGCTGCGGGTCGGCGCCGGCTTGGTCACCGTGGGGATTCCGAAGAGCCTCCACGATCCGTTGGCGGCGAAGCTCACGGAGGCGATGCTCAAGGTCTTGCCGGAAACCAAAGAGGGCAGCCTGAGCCTTCAAGCCCTGCCGGTGATCGTTGAGCTTATCGAGCAGGCGGACGCGGTGGCGGTGGGACCCGGCCTGTCACAGCACCCGCAGACCCAGGCGCTCATCCGCCACCTCCTTCCGAAGATCACCAAGCCGCTCGTCCTGGACGCCGATGGGCTCAACGCCCTTGCCATAGATCCCTCGTTGCTCAAACGGCTGCCCCTCCCGATCATCCTGACGCCCCATCCGGGAGAGATGGCCCGATTGACCCGGCTGTCCACGGAGGCGGTTCAAAGCGACCGTCAGCGGATCGCCACCGAGTATGCCACGACCTATCGCGTCGTGGTGGCGCTCAAGGGACACCAGACCATTGTCGCCGGCTACGACGGAGCGGTGTACCTGAACGACACCGGCAATCCGGGGATGGCCTCCGGCGGTTGCGGGGACGTGCTCACGGGGGTGATCGCAGGACTGTTGGGCCAGCGGCTCTCCCTCTTCGATGCGGCGCGCCTGGGCGTTTCTCTCCACGGAGCCGCCGGAGACCTGGCGGCCGCTGAGCGGGGACCCATCGGCTTGATCGCCTCCGATGTAGCCGATAGAATACCCCAAGCGATCCGCCAGTATCAGCACACGCCGACGTAGCTCAGTGGCAGAGCGGCTCTTTTGTAAAGAGCGGGTCGGGGGTTCAAATCCCTCCGTCGGCTCCATTGAAAGCCATGAAAGCTAAACAAGAAGCCCAACGGCAGGTACAAGAACTGAGAAAGCAAGGCCTGTCGTACCGTGACATCATGCAATGCGTCCCTGTCTCCAAGAGCAGCGTGAGTCTGTGGTGTCGAACTGTTTCGCTGAGCCAAGCGCAGCGACAGGCGCTTCAACAGCGAAAATTTGAGGCAGGGCAGCGAGGGTTAGCGATCATTACCCGATTACAAGAGTCAGGGCAACTCGTTCGTCGGCATCCCTCAAGATACCATGTGAATGGTCAGAGCCATGATGACCCTCAACAGATCGAGCAAGTGAGAAACCTTTACAACAAGGACCGGCTCAGTGTGAGAGAAGTTGCGGTCCGCATGGGGGTTACTTTCTGGCGTGTCTATCAGTTGATGCGACAACACAACATTCCTCGCCGGAGGGGATCAGAGCAAAACTACGCGACCTACAAAACGAAGCCGCAGTTTCAGGTCAAGTCGCCGCTCACGCCAGCCGAGGAGCAGTTGCGTGTTGCTGGAACGATGCTCTATTGGGCTGAGGGAAGAAAGGCCGGCCACTTTGTCGACTTCACGAATAGTGATCCACGGCTTATTGTGCTGTTCCTCGCTTTTCTGAGGCGAATCTGCGGGGTAGCGGAATCCCGTCTGCGCATCCATGTGTACGCCTACGCCGACCAGGACATTGAGCAGCTCAAACGCTTCTGGTCGCAAACGACAAGGGTTCCGCTCGAGCAGTTTACCAAGCCATTTGTTCGCCAGCTTACTCCCAATATCAGAGGACGGAAAATGTCATGGGGGCTTGCGCATGTCAGATACAGTGACACGCGATTGTTGCACTTGATTCTTCAGTGGGGCGAGGAATTCGCGAAATCTTGGGCAGGTGCCGGAGTGGTCAATCGGATCGGTCTGTAAAACCGACGCGCCTCAAGCGCTGCGAAGGTTCAAATCCTTCCCTGCCCATCGTTTTCCCGTCGCGTTAGCGACCGTGAATCTGAATAGCGAATCAGCACAGAAACGTGTCATGTCTCTCATTAGAATGACATTACAGAGTTGGGTTGAATTAACGTTCCTTATAGGAATTACAGGTTCTATTCTTTTGGGAGCCTTCAGACCAGAGTTGAGGCCGTTAAGTCGAAGTATAGCCACTCTGCTCTTTTTAGTTTGGGGCATGCTAGCAATGCGCGGCTGGTTAACTGCCACTGTGGAGCATAGGTTTCTATTGATGCTGGACTCGAAGCTAGAAGAAGGGAAGATCGGCATACCGGTTTCTGTATCATTATCTTCGCGGGGAGGGTTTATTTGCCAGAATCCAATCGATGTGAGACTTGTGATCGAAGACATAACACCTCCTAATGGTGTGCCGACGACAGAAATGCATGAGGGAAGGAAGAAATTTGCTGATGCGTTTAAAGAGTTAGATGTTATCTGGTTTGGCTCCAAAGAGTTTCCCTTTAAACGTGGTGGCCTCCTTCCAAGAGAGCCGCAAGCCGGTTACGTTGGCGTCAAAAATGGATTTTGTAAAGGTAAGTCAAATATCGTGTTCACAACCCCAGGCGAACACGAAATACATGTGCGGACGGTTCGAACGGACAACCGAGAAAATATTTCAAGAGTCAAAAAAGAGGATGTCCAAGATTCGGTAATACACGTATCGCCTCCAGAGGTGGTGCAAGAAATTAGGATTGGTAACCTCACGTATGGATTGTCTCTTTTGGTGCTCGCTTTAAGCATATGGCAAGTTCTCGGTGAAGTTTGGAAGTAGTTGCGACGACGCGGGTTCCCCGCCCATTTGCGGTGTAGATGAAGCAGGTCAAGTAGATGCTAGGCAAGTGGCTTTGTTCTCCTGTGACGACGAACCTGTTGTTGCTGATTGTAATTCTTCTCCTGATATCGGTATCATCCAAGCTGAGCGGCAAACTCAATGTCTCTGGCAGTTCGGTGGAGGTTTCCGGAGATGTGTCGGTGAACGATCTACCGGAACCGGTGTCCGTCGTCGTGCAATAAGACCACCTGAACCAGGCACTTACTTCCTGTTTTCGCTGATCACTGCTCACTGAGAACTGATCACTCACTGCCGAAGGCAGGTATGCGGGCATAGCACAGTGGTAGTGCGCTAGCCTTCCAAGCTAGTCACGCGGGTTCGATTCCCGCTGCCCGCTGTTGTTTTTCATCGAAGTAGCGGGAATCGAAGGGAGCGCCGACCAAGATAAAGCCGAGCCGCGACCGAGCAGGGAGCGGCGAGCTCCTCGGGAGGCGCGGGTGGCCGACCGGAGCGAGCGTAAGCGAGCGAAGGCGCCGATTCCCGCGACCGAGGCCTGGTACCCCCGATGCTTCGCTTTGCGAAGCAAAGCGTCGGGGGTGGCCGAAGGCCGAGCGCCCGCTGCGCTCGGCATTCCGCGGCTGCCTCGATGGCAGCCGCTTCAGGAGTGCCGAAGCACGCAGTGCGAGGCGTCCCTCTACCCGCTCTGTACAAACTTTTTGCATAACCCCTTGACAAGGCTTGGTATTGTGACATAATACAGCTTTCCCTCGGCCACAGATTTGGCGACCTCCAGCAAAGAACGGGTCAGAGAACTGGGAGGTGTTTGTGTCTACTCACGACGGTGAAGGTGCTGAGCCTGCTCATGTCGCTCAGCTGGAGTAGCTCAGTGGTAGAGCACGTCCTTGGTAAGGACGGGGTCACGGGTTCAATCCCCGTCTCCAGCTCCAGAGATGGTAAGGGGATCGATGCCACGCGCATTGCAAGGGATGCAGTCCAGCAGTGGGACCGTGGGCTTCTTCGGCAATCAGGGTTCTGACGGGAGCCGCTAACAGGAGGGATCGAATGGCCAAGGCGAAGTTCGAGCGGACGAAGCCCCACGTGAACATCGGGACGATCGGCCACGTCGACCACGGCAAGACGACCCTGACGAGCGCGATCACGAAGGTCCTCAGCACCCAGGGTCTGGCCCAGGCCAAGTCCTACGAGGAGATCGACAACGCCCCCGAGGAGAAGGAGCGCGGCGTGACGATCAACGTCCACCACGCCGAGTACGAGACGGTGAATCGCCACTACGCCCACGTCGACTGTCCCGGCCATGCCGACTACATCAAGAACATGATCACCGGGGCCGCCCAGATGGACGGGGCGATCCTCGTCGTCTCCGGGGTCGACGGCCCCATGCCCCAGACCCGCGAGCACATCCTTCTGGGCCGCCAGGTCGGCCTGCCGACGATGGTCGTCTTCCTCAATAAGGTCGATGCCGTGGAGGATCCCGAGCTGCTGGACCTGGTCGAGTTGGAGGTCCGGGAGCTCCTGACGAAGTACGGCTTTCCCGGCGACAAGACCCCGGTGATCCGGGGCAGCGCCCTCCTGGCCGCCCAGGGCGAGACCGGGGCGCTGGGCGCCCAGGCGATCCTGAAGCTCATGGAGGCGGTGGACACCTACATCCCCACCCCGACGCGCGCTACCGACAAGCCCTTCCTCATGTCGGTGGAGGACGTCTTCTCGATCACCGGCCGCGGCACCGTGGGCACGGGGCGGGTCGAGCGGGGCACGGTGAAGGTCGGGGATACCCTCGACCTCGTGGGCCTGAAGCCCACCCGCCAATCCGTCGTCACCGGCATCGAGATGTTCCGCAAGCTCCTCGATGAAGGCCGCGCCGGCGACAACCTCGGCGTCCTGCTCCGGGGCCTGGAGAAGGCCGACCTCCAGCGGGGAATGGTCCTCGCCGCCCCCGGGACGATCACCCCCCACACCAGCTTTACCGCCGCCGTCTACTGCCTCACGAAGGAGGAGGGCGGCCGCCACACCCCCTTCTTCAAGGGCTACCGGCCCCAGTGCTACTTCAGGACGACCGACGTCACCGCCACCCTGACGCTTCCCCAGGGCACCGAGATGGTGATGCCGGGGGACAACGTCGCCGTGACGGTCGAGCTCCTCCAGCCCGTCGCCATGGAGAAGGAACAACGCTTCGCGATCCGCGAAGGGGGAAAAACGGTCGGCGCCGGCGTCATCAGCGAGATCCTGAAATGACAGCGTACAGCGTGCAGCGTACAGCGTTCAGGGAGAGGGAAGAACCTGCCGCTCCACCTTCTCATCCGCTATACCCTGAACGCTGAACGCTCTACGCTGAACGCTAGAAGAAGATGGCGCAAGAACAAGCTGTCCTGGCCTGCACGGAATGCCAGCGGCGCAACTACTCGACGACCAAGAATAAGAAGAACGTGACGGAGCGGTTGGAGCTTCGGAAGTACTGTCGCTGGTGTCGCAAGCACACCTCCCATAAAGAGACCAAATAAATTGTGCTGCTCGGTAGAGGAGCGTCGGTTAATGGCAAACCACCGGTCTCCAAAACCGGGACTGCAGGTTCGACTCCTGCCGCTCCTGCTCTCTTCTCCTGGTCGGCAGGAGTCGAAGGGAGCGCCGCGCGTCCGATTGACGCCAGGCGACCTCTGGGAGCCTGGCGACCACCGCGGCGCGGGCGGCGACCGGAACGAGCGCAGCGAGTGGAGGCGCCGACTCCTGCCGCTCCTGTTTATTTCTCGGTAGATGGCGATGGCAAAGTCCGTGGCGCGTGTTCGAACGTTTGTCCTGGAGGTCCGCGACGAATTGAAGCAAGTCACCTGGCCCTCACGGGAGGAGCTTGTCGGATCGGTCTTGGTCGTCTTCGTGGGGGTCGCCTTGATGGCCAGCTTCATCAGCGCGTGCGATTTTCTCTTGTCCAAAGCGGCCCAATTGGTCTTGCAGTGATACCCTCCTGAAGATTGTTCCCTCCGCGTGTACCGAACATGGTTGAGACATCAGATCAGGCCAGTCCATCTGAACAGGCGGTGGAGACCGGGGCAAGCCAGTCGGGGAAGGCTGGAGGGACCAAGCAGTGGTACATCATCCACACGCAGACCGGCCAAGAGCTGAAAGTGAAGAGTAGTCTTGAGGGCAAGATCCAACAGGGGCTTGGGGGCACCCAGGTCGGGCAGGTCCTCGTCCCGATGGAGCGGGTCGCCGAAGTGCGAGGGGGAAAGAAGCGGATCTCTGAACGGAAGTTCTTCCCCGGCTATCTCCTGGTGGAGATGGAAATGACCGATGAGAGCTGGCATCTGGTCAGGACCACTCCCGGGGTGACGGGGTTTATCGGCGCCGGCCGTCGGCCGGTCTGCCTGTCGGAGGAAGAAGTCGGTGAGATCTTGCGCCAGACCGAGGAGCGCAAGGAAAAGCCCAGTCCCCGCGTGACGTTTCAGCGGGGTGAGGGGGTGCGGGTGACCGAGGGGCCGTTTACCAACTTCAGCGGCGTGATCGACGAGGTGAACGTCGGCCGAGGCAAGCTGAAAGTCCTGGTGTCCATCTTCGGGCGCCAGACCCCGGTGGAGCTGGAGTTCTGGCAGGTCGAACGCTTTTAACGTACAGCGTACAGCGGATAGCGTATACAGAAGCACATCCTTCTTTTCCTATACGCTGAACGCTAGACGCTGAACGCTGTGTCACGACGATGGCGGCGAAAAAAGTCAAGGCCATGATCAAGCTGTACTGCCCCGCCGGACAGGCCAATCCCGCCCCGCCCGTCGGCCCGGCGCTGGGCCAACATGGCGTCAACATCATGGAGTTCTGCAAGAAGTTCAACGAGCAGACGAAGGGCAAGGAAGGGCTCACGTTGCCCGCGGTGATCACCGTCTATGAGGACCGGTCATTCACCTTTGTCATCAAAAGCCCGCCGGTGTCCGTCCTGCTCAAACAGGCCTGCGGGATCGCCAAGGCCTCCGGGAGCACGCCGCGGGAAAAGGCGGGGCAGGTGACGAAGGCCAAGGTCGCTGAGATCGCGCAGCAGAAGCAGCCTGATCTGAATGCCCACGATCTCAACGCGGCGGTCCGCATGGTGGAGGGGACCGCTCGCAGCATGGGCATTGATATCGTTGAAGAAGTCAGTAGGCAGTAGGCAGTAGGTAGTAGGCAGTGTGGATGAACTGCTCACTGACTACTGATGACTGACGACTCCCGAAGGGAAATGGCGAGTAAGCGATTTACGCAAGCGGCGGCGCGTGTGAACGGCACGAGTCCCTATCCGATCGAACAGGCGGTGGCCCTCTTGAAGGAGTTGCCGCACGCGAAGTTCGATGAGACGGTTGAGCTCTCCGCGTCCCTGAACCTCGATCCCAAAAAAACCGACCAGGTGGTGCGGGGGACCGTCATGCTGCCGCATGGGACGGGAACATCCCGCCGGATCGTGGTGTTCTGCCGGGGGGAGAAGGAGATCCTCGCCAAGGAGGCGGGCGCCGACCATGTGGGCGGAGCAGAGCTCATTGAGCGGATTCAGGGTGGGTGGCTTGAGTTCGAAGTGGCCGTTGCGACCCCTGACATGATGCGGGAGGTATCCCGCCTGGGCAAGATCCTCGGGCCGCGCGGGCTGATGCCCAGCCCAAAGGCCGGGACCGTCGCGGAGGACGTGGCCAAGGCGATCAAGGACGTGAAGCTGGGGAAAGTGGAGTTCAAGATGGACAAGCTGGCCAACATCCATTTCGTCATCGGCAAGCTGTCGTTTCAGACGCAGCAGTTGCTCGACAACGCCCGCGTGGCGTTGGGGGCGATTGTCCGGGCCGCCCCCCCCGCGCTGCAGGGCCGGCTGATCAAACGGGCGAGCCTGTCCAGCACGATGAGTCCCGGCATCCCATTGACGATCGACGGGATTGAGACCCCCTCATGATGAGGGTGGAGCTGCGCTGATGGCCAATGTGGGTCGTCTGGTCAAGGAAGCGATGGTGGGGGAACTCTCGGGATGGCTCTCCGATCGGAAGAACCTGTTCGTCACGCGCGTGAATCGCCTGCCGGCGTCTGAAGCCGATGCGTTCCGCCAGAAGCTGCACGCTTCCCAGGCCAGGTTGGTGGTGGTGACGCGGCGTCTTGGACGCCGCGTCGTTGAACAACTCCAGATCACGGGCCTACCTGAGCTGTTGGAGGGATCGGTCGGGCTGGTCTGGGGGGAGGACGTCCTGCCCACGGCAAAGCTCCTCGTGGAGTTTGCCAAGGCGCATGAAGCGCAGCTGAGCGTTCGGGGAGCGGTGGTCGACGGGCAACTGCTCGACGCCTCCCGCGTGGAGGCGCTGGCGAGCCTGCCGCCGGTGCCGGTCTTGCGCGCGCAGGTCATCTGGACCGTGGAGTCCCCAATTGCTGAGCTCATCGCGACCGTTGAGCAGCTCATCGGGGAAGTGGCCTGGGTCGTCGAAGAAGCCAGTAAAACCAGTAGGCAAGAGACAGTGACTGGGTGACTGAGTGACTGGGTTATCCATCACACAGTTACGCAGTCACTCAGTGACGCAGGTACGCAGTCACTGAAGGGCTAGGAAGAGGAGGAAAGATGGCTGAGACATTGACGAAACGAGTGGAAGACGCGCTGCAGTTGACGGAGGTGATGACCGCCCTGGAATTGGCCAGTTACGCCAAGGCCATGCGCGAGCGGTTTGGGATCACCGCAACCCCCATGGCCGTGGCGGCAGGCCCCGTGGGAGGCGCTGCGCAGGGTGGGGCCGCGGCTGCGGCCGAGGAGCAGACGAGTTTTGACATCATCCTCGCCAGCATAGGGACGAACAAGATCCAGGTGATCAAGGAGATCCGCGCGGTCACGAGCCTGGGGTTGAAGGAGGCTAAAGAGCTCGTCGAGTCCGCGCCAAAACCCGTCAAATCCGGGGTGAAGAAGGACGAAGCGGAAGAGATCAAGAAGAAGCTGGTGGCGGCAGGAGCAACCGTCGAGCTGAAGTAGGACCTCAGGCAGGTGCGATGAGAAAGCAGGTCAGTTTTGCGAAGTTGCCCGAAGGGCTTGCGCCTCCGGATCTCGTGGAGGTGCAGAAACATTCCTACTGGGACTTCCTGCAAGTGAACCTTCCCGCGCAGAAGCGGCAGAACAGGGGGCTCGAAGCGGCGTTCATCGAGACCTTTCCCATCGAGAACCCCGATAAGACCTACCGGTTGGAGTACGTCCGCTACGCCCTCGGCAAGCCCAAGTACACCGTCAACGAGTGCCTGCGCAACGGCCTCTCGTACGCCGCCCCCTTGAAAGTGAAATTGCGCCTCGCCGGCCCGAAGGAGGCCAAGGAGCAGGAGGTGTACTTCGGGGATCTCCCCTTGATGACGGAGGTGGGGACGTTCGTGATCAACGGGGATGAGCGGGTGGTGGTGAGCCAGCTCCATCGCTCGCCAGGCGTCACGTTTGAGATGGCGGTCCACGCGACGGGCAAGCGCCTCTTCTCCGCGCGCATCATCCCCTACCGCGGGGCGTGGGTGGAGTTGGACTTCGATTTGGCGGATGTCCTGCACGTGTCGATCGATCGCCGGCGCAAGATCGTCGGGACGATCGCGCTGCGCGCGCTCGGCTTTTCCACCGACGAGGACATCCTGCACGCCTTCGGGAAGGCCGAGACGGTGAGCTTCAGCGAGCCCGGCGACCTGAAGCCGCTGGTGGGCAGCGTGCTCGGCGAGCGCATCGTGGATGGCGCCACCGGACAGGTGGTGTTGCGGGCCGGCACGAAGATCAGCGAGGAGTGGCTCGATCCGATCTGGCAGGGCGGCAAGCGGGAGCTGAAGCTGGTCAACGACGTCCCGCCGGAAATCCTCAAGACCCTGGAGAAGGACCACACCCAGACGAGGGAAGAGGCGATCCTGGAGATCTTCAGGCGGCTGCGCCCGGGCGATCTCGTCAATCTGCCCTCCGCCCAGACGCTCATCCAGCGGCTCTTCCTCGACCCCCGCCGCTACGACCTGGGCAACGTGGGACGTTTTGTGCTCAACCGGAAGCTGGGGATGAGCGAGCCGCTCACCTCCCGGCTCCTCAGCGGACAGAGCGTGGTCCACGTCATCCGCTACCTCCTGGGGCTGCGCCGGGGGGAGGGGGAGATCGATGATATCGATCACCTCGGCAATCGGCGGGTCCGCTCGGTGGGGGAGCTGGTCTACCATCAGTTCCGCATCGGGCTGGAGCGGTTGGAGCGGACGATCCGGGAGCGCATGGCGGTCTACGAGCTCGAGAAGGTGATGCCGCACTCCCTGGTGAACTTCAAGCTGGTGGCGTCCGTCGTCAGGGACTTTTTCTCACGGTCCCAGTTGTCCCAGTTTATGGACCAAACCAACCCCCTGGCGGAGCTGACCCACAAACGGCGGCTCTCCGCGTTGGGGCCCGGCGGGCTGTCGCGGGAACGGGCCGGTTTTGAGGTGCGCGACGTGCACCCCTCCCACTACGGGCGGATCTGTCCGATCGAGACGCCGGAAGGCCCGAACATCGGGCTCATTTCCAGCCTCACGGTGTTTGCCCGGATCAATGAGTACGGCTTCATCGAAACGCCGTATCGCAAGGTCCGGGAGGGGGTCGTGATCGATCAGGTCGACTACCTGACGGCCGATGCGGAGGACCGCCATACGATTGCGCAGGCGAGCAGCCCGTTGACGAAGGCCAACCGGTTTGCGGAAGCGCTCATCAGTTGCCGCCGTCGAGGCAACATCGTGCGCCTGCCGCCGGCCGAGGTCGGGTACATGGACGTCTCCCCCAACCAGACGGTCAGCATTGCGGCGGCGTTGATCCCCTTCCTGGAGCATGACGATGCCAACCGGGCGTTGATGGGCTCCAACATGCAGCGTCAGGCGGTGCCGTTGATGGTGACGGAGCCTCCCCTCGTGGTGACGGGGATTGAATCCCGGGTGGCGATCGATTCAGGGGCGTGCATCACGGCGGTGGAAGACGGCGTCGTCAGCCACGCGGACGCCCAGCGCATCATCATCGGGCGGCGCACGTATGAGCTGAAGACGTTCCAGCGGTCAAACGCCAACACCTGCATCAACCAGCGTCCAGTGGTCTCCCCGGGCGACCGCGTCAAGGCGGGTCAGGTGATCGCCGATGGGTCGGCGACGAGCAAGGGGGCGCTGGCCCTGGGGCGGGATGTCTTGGTCGCTTTCATGCCGTGGCGGGGCTATAACTTCGAGGATGCGATCTTGATCAGCGAGCGGCTGGTGAAAGAAGATTTCTTTACGTCCATCCACATCGAAGAGTTCGAGGCCGAGGCGCGCGAGACGCGCCTGGGCAACGAAGAGATCACCCGGGACATCCCGAACGTCGCAGAGGAAGCGCTCAAGGACTTGGATGAGCAGGGGATCGTGCGGATCGGGGCCGAGGTCGGTCCGCGGAGCGTCCTCGCGGGCAAGGTGACCCCGAAGAGCGAGACCGAGCTCACCCCGGAGGAGAAGCTGCTCCGGGCGATTTTCGGCGAGAAGGCGGAGGATGTCCGCGACACCAGCCTGCGGGTGCCGGCGGGGGTCGAGGGGATGGTCGTGGAGGTCAAGGTGCTCACCCGCAAGGGCGCTCGGCCGAAGTCCAAGGAGGAACAGCAACAGGAACATGAGCAGGTGGAGGCGATCCGCCAGCAGTACGGGACGCAGATCACGAAGCTCATCCAGGAGCGGCTGGAGAAGCTGGTCAAGCTCTTGGAAGGCAAGAAACTGGCCGCCCCCCTCTGCGAGCTCGACTCCGGCGACACCCTGATCGACGCGGGGCGCACCATCAAGGCGGGTGATCTCAAGCGGCTTGGCCGGTGCGATTTCACCGATGTGAAGCTCCACGATGAGCCCGCCCTGGAGGGGGAGATCCGGCGGGTGGCGGACTTTTTCGACGAATCCATCCGCGAGCTGCGCGCCGAAGAGGACATGGGGCTCGACAAGATCAAGCGCGGCGAGGAGTTGCCCCCCGGGGTCCTCAAGCGGGTCGTGGTGCAGGTGGCCTCGAAGCGCAAGGTCCAGGTCGGAGACAAGGTGGCCGGCCGACACGGCAACAAAGGCGTAATCGCCAAGATTCTCCCTGAGGCCGACTTGCCGTTTCTTCCCGATGGCACGCCGGTGGAGGTGGTCTTGAACCCCCTCGGGGTGCCCTCCCGGATGAACGTGGGCCAGCTCTTGGAAACCCACCTCGGCTGGGCGGCCAAGGTCCTCGGGTTTCAAGCGGTCAGTCCGGTCTTCAATGGGGCGACCGAAGAGGAGATCCGGGAGCAGTTGAAGAAGGCGAAGCTGCCGGTGACGGGGAAGATCCAGCTCCACGACGGCCTGACCGGGGAGCCGTTCGACCAGGAGACCGTGGTCGGCTACCTCCAGATGATCAAGCTCGTCCACCTGGTCGACGACAAAATCCATGCCCGATCCATCGGCCCGTACTCCCTGGTGACCCAGCAGCCGCTGGGCGGCAAGGCGCAGTTCGGCGGCCAGCGGTTCGGGGAGATGGAGGTGTGGGCGCTGGAGGCCTATGGGGCGGCCTATACGCTTCAGGAGCTGCTGACGGTCAAGAGCGATGATGTGGTCGGGCGCACGCGGGTCTATGAAGCGGTGGTCAAAGGGGAGCACTCCCTCTCCCCCTCGGTGCCGGAGTCGTTCAACGTGCTCGTCAAGGAGCTGCAGGGCCTGGTCCTCGATGTGCGACTGGAACGGAAGGAGCACGTCATGACGGGCGCTGAGCTGTTTGAGAAGCTCGTCAAGCGTGAGCTGGAGCAACCCGGCCTTGTCTTGGCCGCACAGCCGCTCAAGCAGGACACTGAGCGGCTGGCGAAAACGGCCAAGGAGAAGCCATGATCCCACCACCTGCCTCTCAGCCTTCGGCTGGCGCACTCGCGCCATGCCGGATCGTAAGAGCCACCGCGAGTGCGCGGCCAGCCCAGGGCTGGCCGAGGCAGGTGGTGGGATGAGCCCGACGATGTCTGACCAAGTCAACGTGTTCGACGCCATTACCATCCAGATCGCCTCGCCTGAGGTCATCCGGAGCTGGTCGAAAGGGGAAGTGAAGAAGCCCGAGACGATCAACTACCGGACCCTCAAGCCGGAGAAGGACGGCCTCTTCTGCGAGCGGATCTTCGGCCCCACGAAGGATTTTGAATGCAACTGCGGGAAGTACCGGAAGATCAAGCACAAGGGAATCACCTGCGACCGGTGCGGGGTGGAGGTGACGCACTCCAAGGTCCGGCGGGAACGCATGGGCCACATCGAGCTGGCCGCGCCGGTCTCGCACATCTGGTTTTTCAAGAGCGTGCCGTCCCGTGTCGGTGCTCTCCTGGACATGACGATGCGGGACCTTGAGCGGGTGCTCTACTACGAGGCGTTCGTCGTGACCGATCCCGGCGCCACGTCCCTCAAGGCGCGCGAGATCCTTCCCGAGGACCGCTACAAGGAGATGCTCAAGGCGCATGGGAAGGGCTTCACCGCGAAGATGGGGGCGGAGGCGGTCGCTGAGCTGCTGGCGAACCTCGACCTGGCCCAGATGGCGCGCGCGCAGCACAAGGAGCTGCAACGCCAGAAAGTCGAGCAGACGCAGAAGCGCATCGCCAGGAACCTCCGCATCATCGAGGCCTTCCGCAAGAGCCAGAATCGACCGGAGTGGATGATCCTGAGGGTCATCCCCGTCATTCCCCCGGATCTGCGGCCCCTGGTGCCGCTCGACGGGGGGCGCTTCGCCACCTCCGACCTCAACGATCTCTACCGCCGGGTCATCAACCGCAACAACCGGTTGAAGAAGTTGATCGAGCTGAAAGCGCCGGAGATCATCATCCGCAACGAGAAGCGGATGCTGCAAGAGGCGGTCGACGCCCTGTTCGACAACGGCCGCCATGGCCGGCCCGTCCTGGGGCCGATGAGCCGCCCCCTCAAGTCGCTGGCCGACATGCTGAAGGGCAAGCAGGGACGGTTCCGTCAGAACCTGCTGGGCAAACGGGTCGACTACTCCGGCCGTTCCGTCATCGTCATCGGCCCTGAGCTGAAGCTGCATCAGTGCGGGCTCCCGAAGAAGATGGCCCTGGAGCTGTTCGAGCCGTTCATCATCCGCAAGTTTCGCGAGCAAGGCTTCGCTCAGACCATCAAAACGGCCAAGCGTATGGTCGAGAAGGAGCGCGCGGAGGTGTGGGACATCCTCGATGAGGTCATCAAAGACCATCCGGTGCTCCTCAACCGAGCCCCCACGCTGCACCGGCTCGGCATCCAGGCGTTCCAGCCGATCCTGATTGAAGGCAAGGCGATCCGGATCCACCCGCTGGTCTGCACCGCGTTCAACGCCGACTTTGACGGCGACCAGATGGCCGTCCATGTGCCGCTCTCCGTGGAGTCCCAGCTTGAAGCCCGGCTCCTCATGCTCGCCTCGAACAACCTCTTCTCTCCCGCCAGCGGGAAGCCCATTGTGACCCCCACGCAGGACATCATCCTCGGCTGTTACTACCTCACCAAGTCCCGCGAGGGGCTCAAGGGGGAAGGCATCATCTTCAGTGA
>JAUYPJ010000087.1 GCA_030697665.1 Candidatus Omnitrophota bacterium
CGACCTTGCGCAGATCTCAAAGAACCGAGTACAATCGGTCGAACGCTGGCTCAATCACCGGCCGAGGAAATGCCTCGGCTTCAAAACCCCGGCGGAGGTCTTCAAGGCCGCAGGTGTTGCACTTACTGGTTGAATTCGGGTCTTCAGGTATTCGACCAACGCTTGATAATACGTCTTGTGCATATGATCCAGGACTTTGGTCTCAAGCTCCTCATTTTCCAAAAGATCCTTGAACCCCTGGACAATGGCAAACATGTTTATGATCAGCATTTCCCTGAGTAAATAATTCTGGTCGATATGCTCAACGCCGATGCTCCGCAGATACTCGGCATCCTTCAATCGCCCAGTGGTGTGAGTTGATACGAAGCCGAACAGCAATTGTCCAAGCTGTTCAGGGGTTACTTTGATCTTTTGCTCGCTCATCGGAAACGTCGGTCAACCGCTATTGGATTGCATCGTCAGACGCTCGGCCTAATTTGGGGAAATGAAGATCGCTGCCGTCTTGCTCCAAATCATCATGTATCGTCGCAGGAACACTTCAAACGATTCTCAAGCAGGGCGAGAAACTGTCGGACAGGGCACGCGCTCCTCGCCCCCATGATATAATAATCAGTGGTGTTCCTATAGGGGGGTTTCTTCAATGACCCGTGATGGCAAAACGCTCAGACAACTCGCTGACGATTTCAAACAACGCTTCCCTGTCCACCTGAAAGAGGTGGTGATCTTCGGGTCTCAGGCTCGTGAAGAGGCGTCCCGTGAGTCGGATTACGATTGTTTGCTCGTCTTTGATCGCGTCACCCCGCTCATGAAAACCGAGCTGGATCAGCTGGCAGGCCAGTATCTCTTGCAACGCGGCATGGTGCTGTCCTGCATTCCGCTGAGCGAATCCGATCTTCAGCGGCTTCGATTTGAGCCGTTCCTCATCAATGCCCGCAGGGAGGGGATTTCGCTGTGAACGTTGACCTTCAGCTCGCCGCTCAGTTGCATGCCATGGTGGGCAAGGCGGAGCGGGCGTTGAGGGCTGCCGAGCGGCATCTCGAAGAGCACGACTACGATTTCGCTTCGTCCAAAGCGTACTATGCCGTCTTCCACGTCCTGCAGGCCGCCTTGTTGACCAAGCAACTGACGTTTTCCAAACATGCCGGCGTGATCAGCGGGTTTTCGGAGCACTTTCTTAAGCCGGGCCTCTTTCCGGGCGACTTCGGTCAGAAGATTCAACGGCTCCGGAAAGATCGCGAGATGGGTGACTATGGCTATGCACTCACCGTGGAGCCACGCGACGCGCAAGAAGACGTTCAGATCGCCGCGCAGATCTTCTCGATCATCAAGGCCTACCTCAAGCCCTTCCTCCCTAGCTGACGGACACGTTTGACGTCAGAGCTTCACCGTTTACCCGAGCCGAAGTTGCGCTTCCGCATCGATGACGCCCCGGTTGATGCGGCGCCAGGCTTTGTCCGCGACGGCCCGCAGCGCGGCGTCCCCCGCCGGGTTTTCCGCGAGCTGTCGCAGCAGTTGGATCGTCATCCGGAAGTAGCGCACGATTTCGCCCTCATCGGCCCCGCACAGCCGCGCGAGCCGCTCGAACGGGGCGTTGGACATCCAAGCGTCCAGGGCGTGCGTGAGGTGGAAGACCGGCGCCTTCGCCTTGGGGCTGATGCGGCCGCGCGCTTCTTCCGTGTGGATGCGTCGCAGCGGCTCTTCGCAGAGGCGCGCGAGCGGCTTGATGAGCCGATGCGATTTCGGGGAGGCATCCCGCGGCCTCGGCTCGTAGACGATGGCGGCCACAAGCACAGCCAGCGACAGCGGATCGAGACTCGTGAGGCGCTGCCGGGCGTAGAGCTCCGTCAGCAGCAGCTCATAGCCGTAGATCCAGGCGCCGAACTGCCCCTTCCGGGTGAGCGCGCCGGATGTCACATACCCCATCACCTCCAGCAACCGGAGCTTGCGCCGCATCGCCTCCAGCCCTTCCTGGCGCCGGGCCCCGCTGGTCTGAAAGTAGTAGAGTGTCTTCGGGAAGATCTCCACCAGCGCCGGTCCGTGCCGTCGATAGAGGTTCAGCAGCGTCGCGTACGTCGTGTTGAATCGGCTGTGGACCGGCTCGGGCCTGGCCTGCAGCAGGTGCAGGACCTCGGGGTGGCTGACGTGCGCCGGGTTGACCCGCAGATACACAAAGCCCTCCTCGTCCATGCCCCGGCGCCCCGCGCGCCCGGCCATCTGGAGGAACTCGCGCCGCCGCAGCAGCTCAAACCCGCCGCCGGTGCGTTTCTTGAGCGTATCGAGGATGACGCTGCGGGCCGGCATGTTGACGCCCAGGGCGAAGGTCTCGGTCGTCACGATGATCTTGAGGAGACGGCTGGCGAAGCAGCGCTCAAGGACCTCTTTGACGGTCGGGAGCATGCCGGCATGGTGGTAGGCCACGCCGCGCTCGATGAGGTGCGCGAGCGCCGAGGTGCTCGGGTCGTGGCCCAGGCCGAACTGGCGGCACAGCTCCTGGAACATCGCGTGCAACGCCGCGCGTTCCTCAGGGGTGCAGAGGGGAAATCCAGAAATTTCCCAGGCTAGCTCCTCCGTGCGGCGCCGGCCGAAGGTGAAAAAGATGCACGGCAGCCGCTGCTGACCGTGCACGTCGCGGAGAAGCGTCTCCAGGCGGTTGGCGGGGACGAAGCTGTGGTGACGGTGTCGCGCGTGCGAAGCCGGCCTGAGCGCGTCACGCCCCTCGTAGCCCAGGCGCTTCAGCTCCTGGGGCGAGGCGAGGAGCTTGTTCTGGCATTGGAAGAAGATCGTCAGCGGGACGGGACGCTGGGTTTCTTCGATCACCTCGATCGGGCGCTGGTGGATCGTCCGGATCCAGTGGGCGAGCTCGGCGACGTTCGGGATCGTGGCGCTCAGGCAGAGCAGGTTGGTCTGGCGCGGGGTGAAGAGGAGCGCTTCCTCCCACACCGTGCCGCGCTCAGGGTCATCCAGATAGTGGATCTCATCGAAGATGATCCACGCGGCGTGCGACAGCGGCTCGGCGTCCTCCAGGAGGCTGTTGCGGTAGATCTCCGTCGTCATGATCAGCAGCGGCGCGCGCCGGTTGATCGTGACGTCGCCGGTCACGAGGCCCACCTGCTCGCCGTGACGCGCGGTGAAGTCGCGAAACTTCTGATTGCTCAGCGCCTTGATCGGGGCGGTGTAGACGACGCGCTGGCGGCGTTCGAGGGATTGCTCGATGACGTAGTCCGCGAGCACCGTCTTGCCGGAGCCGGTGGGGGCGGCCACGAAGAGCGAGTGGCCGTGGTCGATGGCGTCGATCGCCCGCTGCTGGAACGGGTCGTAGGCAAAGGGGTGCAATGGCATATGTGGGGGTGACCACCGCATTGTATAATAGCAGAATTCGTCGGATGTCAGGCGATCAGCAGGGTGATCAGCAGGGCACTGAACAGGTAGCGCGACAGGCCACAAGCGACACGTGACAGGCTACCAGATGCCCATGGTGTGCTGGTTTGCCATGTCGCGTGTCACCTGTCATGTGTCACCGAGGAGTTTTTCAGCAACTTGTTAGGAGGTCTTATCGTGACGCGGGTGTGGCGGGTGTCGCTCATTGTGGCAGGGCTCGCCTGCGGCGTTTCGGGTCGCGCCGTCGCGGCGCGCGACGACGCCCTCCGCGTGCCCGCCGGCCGGGCATGGACGGACACCGGGCTCGATCTGCAATCGGGTGAGCCGCTCCACATCGAGGCGACCGGGACCGCCCGCATGGTGAGGGTGCGGGCGTTGGATTGGTTCTTCGGGACCCAGACGGATCGAATCGTCTGGCCGCCGGGCACCTACCTCTGGCCTTCGTCGTACGTCCAGCGGCGTCGCTTCCCGCTGCCCGCCATGGCCGACGGACCCTTCCCGGCGTTCTGCCTCATCGGCAAGCTGGGTGACGACGGCCCACCCTTCTACGTGGGGGCGCGCTACGACGGCGTGGCCGAGCGCGCGGGACGGCTCTGGCTGGGGATCAACGACGATCACCTGGCGGACAACAGAGGCGCCTTTGCGGTGAGGATTTCGCCACGGCGGATTCCCAGCCCGCCCCGCGCCAGCCCCCTCATCGAGCCGGGCAGCCGCGCGGGACGTCCCATCCCCGATGCGCGGGTCCTCCTCCTCTACGTCGACGGGCTCCGGCCGGATGTGATGCGCGAGATGGCCCAGGCCGGGTTTCTGCCGCACCTGGCGCGGACCTTCCTCGAGGGCGGGGTGGCGGTTCCGGAGGCGTTCACCGTCTTTCCGTCCAACACGCTGATCGCCAACGGCGCGCTCTTCACTGGCGGCTTCTCCGATCGGACCGGCATCAAATCCCAGCATCAGTTTGAGCGCTCCACCCTCACCCCAAAGGGCCAGCTCAGCGAGTGGCTGCCGGACGGCTGGATCCGGAAGCCCCAGACGCGGGTTCTCAACCTCCTCGATAAGTACGCGCCGGAGAACACCCACGCCTTTTTGGTGAAGCGGGGGATCCCGACGCTGGCCACCCGCCTGGGCAACGCGTATCGCTGGACGACGCTGCCGATCGCGCCGCTCAATCCACCGCCGCAGTGGCTCCATCGGGCCGCCAACACCCTTGGGCCGTTCGGCCTGGCGCACCGCCTGCCGCTGCGGCTCGATGTGGTGAACGCGCACTACGCGGCTGAAGAGCTGATCGGGGATCCAGAAGCGCGCGTCATCGCCGTGTGGTTGCCGATGGTGGATAAGACGAGCCACCACAGCCCGCGCGGGCAGTTCGGCGCCGCGCGGCGCGACCTGGCGGTGGTGGACCGGCTCCTGGGCCTGCTCCTTGCGCGCCTGAAGGAGGTCCGGTGGGATCGCTCGACGTACCTGGTGCTTGTCTCAGACCACGGCCACCTGGGAGGGGAGGCATCGGTCAATCGCGTCTGCAACCTCCCGCGCGACTGGGCGGCGCGCCATCTGGGGTGCAACGCCGGGGTCGTCGGGCAGAGCTGGACCCACCCCGGCCTCAACCCGAGCCGCGTCGTGTTTTTCGACAATCAGGGCGCGGGCCAGGCGAAACTGTTCCTGCCCTACGGTTCCTACCTCGATGGCCCGTGGCGTCGCAATCGCCTCTTCGAGCTGACCCACTACGCGCTGCGTCCGGGTCAACCTCGGGTCAATCTGCTGGAGTCGCTGGCGGCGTTTCGGCCTCCAGGCTGGCAGCCCGTCGACGGCGCGCCGGTCGATCTCCTCCTCGTCAAGCTGGATGAGCGCCGGACGCTCGTCTGGCGCAGCGCAACCAACCAGGCGATCATCTCCCGTGACCACGAGATCTCCGGCCGCGAGGTGTTCTGGTACGAGCCCGTCCAGCGCCTCTCGCAGTCCGAGGACGGCGCGCTGCGCCACGAGCCCCCGTCGCCGGGTGTGGATCCCCTCGGCTATCTTCAGGACGACGCCGTTCTCTCGGTCATCGGCGGCGCCTCGTGGCTGGCCGCTCCCCACACGGCGCGGGAATGGCTCCAGGCGACGGCGCAGAGCCGCTACCCCGATGCGGTCGTGACGATGGCGACGTTCTTCGCGTGGGGTCCTGCGGTGAGCGATCTTGCCGAGGCCAGGGACCCTGACCTCGTCGTCACCGCCTCGGCGGGGTGGTCGTTCAGGTCGGATGACGGCGCCGGAACCGATCACGGCTATCCCCTGGCCGATGCGATGCGCATCAGCCTGTTCCTGGCAGGTCCACGCATCGCTCCCGGCGTGCTCCGCGAGCCGCATCGGATCGTGGACATCCTGCCGACGCTGCTCGAGATGGTCCGCTGGTCGTACGACCCTGCGGCGCTCGACGGCGTGGCGATTCGAGGGATCTATGAGTAGGCAGACTGTCCACCGTCCACAGTCGACCGTCCACCGACAGGCCAGGCTGATTCGCCGTGGACTGTGGACTGTGGACTGTGGACGAACGTGGCGCGCGCTGTGCGTTGTCGCGTCATGTTTCCTGGTGACACCGTGCACCTTCGCCGACTCAGATGGGGAGGAGCGGTTCTTCAAGGAGTGCCCTCGGGGGCGGCGCGTCCACCTCCATCACGACGCCAACCCGTGGGATCTCCACGCCCTGCTCTACACCGCGGTGGGCATGACGGAGCTGGAGGTGATCCGCGTCGTCGATTGGGCGATTGACCTGCCGCTGCCGGGACGCCCGCTGCGTCCGCTCGACCGGACGGCGCGCGCGGTGCGCGCGATGTATCACCGGTTCCCGCCCTGGACCATCACCCAGCGCGTGGGCCAGCTCGTCGATGCGCTGCAACTGCCGGAGCTCAGCTTCGGCGACGTCTCTTCCGCCTACTCCATGGCGACGGGCGGCTCGGCCGGTCCTGGCAGCGGCACGTTGCTGCGCGTGAACAAGCTGGTGGATTGGGTGCAGCACGTCAGCGGGGATGTGAACCGAGTCGCCGGATGGCCGGTGGGACGTCCGCAGGGGCTGATTGGATGGTCCCTGCCGGCTCGAAGCGTCGATGGGTTGCAGGGGACGGTGGTCAAGACGTTCCACCAGGTCAGCCTGCTGGGCGCGCGTCTCGTGGAAGGGACCTTCACGGGCGTCGAGACGGCCGGCGAGGGGATCGTGAACATCGGCTATCGTCGGCCCCATCAGGAGACCACCGTCTTCCTGCGCTTGCCGATCAGCGTCTATCGGGCCCACGAGCTGTGGATCCTTGAGCATCAGGATCGGCTCACCATCGGTCGCCCGCAGGAGATTGCCGCGTCCACCCACGCCGCCCTGGCCCACCGATGCCGTCGAGCGCGTCCGATCCTCGCCCTGCCGGATGTCGATCTCTCTGAGGAGCCGCAGGGCCCGGTGATCGTGATGACGACGGTCCGCCTGCTGGCCCGCGCACCGGCGCCGCTCCAGTCCTACGTGGTGCCGGCCGCCTGGGTGTTGGACGAGGCCCCCACCCCGTCGGAACGTTGACAAGCGTCGCCGCAACCTCTAAGCTTGAACTCATGATATCTGCGGCGATGCGGTTTACGTCAGGGATCAGCGATGCGATCAACGCCGAGGAGGCGCTCGAGAACGCCTGCCGTCAGGTCACCGAGCAGCTCGGGGGCGCGTCATGCGACCTGGCGTGCGTGTTCGCCTCGACCATCTACCGCGCCTCCTGGCCCGAGTGGCTCGCGCGCCTCCATGCGCGGCTCGCCCCGAAGGTGCTGGTGGGTTGCAGCGGCAGCGGGATCATCGGCGGCAGCCAGGAGCTGGAGTGGGTCCCCGCGCTCTCCATCATCGCAGCCCATCTGCCGGACGTCCGCCTGTTTCCCTTCCTGGTGTCGCCGGATGAGCTGACGCGCTCCTCGCCGGGCGGATTTTGGGTGGATAAGATCGGGGCCTCGCCCGAGGCGCATCCCGCGTTCCTCCTCCTGGCCGATCCGTACACCTGCGAGGCGCCCAAGCTCCTCGAGGAGATCAATGCGACCTACCGCGCCTGTCCCATGGTCGGCGGGCTCGTCAGCGGTGGGCAAGCGGCCGGCGAGCACCTGCTCTTCCTGCAGACCGAGGTCAGCCGTGAGGGGGCGGTGGGGGTGGCGATGACCGGCAACATCGCGATGGACACGATCATCTCGCAGGGCTGCCGTCCCATCGGCCGGCCGTATGTCGTTACGAAGGCTGAAGAGCAGATCATCTGGGAGCTCGGAGGCCGGCAGGCCCTGGCGGTGCTGAATGAAGTCCTCATCGGGCTCTCCCGGGAGGATCGGGAGCTGGCCCAGCGAGGCGCCATCTTCGTCGGCCTGGTGGTCGATGAGATGCGCCAGGCGTTCGGGGCCGGCGATTTCCTCATTCGGAACATCCTCGGCCTGGATCCCGCCAGCGGCGCGATCGCCGTGGCCGAGCAGGCGCGGATGGGACAGACGCTGCAGTTCCAACTGCGGGACCCCAGCACGTCCCGCCAGGAGTTGCGCCGGCTGCTCCAGCAGTCCCTCGGCGCTTCCCAGCAGTTGCCCCCGGCAGGGTGCCTGCTGTTCAACTGCACCGGACGGGGCAAGGCGCTGTACGGAACCGCCCATCACGATGTGAAGACGATTCAGATGGTCAGCGGCAAGCTGCCCGTGGGCGGGTTCTTCTGCAACGGGGAGATCGGTCCGATCGGCGGCACGAATTTTCTCCACGGCTACACCGCCAGCCTCGGCCTGTTTCGTCCCGCGGCGCCTCCCGCTCGCGCGGCGACGTCGAAGGCGGGATGATGCTGCCTTCCGGCTCCATGTGGCGTTCGTGGGTGATCGTGGGGATGCTGGTCCTGGGCTGCGCGGTGATGGCGTGGCGCGTGGGCGGACCGCAGCGCGTCGGGCAGGCCCTAGCCAGCGGGGCGGGGCTGTTTGTCGGCGTGCTGCCGAATCTCCTCTTAGGGTTTGCGCTGGCCGGGTTTCTCCATGTCCTGCTGCCGGCGGAACTGATCAGCCGGTGGATGGGCGAAGGCTCAGGCGCCAGAGGGGTCTGGGTGGGCACCGTCGCCGGGATGCTGACCCCAGGCGGGCCGTTCACCCACTTTCCGATCTTGGCCTCGTTCCTCTCGAAAGGCGCGGCGGTGGGTCCGGTGTGCGCGTACATCGCCGCGTGGGCGTTGATCGGGCTCAACCGATTCTTCGTCTGGGAGCTGCCCATCCTTGGCCCCAACGTGGCGCTCGTCCGGTTTGCGGCGTCGATGGGCCTACCGCCTCTCGTGGGATGGCTGGGCGGATGGTTGTATCGAACCCTCCACCTGACCTGATCCTCGGTGATCTCCCGCCTCGCCTGACGTCTTCCGCCATCCGCACAAGCTCCCGCGGGGAGGGGGTTCGCTTTGCTCAAGCCCGTCCAGACCCCCAAGTTGCAGACCAACGTCCTGGTGTCAGGCGTCTTCTGGCGCGGCCCGGCCAGCCGAATCCTGGAGCTGTGGGCGAAGGATAAGATGAAGTAAGCCAATGAAGCGAATCCGAGCAACCACCCATTCCCACAGGGCTACGCCAGGGAGTTGGAGCGACTCCGGTGACGCCGCGTGAGCGACCGAATCCGGTAGTAGCCGATACGTTGCTTTCCGCCGAGCTGGACCCATCACCACCTTGAAGCGAAAGGTTCTGGTTACTGCATAGTTCGGGGAGCCAGTCAAACGGCGCAGAGCGGATGTTTCCTTCATCGAGGGACTCCGCTCTGGTCGTTTGTAGGGCAGGCTGTTGCGGAGGTCTGCCATAGAGGACCAGCTTGAGGCGCTGAACGCGCAATGCGCGACGATTCAGCGAGGCCTATCTGGACATGCTGGACGGCAAGATTACCGAGGACTTCTGGCAGGAGCAATCAACCGCTTGGCGTCGAGAGCAGGAGGCCATCCGGGATCACATTGCGCGGCACGAGAAGGCCAACCACCACGATTTCGAGCAGGGCCTCAAAATCTTCGAACGCGACGTAATTCTCACCCCCACATATAGAAAACCCTTCAGCCTGTTCGCTGAAGAACCTCTATCTGAGATACGGCGGGGGCGACGGGGTGATCTTAGCCGAGTTTCGAGCGTGGTCCGAATCACACGAAGCGAGGCTGTTCGTCGTACCGGACGATGCCGTGCACGCGTAGTCACGCGATGCCGGGACGAACCCTGCCTCGCCCGATGAAAAACGCCTCGGTCATGAACCAGTCGTCCAAGTGCGACCATGCGTCCGCCCACGCTGTTTCATACAGCGCGTAGGCCGTGCGCGCCCCCTCCTGATGATCAATGTGCCGTCTGGTCTGCCACCGTTGCAGGAAAGCTCGCTGCTTACCCATGTCTTCCTCCAATGCTGCCTCCAGCCGAGATCAACGCCAAGAGTTCCTCTGATGACGCTGGACCCAAGTACAGCGCTCGCGTGTGCCTGGTAGCCACCACGCGTCTAGGCTCGAGGCGCTGCATTGCATGGTCAACGTTTCCCTCCCGTCCTCAACCAGGGGCAACCACACTTCGCTCATGACACCCTCCCCTTTCTTGAGACGTCAGCCCACGATGCGGGGCCGCCGTCTCAACGTACCCACTCACGATCCACTTGTATAATCGCACGCCACGTTGTATAAATCAAATGCATACTACGAATATGTTATATGAAATATTCTCATCATGATCCGTTCCCTGCGCCTGTTCTGTGATCTGGTGCAGACTCAGAGCTTCACCGAAGCGGCCCAGCGCAACTACCTCACGCAGCCGGCGCTCAGCCATCACCTGAAGGCGCTCGAGGAGAAATTGGGCCATCGGCTCGTGGAACGTGGCCGCGGCCAGATTCGGCTCACCCGTGCGGGGGTGCTGGTCCTTGAGGCCAGTCAGGAGATCGTGCGGCGGTATGAACAGCTCGAGAACGCGCTCAAGGAGCCGACGAGCGAGGTGGTTGGCCGGCTGAGAGTCGGGAGCATTTACACGATCGGACTGTACGAGCTGCCCCGGTACACGAGCATCTTCCTCAAGCACCATCCGAAGGTCGACCTGCTGCTCACGTACCTCAAGGATACGGAGGTCTACGAGGCGGTGCTGGCCGACCGGATCGAAGTCGGCATTGTCGACTCCCCCAAGCCGCACCCCCAGTTGACGATCCTCCCCTTCAAGAAGGAACGGATCGTCCTGATCGTGCCTCCCAAACACCCCTGGGCCGGCAAGAAGCAGGTCCGCCTTGCGCAGCTGCACGGACAGCCCTTCATCGTTCCGCAAGCCGAGTTTCCTGTGGACGAAATGCTGCGGAAAACGAATATTCGTGTGAAGGTGATGCATGCGTTCGACAACATCGAGATCACAAAGCGCGCTGTTGAGGTGGGCTTAGGGCTCGCCCTGGTGCCCCGCATCACGGTGGTGGATGAGGTGCAACGCGGGACACTGAAAGCCCTGGACCTGGCGGACGGCCCGGCCGACCGTTCCATTGGGTTGCTCACTCGTAAACGCGCCGAGCTGTCGTTGCCGGCACGGAAGTTCATCGATCTCCTCACCGCTCCCCTCAAGGCACGCACCTCGCACTCCTGAACGACCCAGGGGCACTGGGGGTCCACTGCGAGTCCCTGGAAAAGAAAGGTGCCAGGCACCGGGGGACAGGCATCTCGGAAAGACAGGTGCCGTCCTAAATAGTCCCGCCTAGCTGATCTGGGCCGTCGCACTCGGTTAGGACGCTTGAGCGATAGGACACATGGAATCAGCCATCGTCGGTACGAAAGGCCAGCTCGTCATCCCAAGACAGATCCGCGCCATGTTCCACATCAAGAAGGGGACTCGAGTGCGCTTCGGCGAGAAAAACGGCGAGATTGTGCTGACGCCCCTAACACCTCAGTACTTCGAGAACATGGCGGGGTTCCTTGGAACCGGCGGGAAGGCCTTAAGGGTCCTCCTTGAGGAAAAGAAGCAGCGAGATGTAGAGTAACTCCAACCACTCGACCCTGCCGCAGCCGTTCCGCTCTGATCCAATTCAGCCATCTTGACGAAAGTCTTCAGGTGTTGTATAGTTTATACAACTGAAGGAGGTGAGGAGCATGAAGCCCTCAGCAGTCTTCGGGGAATTCTTCAAGGCGAAGCGTCAGACGCTGGGATTGACCCTGCGGGAATTTTGCCTCAAGCACCAGCTCGACCCAGGCAATCTGAGCCGGTTGGAGCGGGGCCTGCTTCCGCCTCCCCAGGATCGCAAGCGACTGGAAGAGTACGCGAGATGCCTGGGACTGAAACAGGGAAGTGACGGCTGGTATACCTTCTTCGATCTGGCGGCTGCGGCCAAGGGACGACTGCCAGACGAGCTGTTGGAGGATGAGCAGCTCGTGGCGAAACTTCCGCTCGTCTTCAGGACCCTTCGTGGGAAGCGCCTCACCGGCAAGCAACTCGATGAACTGGTGAAGAAGATCAAGGGTGAGTAACCCCGCGCATGTCGCTCAACGTCCCACACGTGACCTACAATCAGCTTCGAGCGGCAGCGGAGGCATTCCTCAAACGTTACCAGCCTTCCAGGAAGATTCCGATCCCAATCGAGCAGATCATCGAGTTTCAAATGAGGCTCGACATCGTCCCGTTGCCAGGCCTGCTCGAGGCCTACGATGTGGACGGCTTCACCTCCAGCGACCTCTCCGAGATTTCGGTCGACCAGTTCGTCTACGAGCATCGGCCCAGCCGCTACCGGTTTACCCTGGCGCATGAAGTGGGGCATGTCGTGCTCCACGCCGAGCTCTTCAAGGCCCATCGCTTTCGAGGCATCGAGGCCTGGAAGCGATTCCTCATGGGTGTGCCGGAGTTAGACTACACCCGCCTGGAATGGCAGGCGTACAGCTTCGGTGGTCTTGCGCTGGTGCCGGGCGACGTGCTGCAACAGGAGCTGAAGGCGGCTGCGAAACAGGTAAAAGCGCAGGGGCTGTCGAAGGAAACCGATTTCGCCAAAGCCCTGATGACGGACATCATGGCGACCCGCTTTGGCGTCTCCAGCGAAGTGATCGAGCGGTGCCTGAACTTTGACCAAAGCAGGTTGACCGAGCTTTGGGTGTGACGCGTGATGTGTGTGAAGTCGAACGGAGGTGACGTGATGGCTGGCAGACTGAGTCAAACGAAACGGGTGACCGAGAAGAATCTCTCAGCAGTCCCGAATCAATCTGGCGTTTACGTTCTGAACCGGCGTTCGGGGAGCAAATACGTGGGCAGTGCCGGAGCTGGCAGGATCCAGCAGAGGATTCGGCAGCAAGTGAGCAACAAGCGGGGTATTACTTCCTTTCGATTCAGACCGACGACAAGCGAAGCGGAAGCCCGTCGGCTCGAAGCGCAGTACCGTGATCGGCTGAATCCGAGCCAGAGCCGAATCTAGCCGCTGCGGGTTAAGTTCTTGGATCCCGCTACCGCGGGACCTGCGGCAGCTGCTTCTGGAACTCCTCGATCTGCCGGTTCGGATCGTCGATCTGGGAATCCGTATTGGGTCCCCAAGGAACATATTGGCGTCATCTGGGTGGCGGGATGGCACTCACGACCCGGTCGACGGGCACTCGGCGCGTCAGGGTGCCGATGTTGCCGTTCTCGAAAGCCTCTTTTGGCCCCCCAGAGCGACTTCGACGGTCTGTTCGTGGTAAGCGGCGACGGGCGCGCCGTTGCGGTCGTCCAGAGAGTGACATAGACGATTCGGAACCAGATCTCGGGCTCAGCCCACCCCGGTCGGCCGCGCCTGCCCGCCGAAGCCTTGGCGCAGGCGGGTCGAATACTGGCACATCCGGGGAGCCATCCTCAAGGAGCCGTTTCCGTGCTTCTATGGCGCTTTCGGTTCCGTGGTGTGAACAGTGCATGTAAGGTAGTCCCTCAGTGTTGTCCTCCTTGACGTTCCCGCAGACGATCAGGCATACTTTCTCCAGCACGTCACTTCCTTGACAAGCTGATCGACCGATCAATCCCGCTGTTCCAGCGGGAGCATTCGCCACCGCACGTGGTGGTGGATGTCGGCAAACTATCCGTAAGGATAGGGCGCAAAGCCACAACCCCTGTCGGGAGTAGGCAGTAGTCAGTAGGCTGTAGGCAGTGTTGACTGCTCACTGACTACTGATGACTGACTACTCCACCGGGAGGGGGGTTGGGCTGCCGGTCAATACGTCTCGATATGCGCCCATCCACGACGGATGGGCGTTTGTGTCGTGTGTCGAGGATCTCGAATCTCCTGCACGAGGACGTCGTGTATGCTGATCAGTAGCCACTCATCTCGCGTGATGGCACCTGCGCCTCCGCTGGGGCTGGACGCCCGCGCCGACGTCCCACTGATGCGCCTCTCGGTGCGGCCGCTGGTCAAGGCCGCCCAGGTCGGCGCCTTCATGTTGGTGACCGCGCTGGTGGGCGTCTCGGTCAACGGCGGAACCCGGCGAGACGCCATCGAGCTCCTGCGCTACCGCTCCACCCTGCAGGAGCTGAGCGATGCGCTCTACACCATGCACTGGCGCGCCCTCTCGCAGCGACGGATCGTTGAGCTGCGGGTCAACGAGTCGCGCAGCGGCTTCCAGGTCGTCGCCATCGAGGGCAGGCCTCGGGTGGAGATCATTGAGCGGACGATTTGGTTGCCGCAGGGCCTCCAGCTGCTCGATGTTCCCGAGCGTGTCACCGTGGACCGCGCAGGGCGGCTGCCCACGCTGTCCCTCGCCCTCCGCGCCGCCTCCCACAACCTGCTCTTCCGGCTGACCGTCACGCCGGCTGGGGTGGTCCAGGTGCGCGAGGAACCCACGCTCTAACAGGCTGCGGAAAAACGCCTCGCCACACCACGGATGACAGGGAATCCCACAGAAACACAGAGAACTGCTCGTCGAGCAACGTTCCGTGTATCAGTGGCGCTTCCGTGGTTCCGTGGTGTCATCTAAACTTTGAACCTTAAACGATGATCTGGTCTGAGGGAGCAC
>JAUYPJ010000090.1 GCA_030697665.1 Candidatus Omnitrophota bacterium
GCGCATGCGGCTGGACCTGACGGTCAACATTCTCACCAATCTTGCCGTCAATAAAGGCGTCATCACCGTTTTCGGGGGATCGCAGAAGCGGCCGAACATTCACATCGAGGATCGCGCCGAGCTCTACGTGCAATTGCTGGAATTCCCGGATCGGATGATTGCTGGCGAGATGTTCAACGCCGCCTCCCAGAACCACACCGTGTCGGAATTGGCTGAGATGGTCCGTGTGGTTGTGGAGCGGGAAATGCCGGACGGCGGGCCGATTCGGATCGAGACCCGTCCGACGAACGACCTCCGCTCCTACCACGTGTCGTCCAAGAAAATCGCCCAGCGGCTGGGGTTTGTCCCCAGGCGGTCGATTGAGGATGCCATTAGGGATCTCTGCCGCGCGTTTCAAGCCGGGAAGCTGCCGAATAGCCTCACGGATGACCGGTATGTGAATGTGAGGATGGTGAAGAAGATCACACCCAGGCTTGTTGTGGAGCCCGTGCGCTGATATGCGCGCAGCACGCCGTCTAGCTGTGGTGACGGGGGCCGCCGGATTCATCGGGAGCCATATGGTCGACCTGCTGCTCGACCGGGGCTACCGGGTGCACGGGATTGATAACCTCTCGTGCGGCCGGTTGGACAACCTCTCACACCACCGCGGCAATCCCAATCTTGTGTTTGAGGCCCGCGATGTCAAGGCCCTTCGACCCGGGGACCCCCTCGTCGCCGGGGCTGAGTCGGTGTTCCATTTCGCCGGCATCGGCGACATCGTGCCTTCCATCGACCGGCCCGTCGACTATCTCTCCACCAACGTCATGGGGACCATCCACGCGCTGGAGGCCGCGCGCCACGCCGGGGTCAAGAAGTTCGTGTACGCTGCCTCCTCCTCCTGTTACGGGTTGACCACGGAGGTGCCGACCACGGAGCAGGCACCCATCGATCCGCAGTATCCCTACGCGTTGAGCAAGCATCTGGGAGAGCAGGCAGCACTACACTGGGCCAAGGTCTACCGGATGCCGGTGAACTCCATCCGCATCTTCAACGCCTACGGGCCGCGCTCGCGCACGACCGGGGCTTATGGCGCGGTCTTCGGCGTGTTTCTGGCGCAGAAGCTCGCAGGCAAGCCGTTCACCGTGGTCGGCGACGGCACCCAGCGGCGGGATTTCGTGTTCGTGACCGACTTGGCCCGGGCGTTCCTGCTGGCGGCGGAATCCGATCGGGTGGGGGAGATCTACAACGTCGGGGCAGGCCAGCCGCAGCCGGTCAACCGCTTGGTGGAATTGCTGGGCGGCGGCCGCATCGTGCATGTGCCCAAGCGGCCGGGCGAGCCTGACTGCACCTGGGCCGATATTGCCAAGATCCGCCGGCACCTGGGGTGGGAGCCGCGCGTGTCCTTCGAGGAAGGAGTCGCCGCCATGCTGCAGCAGATCGACGATTGGCGCCAGGCACCGGTATGGGATCCTGATTCCATTCAGGCAGCGACGGCCGGATGGTTCGCCGCGCTCTCAGGGAGGTCATAACCACCGTGGAACACCACGACTACCGCCGCAAAATCAAGACACGCGAAGAGCTGCTCCAAATCATCGGCCCCCGGCCGCGGTCGCGCTCGGTGATCATGTGCCACGGGACTTTTGACCTGGTCCATCCCGGCCATGTGCGCCATATGATGTACGCCAAGAGCAAAGCCGACTTCTTAGTCGTCAGCCTCACCTGCGACGCCCATATCGGCAAAGCCAATTTCCGTCCGTTCGTTCCCCAGGAGCTTCGAGCCATGAACCTCGCGGCGCTCGAGGTGGTGGATTACGTGCTCATCGATGAGCATCCCACGCCGGTGGAAAACATCAAGTTCCTCAAGCCGGACTATTTTGCCAAGGGCTATTCGTACTTCAAGGACTCCAAGGACGGCCTGCACCCGAAGACACGCGAAGAGGTCGAGGTGCTGGAGAGCTACGGGGGCGAGATCATCTTTACGCCCGGCGACGTCGTGTTCTCCTCTTCCGCGTTCCTGGAGCACACCCCGCCGAATATCGCGGCGGAGAAACTGACGACCCTGATGGAATCCGAAGGCGTCACCTTCGAGAAGCTACGCGCGGCGCTGACCTCCTGTGCCGGGGTGCGCGTCCATGTCGTGGGGGATACCATTGTTGATTCCTACGCCTACTGCACGCCGCTCGGCGGCATGGCGAAGACGCCGACCCTCAGCCTCAAGTATGAGCGGCGGGCCGATTTTTCCGGCGGGGCCGCCGTTGTCGCGAAGCACCTGCAGAAGGCCGGAGGTACGGTGCGGTTCTCGACGGTGCTGGGCGAGGACCCGCTCAAAGATTTCGTCCTGCAGGATCTGGCCTCGTACGGGATTGCCTGCGATGCCTTCGTGGACCATACTCGCCCTACCACCCAGAAGACCGTATTCATCGCCGGCGGCTACCGCGTCCTGAAGGTCGATACGCTGGATAACCGGCCGATTTCCGACAAACTGCTGGAGCAGTTGGTGGAGGCCCTCTCGGGCAGCACGACGGACGCCGTCATCTTCAGCGACTTCCGGCACGGGATGTTCAGCCGGGCAACCATCCCGCAGTTGACCGACTGTCTCCCCGCGGGCGCCTTGCGGGTCGCCGACAGCCAGGTGGCGAGCCGCTGGGGCAACATCCTGGACTTCCAGGGATGCGACCTCATCACCCCGAACGAGCGGGAGGCGCGGTTTGCCTTAGGGGACCAGGATTCCGTCATCCGGCCACTGGCGCTGGATCTGTACAAGAAGGCGGGCTGCAAGACGCTGATCCTGAAGCTCGGGGACCGGGGCATTCTCACCTACCGAGCGCCCAATAGCGATGTGCGGTCGTTTTTCACCGTCGATAGCTTTGCGGAGAACGTCGTGGACCCGGTGGGGAGCGGGGATGCGCTGCTGGCGTACTCGACGCTGGCCTTGGCGACCACCGGCTCCCAGGTCATCGCCTCCATTCTCGGCAGCATGGCGGCCGCGGTGGCCTGCGAGCATGAAGGCAACAACCCCGTCGATCCGGCGGATGTCCTGAAAAAGCTTAACGCCGTCGAGCAGCGAATGGAGTACGCGTGAGGACGGTGATCGTTGGCCTCGGCATCCAGGGAAAGAAGCGGATGGCGGTCGCGGGCGCGGACGTTGTCGCCACCGTGGACCCTGCCATTCCAGAAGCGCACTACGATACGATTGAGCGCGTTCCGCTCGAGGTGTTTGACCGCGCGCTGGTTTGCACCCCGGATGAGGCCAAGGACGCGCTGTTGACCTACCTGCTCTCCCACGGTAAGCACGTGCTCGTCGAAAAACCACTACTGGCGTCCGATCCGGACAAGCTCCGTCGGCTCGGCGAACTGGCCCGGACCCACCACGCGGCCTGTTACACGGCGTACAACCATCGGTTCGAACCGCATCTCGTTCGTGTGAAAGAACTCTTGGATATCGGGGGAATCGGGACCGTCTACCGGGCGCGGCTGTTCTATGGTAACGGCACGGCGCGGGACGTCAAGCAGTCCACCTGGCGCGATCGCGGGCTCGGCGTGATTCCGGACCTGGGGTCGCATCTACTGGATCTGGCCCTCTTCCTGTTCGGCCAGGGATGCGCGCCCTTTGAGGCGTGGAGCGTGAATCGCTTCGAGAACCAAGCTCCGGATTACGTGCTCTTCGGGTCCACCGGCCGACCGAGCCTGACGTGTGAGGCCACGCTGCTGTCGTGGCGGAACACGTTTGCCCTGGATGTGTTCGGCTCGTCGGGCAGCGCGCACGTACAGGGCCTCTGTAAGTGGGGGCCGAGCGTCTTCGCTGTGCGTCACCGGGTGTTGCCCAGCGGCAAACCGCGCGAAGAGGTGCAGACGGTCGAGTGCGCCGATCCGACCTGGAAATTGGAATATGAGTATTTTGACGCCTTGTGCCAGACCGGCGGGACGAACCTCGAGCATGATCTCTGGATCGGCTCGGCCTTGTCGGATATCGCGCGCACCGCTGAGGCGTCTCACCACCTGTCTGTCGCAGTGACATAATGAAGATGGTAATTATCCCTTGACAACAAGTATCGCATCTGCTATCCTCTTCTCACAACCAAGGAGGAACGGCAGATGGAACGGTTCACGATCAAAGACTTCAACGCGCAATACCCCGATGATACCGCCTGCTTGAAGGCGATTTTCAAGAACCGATATGGCGCGTTACGCATTTGCCTTGGCTGTGACAAACGCACCACGTTTTACCGCGTCAAGGAGCGTAAGTGCTATGCCTGTCAATACTGCGGCTATCAACTGCACTCCTTGGCGGACACGATCTTTCATAAGTCGGATACCCCGCTCAAGAGTTGGTTCTATGCCATCTACCTGTTTGCCAACTCCAAGAACGGCGTCTCGGCCAAGGAGCTTGAGCGACAACTTGGGGTGACATACAAAACGGCGTGGCGCATGGCAAAGCAAATCCGCGTCCTGTTCCACACGCCCGCCCGGAAGCTCTCGCACACTGTGGAGATGGACGACACCTACATCGGCGGCGTCCAGCCTGGGAAGCGCGGACGGGGAGCCGCAGGGAAAAGCATTGTCTTGGGAGCTGTCCAGCGCGACGGACGCTTGGCCGCCAGCGTGGTCAGTAACCTCTCGGCGGACACGGTGCGCCCCTTTATCGAGAAGCATATTCAGCCAGGCGCGGCCTTGATGACGGACGAGTTCACGACCTACCGGCGGACGCGCAAGGGCTACACACACCGCACCATCAACCACTCGTCGGGTAAATACGTTCGCGGGAAAGTTCACACCAACACCATCGAAGGGTTTTGGAGCCAGTTGAAGCGCAGCATCAGCGGGACGTATCATGCCGTCTCTCCGAAGTATTTGCAGCAGTACGTGAACGAGTTCGCCTACCGCTACTCGAAGCGCGAGTGGCCGACTTCGCTCTTTTTCCCGATGCTCGCACGGGCTGGGCGGCCTGCTTGATAAGTTTTTTGAACTTACTAGTAGTCAACATGCTCTTTCACAGCTTTCTGATCTTAATTTTGTGAGCCATTTGTTCCATATTGTCATGATGATCCCCAGGCCAGTTGAGTTCAAACACGGATTCCGCAGGCGGAGCATTATCAAAAGAAACCATAAGAGTGAAGCGATATATGCCAGGCTCTAGATGGGATGTCATGGCGGGGTGCCAGGATGCTATATTGAAACGAAAGTTTGGAAGGCCGGAGTTCCAAGCCGACAAATGCGTTTCTTTCTTTGCTTGAAGCGCTGCGGAAAAAATGTGAGCAAATGCGATCCACACATGATCCTTGCGCGCAATATACGGACGCGCATCCCATTCAAGCGAAGCCGAGTAGATTTCTCCCCAAGGTGCAAATCGTCTATCTTCTCTACGTTGAAGATTGATGATTTTCCACTCAATAACATGGAGTGTTGCGTCGCAGGATTTATTTGAGACCTGAAGATTGAAAAAATATGCAACTTCCGAACTTATCGTTAGAACCTCTCGTTTGACAAAAGGTGGTTCATTCTTAAATTCAATAACTGCACAACCATCTTTAGGCGAATGGCTGGTTTGAGTTCCATTCCAAAGTTCGGAGACTTTTTGAAGCGGTTCTGGTGGAAAAAACAGAAAGTAAAAGATCACAATGGCAAAGACCCACCCTTGTTTTCCAGAAAATAGTTGAGAGAAAAATCGAGGGAATACTACGAAGAAAGCTATAAAGGTCAGGAGGAACAACACATTTGGAGGAAGCCATCCATACGCCATTAGGACGGCAGCTCCGAGTGCTTCCAAGAAGAGGATAAGGACTTTCCTAATCCAAACCATAGCAAAAGGCATTCTACCACGAAATTACTTGGTGTAAAGGGATAGTTGCCATGAAGATTCTCCTCGGATGTCGCTGCGAGCGCGGCGGACGGTGGGACGCGAGAACAGCAGGCTCAGCCCGCCGTACGCCCCGCCAACAGGCGGGGCTCAGGCAGATGGTGGGATGATCGGCTTCGCTGGGTTATCCCATCTCGGGGTCGTCTCGAGCATCACGGCGGCAGCGCAAGGCTGCGAGGTCGTCGGGTTCGACCCTGACTCCGGCCGCTGCGCCAACCTCCAGGTCGGGCGGCTTGAGGTGTTCGAGCCCGGCCTGCCGGAGTTGGTGGCCGCCAACCGCTCGCGTCTGCGATGGACGGCCGATGCCGCAGATCTGCGCGCATGCGATCTCATCGTTTTTTCCCCGGACGTCACCACGGATCGCGAGAACCGAAGCGACTTGTCCTCCCTCCGGCGATTAATTGACGGCGTGACCGACCAGGCGGCTGCGGACACCGTGCTCGTCGTCCTCAGCCAAGTGCCGCCCGGGTTTACGCGCCAGCTTGCAGCGCAGCGTGAGTCGCGCCATCTTGGGGCGGGGAACGTCCTGTATTACCAGGTGGAGACGCTGGTCTTCGGGCGCGCGGTAGAGCGCAGCATGCACCCCGAGCGGTTTATCGTGGGCTGTCCGGATCCGGCCGTTCCGTTGCCGGCGCCGTATGCCGCGTGGCTGGGGAGCTTTGGGTGCCCGATCCTGCGGATGCGCTATGAAAGCGCTGAGCTGGCCAAGGTCGCCATCAACATGCTGTTGACCGCGTCCATCTCAGCCACGAATACGCTGGCGGAGCTGTGCGAAGCCATCGGGGCGGACTGGTCTGACATCGCCCCGGTGCTTCGGCTGGATCGGCGGATCGGCTCGCATGCGTATCTCAACCCGGGTTTGGGGCTTGCTGGAGGGAATCTGGAGCGCGACCTGGTGACGGTCCGCACGTTAGCCGGCGAATGGGGAACCGATGTCGGCGTGGTTGAGGCATGGGTGGCGAACAGTCTTTATCGTCGGGACTGGGCCTTGCGCGCTATTCATACCGACGTGCTCCCCGCGTGTCCTCAGCCGACGATCGCGATGTGGGGATTGGCCTACAAGCCCGAGACCCAATCCACAAAGAACTCGCCGGCACTGGCGCTGATCGAGGCGCTGGCGCCATGTTCCATTCAAGCCTACGATCCACAGGTGGTCTTGGAGGATCGCGCGGCGAACGTGACCCAAGCGGCATCAGCCCTGGAGGCGTGCCGGGATGCGGATGCCTTGGTGGTGATGACCCCCTGGCCTGAGTTTTCTACGATTGATGTGGCGCAGATTCGCGAGCAGATGGCGGGCCGGGTGATCATTGATCCCTTTGGCGCGCTCGATCGGCAGCGGTGTCGCGCGCTGGGATTGAGGCACCTGCGGCTGGGATCTCCTGCAGCCGATGGGAGCATCACTCAATGATTCGCCATCGCCACGCAGCGCCGGTGCCGCCCTCGCGGGTCGTGGTGCTTGGCGCCTCCGGCTTCGTGGGCCGCGCGCTCGTGGAGGAGATGACGCGGTTGGGCATCGAGACCCTCCCGCTCTCGTCCCGGGAGAGTGATCTCTGCCGGCCGGAGTCCACGGCGGCGCTTCGAGGTCTCCTCCGCCCGGAGGACACTCTTGCCGTCGTCTCCGCCATCACCCCGGACAAGGGGAAGGACGTCCAGACCCTCATGCGCAACCTGCTGATGGGGCAGCACGTCAGCGCCGCGCTCGAGGAGCCGGCGTGTTCCCACGTCGTGTACATCAGTTCGGATGCTGTGTATAATGATGCGGCCAATCCGGTGCGTGAAACGTCGTGCTGCAGCCCCTCGACCTTCCACGGCCTGATGCATGTCGGGCGAGAGCTGATGCTGACGCAGGCCGTGAAGCGATCTCAGATCCCGCTGCTGATCCTCCGTCCCAGCGCGCTGTATGGAGCCGAGGATCCGCACCAGAGTTACGGGCCGAACCGCTTTGCGCGGACCGCCGTCACCGAGCACGTCATCACGCTGTTCGGCCACGGTGAAGAAAAGCGTGACCACCTGTACATCAAGGACCTGAGCCGCTTGATCACGTTGGGGGTGCTGCATGGCAGCCAGGGTATTCTCAACGTGGCCACCGGGGTTTCGACCTCGTTCTACGACGTGGCACAAGCGGTGGTAGGGCTCCTTGAGCAGCCAGTGCAGATTGAATACCAGCCGCGGAGCAGTCCGGTGACGCACCGGTATTTCGACACGACAGCGGTCCTCAAAGCATTTCCTACATTCCGATTTACATCGCTCCAGGAAGGGTTAGCGTCCTGTGTCTCAACAGAGATGGCGGGCCATGGCTAAGGTGAATCACGAGACGATTCTCAAGACGGGGAGGTACCAGGGCCTCTCCTTGAAGGGGACAGAACCTGAACTGGTGCTGCGGCTATATCAGTTCATGCTCCGCCTACGAATGTGCGAAGAGTCGATCATTACGGAGTATCACCCGGCGGATGAAATGCGCTGTCCCACCCACTTCTGTGTTGGACAGGAGGCTGCCCCGGCTGCGCTCTCAGTGCTCATCCAGCCGGAGGACTACCTCTTCAGCCATCACCGCTCCCATGGGTATTACTTGGCCAAGGGCGCCCCTCTGCGGGCGTTATTAGCCGAGTTGTATGGCCGAGACGCGGGAGCCAACGGCGGCAAGGCGGGTTCGCAGGACATTTCGTTTTCTCCCAGCCGCTTCTACAGCGGGGCCATTCTTGCCGGCGCGATGGGGATTGCGGTGGGTGCCGCGCTGGGACTCCAAGTGAAGGGGTATCCCAAGGTTGCGGTGACTGGGTTTGGCGAAGCGGCGCTGGACGAAGGGTTGTTCTGGGAGGCGATCAGCTTTGCCTCACTGCACAAACTTCCACTCGTGTTCGTCTGCGAGAACAACCGCTACTCGACCTATTCACCGCTCTGGAAACGGCAGCCGGCCGATAACCTCAGCGAGCGCGTCGCGAGCTTCAAGGCGAAGACGTGGACGCTGTTCGGCAATGACGTCGTGGCCGTCCACCAGGTGCTGGCGGAGGCGATCGGCGAAGCCCGGGCCGGGCGCGGTCCCTGTTTTGTGGAGACCTTCACGTACCGGTGGAACGGCCATGTCGGGCCGGAGGACGACGATCACATTGGCTACCGTCCTCCTGAGGAGCGGGCCTTTTGGAAGGCGAACTGCCCGATCCTCCTGCTGGAGGAGCAGCTGCTCGCTCAGGGGTGGCTGACTCCCGCGAGGAAGGACGCGATGCTCACCGAGATCCGCGAGGAGCTCGCGGAGGCATTCGCATTCGCCAAGCGCAGCCCCTTCCCGAGCGTGACGGATTGGCGCGACCTGAACTGCAGCCCGAGCAGCCCGGTGGCGGATCGGCTGCTCCTTGACGCCAATGCCGAAACCTTCAACCACGATCAAGCCGATGCCATCCCCGCGCCCTATTGAACTCCACGCGGCCTCGCCAGCGCGTCCCGTTCGTTCCCAGGCGTCGGCGAGAACGCTCACCTACGCGCAGGCCATCAACGAGGCGCTCGCCCAGGCGATGGAGCTGTGCGAGGATGTCGTGGTCCTGGGGCAGCTGGTCGACTACAAGTCCGGCGTGTTCGGGACGACGACCGGGTTGGTGGAGCGCTTCGGATTTGCGCGGGTGCGGGATGTTCCGGTTGCCGAGAGCCTCATGACATCGGCGGCGATCGGCTTGGCCGTGGCAGGGCTCCGTCCGGTCCTGGTGCATCAGCGCCTGGATTTCATGCTCTACTCGATGGACGCGATCACCAACTGGCTGGCGCTGTGGCGGTTCAAGTCGAACGGCCGCTCGAACGTGCCGGTCACCATCCGGGCCATCGTGGGCAAGGGCTGGGGGCAGGGGCCGCAGCACTCCAAGAGTCTCCATGCGTGGTTTGCGCACTTGCCGGGGATCCGGGTCGCGATGCCGTCGACGGCCTATGACGCGAAGGGACTGCTGCTGGAAGCCATCTTCGGGGAAGACCCGACGATCATCATCGAGCATCGGTCGCTCTTCTCAATGTCCGACACCGTGCTGGCGGAGCCCTATCGCGTGCGGTTTGGGCGCGCGATGATCCGGCGTTCAGGCCGGGATGTCACGATGGTGGCGATGGGGGTGATGGTCCCCCAGGCGCTGCGCGTCGCAGTACAGCTGGCCAAGGAGGGTGTTGAGGTCGAGGTGATCGACCTGCGCACCGTTTCTCCCTGGGATCACGCCGCGGTCTGCCAGTCGGTCGGCCGCACGCGACGGCTCGTGGTCGCAGATCCCAGCTGGCGCTCTGGCAGCGTTGCTGCGGAAATCATCGCCACGGTGTGCGAGCAGATGGGACCGCGCCTGGTGGCACCTCCAGCGCGGGTCTGCTTGCCGGATAGCCACACCCCCATGAGCATGGTCTTGGAAGAGCAGTACTACCCCAGCGATGCCGCGATGGCCCAGGCCATCCGGGCCGTCGTGGGGCCGCTCGAATCGCGCCATGGCTGAGATCAACCTTCTCGATCGTTACCCGAAATCACAACGTCCTATCGAGGAGCGCGCGGCGGTGGTAACGGCTGCGGACCGGCAGCTCTCGAAGCAGTTCGGCCGGGACTACTTTGACGGCGATCGCATGCATGGCTACGGGGGGTATACCTACCACCCGCGGTTTTGGCAGGCGACGGTCAGGCGCTTCCGTGACTACTACCGGCTTCCCGAAGATGCGCACATTCTGGATGTGGGGTGCGCCAAAGGGTTCATGCTGCGCGATGTTCACGAACTCATGCCGAAGGCGTCGGTCGCGGGCATCGATTGCTCCGAGTATGCGATCCAACATGCGGATGAAGCGGTTAAACCGTTCGTGCGGGTTGGGAACGTCGCAGCGCTGCCCTATCCGGACCGCTCATTTGAGTTGGTGGTCTCGATCAACACGATTCATAACCTCCCGCTGGAGGCGTGCAAGCAAGCCCTCCGGGAGATCCAGCGGGTCACGCGTGCGCACGCCTTCATCACTGTGGATGCGTGGCGGACGGAGCGTGAACGCGAGCTGCAGCAGCAGTGGATCCTGACGGCTGAAACCTACATGCATGTGGATGATTGGAAGCGGCTCTTCGCCGAAGTCGGCTTTACGGGTGATTACTACTGGTTTATCCCTGAGTGATCCCGACAGCCTGGCAGGATCCCCACATTTCTGTTGACAAGCCCCATAAGCTTGACGAAGATGTTCAAGGATTGAACGTCATGATGTCTTCATCGTTATCCCGAACGTTGAGGCGTTCATACCGTGAACATGGTAACCTCTTTCTGCGTGTCCAGTCGGTAGGCGTCTGATGAAGCCAAGCACCTACCGGGACATGCATCTCTTGAACGAAGTGACGCAAAGCCCTGACGTTACGCAACGGGAGCTCTCCCGCCGCATCGGCGCAGCACTCGGGCTGACCAACCTGATGCTGCGCCGCCTGGTGCAGAAAGGCTATATCAAAATCAGCGGGACCAAGCGCAGCCGCATCCGCTATCTGATCACCCCGCAAGGTATCCTGGAAAAATCCCGCCTGACCTACGAGTTCGTCCAGTACTCCCTGCAGCTCTTCAGCCGCGCGCGCTTCTTTCTGCGCGAGCAGTTGACCCTCGTGGCCAAACGGGGCCACCGGCGGATCCTACTCTGCGGCACCGGCGAGCTGGCCGAGATCGCGTTTTTGACGATCCATGAGATGGGCCTGGAGCTCGTCGGGGTGGTGGATGAGCCTCCGACGGCGCAGCGGTTCCTCGGCCACCCGGTGAAGGACCTCGACGCGGTGAGCCCTGCCGCATACGATTGCCTCATCGTCGCCTCCAAGCGGTGGGACGGCCGCATGGAGCAACGGCTCATGGCGCTGGGGGTCCAGGAAGGCGGCGTGATCCTCCTCTCCATGCCCGGGACGCCGGGTGTCATGTCCTCCACCCCCGTCGCCGCCGAGCCGGTGCCGTCGAGTCCAGCCCCCGAGCCGGTCGCGGCCGGCGAGGGCACGACCCAATGAATGCGGTCGAGGCGTTCTTGAAACGAGACATGCGCGAGACGCTCAGACGGATCACCTTTCCCTTGCCGGAAGAGCAGACGGGGCAGGGGTTCAAGCCGAACGCCTACATCCGGTTCTTGAGGCGAGTGGCCAGAGCGCTGATTGTGCTGATGCGGCTCAACGGGCGGAATCGATTCAGCAATGAGTTGATCCAGCTGCTGGATCCGACCTTGAGCGTGGCCGTCCCCGGCGGCGAGCAGCTCGTATTCCGGATGGGGCATGGGCGGTTGCTCTGGAGGGCGAAAACCTTCCAATCTGATGAGCCGATGATGATGGAGTGGGTCGGGCGCTTTTCGCCGGCCGATTGCTTCTATGACGTGGGCGCCAATATCGGCAGCTACAGCCTCTACGCCGCGAAGCGAGGGGTGCGGACGTTTGCCTTTGAGCCGGAGTTCATGAATCTGCAATTGCTCTACGAGAACATTTTTCTCAACCGGGTGCAGGAGCTCTGCACGCCGATTCCCATCGGGCTCGGTGCGTCGACCAGCCTGGAGCTGTTGTATTTGAAAGAGAGCCTCTCGAAAGGGGATGCCTTGCATGGGATCGGGAGGAAATCGTATATGCTGGGAAACCCGTCCACATCGACCCTGCGCCTTCACGTCTTGACGGCGCGATTGGACGACCTGATCGAGGCTTTTCAGCTGCCTCCTCCGACCAAGCTGAAGATCGACGTGGATGGCAACGAGCTGCAGGTGCTGCGCGGGGCGATGAACACGCTTGACGGCGTCGAGGACGTGCATCTCGAAGTGGACGACGCCCAGGAGGAGTCTCGAGAGGCGATGGAGCTGTTGGAGCAAAAGGGGTTTCATCTGGTTGGGAAGGATCCCAATCCCTTGCCGTGGAGGGGTCCGAACCTTTGGAATGGCCTGTTTTCACGGAGCGCGTCGTAGCATCCTGGGACGATGATCGCATCGAGACGGTTGACGCAGGCTGAGCTGGTTGCTGAGAGGAAGACGGAGCGGCTGATTGTGGTGGGTCGGAACAGCTATATTGGGGGCTGCTTCACGCAATACGCCCAGGCCCGCGGGGCCTCGGTCATGTCGCTCTCATCACAGGACTGCAACTTCCTCGATCGGAGCGAGGTGGAACGATTCTTCCGTTCGTTGGACTCTCAATCCTCCACGATCGTGTTCCTGGCCACGGTCAACAAAAACGTGACCAGCACGTATCAGTCATTCCTCGATAACGCGCAGATGGTCAAACATCTGATTGACGGCCAGCGGCATGCCCGCATCAACTCCATTCTCTCGTTCAGCGCCGCCGATGTCTATGGCACGACACCGCCGGTTCCGCTGACGGAAGACGCCCCGGTGTCGCCCGAGAGTTGGTACTCCTTGGGAAAGGCCGCCGGCGATTGGATGTTGCAGCACGCCGAAGAGCTGCGATGTCCCGTCACCATCCTGCGGATTCCAGGCATCTTTGGCCAAGCCCCGCGCGATCGGAGCCTGATCGGTTGCTTCATCTCGGAGGCGCGGACGGCCGGCCGCGTGACCATTCATGGAACGGGAACCAGCCTGCGGGATTACGTTTCGCTCAACGACCTGTGCCGGGTGATCGAAGGCCTGCTCCCCCTGCGCTATCACGGGGTCGTCAACGTAGCCACGGGACGCAGCGTCAGGATTATCGACATCGTTCGCTTAATCAGTGAGGTGTTGAAGCTCGACTATACGACCGTGTTCGATGAACCGGATCCGAAGCGCACCTTTGACCTGGTGTTTGACGTGGGACGCCTCAAGTCCCTCCTACCTGATTTTCAGTTCAGCGAACTGACAGAGGGCATTCGCACCTATCAATGGACATGAAGGCCGCTCCGTCCCTGAGTCCCGCAACGACCGTCGTGTTCGATGCGGGTGGCCGCTATGGAATACATCCTCGATGGAGGGGCTTCCATGGAGAGATGATGTATTTCGGCTTTGAACCGGACCCACATGAAGCCGCCCGCTTGAAGCGAGTCAATGCCTCGCCGCACGTCAAGGTCTTTCCGTTGGCCTTAGCCTCTCAATCGGGCAAACGAACGTTGCGTCTTTACAAGCATCGAGGGTATTCGTCCTTCTTTGAGCTGGATCCTGATTATGGAAGAATCGGTCACTACCGGTTGGGGGAAGGCGCGATGGAGGAACAGGTCGATGTGGACGCGATCACCGTGGATGAGTTTGCCGAGCGGGAACGCGTCGAGGTCGACTTTATGAAGGTGGATGTGGAGGGCGCAGAATTGGACGTGCTTCTTGGCGCGTCTCAGCAAATCCAGCGGTCACTCATGGCCGTGCGTACGTCCGTATGGCTTGCCGAAGGATTCAAGGGTGCAGGGTTGTTTCCTGAACTGCATCAGTTCCTCCTCAAGCACGACTTCTTTTTAGCCAACTTTGACTATGCCGGGCGAGGGTATCCGGTGCATCCCTTGGTGGGTAACCCAGATCGTCAAGAGGCGGACAACGATCGTTATGGAGTCTTTTCGACCTGCGAAGCGGTCTATTTACGGAAGCTGAAATTTCTGGAGCGCATCCCCCAAGACTCCGCAGAGGCGCGCGGCATTCCGTATCTGAAGTACGCGTACTTTTGCTTCTTAAATGACGCGCCGGATTCGGCGTTGAATTGTCTTCTGGATTTTTCTCGTCGGTCGAACGATTACTCAGAACACGTCAAGGCGTCGAAGCTCTATACACAGCTTCGGCTCACGGCCCTACGGTATCTCGGTCGCTGGCGGGCGAACCCTACGGATCAGAACTGGAAGCTCGCTCAAGCGCACGCTCAAGAGCTTTTTGGACTCCAGCTTGAGTCGGGACACAAATATTGGGAGCTGGTGCAGGAGCTGGAATGTTCAGCGCGAGGATAGCAGGAAAACGATGACTCGTGTGCTGATTATTGGGGGAGGGATGGCGGGGTGTTGCGCCGCCCATGTCTTGTCGGAGAACGACTGGAAGGTCACGCTGGTGGAGACCGCGCCGTTTCTCGGCGGTGGCTGCAAGACGTTCCTCCACGGCGGCCACCCGTACACCTATGGGCCGCGTCACTTTTTGACGCGGGACGAACGGCTCTTCGAGTTCCTCAACCGGTACGTGCCGATGCGGCGCATTCCGGACCATGAGTTTTTGACGTACATCGAACGGGACCCGGGGTTCTATCACTTTCCAATCCACCGGGACGACGTGGACCTGATGCCGGACGCTCAGCAGATCACGCAGGAGCTCGCCGGGCTCGACGGGGTGGAGGGCGCCTCCAACCTGGAGGAATACTGGATGCGCTCGGTGGGGCCGACGCTGTACAGCAAATTCATCGACGGCTATTCCCGAAAGATGTGGCGGATTCCTTCGAATACCGAGATTGACGACTTCGGATTTTCGCCGAAGGGCGTGGCGCTGAAGACCGGGACCGAGAAGGCGGCCTGGACCGAGGCCATCTCCGCCTTCCCGGTGAAGATCAACGGCTACGACGATTATTTCGACCTCGCGACTCGGCAGGCCGACGTCCACCTTCGCACCAAGGTCGAGGCCTACGACATCGAGCGGTTGCGCGTCAAGATCGACGGGGAGTGGCACGCCTACGACCTCATCATCAGCACGACGTCGCCGGAGCTCCTCATGAACGGCGCGTTCGGGCCGCTGCGGTGGATGGGGCGGGATTTCTTGAAGATCGTGCTGCCGGTTGAAGAGGCCTTCCCCCCGCACGTCTATTTTCTCTATTACGCCAACGCCGAGCCGTTCACGCGCATCGTGGAATACAAGAAGTTCTACCAATACAAAGCCCCGACAACACTCCTCGGCCTTGAGATCCCGTCCTCGAGCAACCAGCTCTATCCGTATCCCGTCAAAAAAGACCAGGCCATTGCGCAACAATATCTCGATGCGCTGCCGAAGAACGTGTTTTCCATCGGGCGCGCCGGCTCGTACCGCTACATCGATGTGGATGATATCATCGCCCAATGTCTGGATCTGGGCACGAAGCTGGGTGTCGATCTCTCACGGCTGTGAGTCGAGGGAGGCTGGAGCATGCAGACGGGGATGTTCACGGAGACGGCCGTCAAAACAACCGGTAGCGCGATGCCGGTGATGGAATCCTTCGCCACATCTGCGGACCAGGGTGTGAGTGAGGAGTTCCTCAGGCAAGGCTATATCATCCGGGACGTGGACCGTCCTGATGTGCTGGAGGCCCTTCGCCATCGGGTCGTGGAAATGGCCTGCGAATATCTGGGCGTCGATCTCCCACAGGACGACGGCGAGTTCCTCAACTCTATCCATGCCAATTTGGCGATCCAGAAGGTGAACGCCTTTCGCGTTGCCCTCTATAACTTGCTGAACGGCCAGTCGTGGTTTCGGCCGAGCTATTTCTGGTTGGGCAAGAGCGCGCTTGAGACGTTAGTGGGCAACGAGCTGGCCATGCAGAGCCGCGTCAATCTCTCCATCCAGATGCCCAATGACGAAAGCTCGGTGCTGGACGTCCACAGCGATACATTTGACGCCGAAACGCCGTTCCAGGTGGTGGAATGGCTGCCGCTGGTCGATGTCTACGACACCAAATCGATGTTCATCCTCCCGCCGCCGGCCAACCAGGCGGCGTTTCTCAACGTGAAACCACTTCTGGAGCAGGGTGGCCCAGCGCGGGTGTTCCACGAGGTGAAGGACCAGCTGGTCTGGCTCCGGGTGCCCTACGGGAAGGTGTTGATTTTCACCCCCAACCTGCTGCACGGCAATATCGTCAACCGCGTCCCTGAGACGCGATGGTCGTTCAACGCGCGGTTCAAGGGTCTGTTTACGCCGTACGGCGGTCCCGCGAAGAGCCTGGGGGGCTACTATCTCCCGATCACCACGAAGGCGGTGAGTCGGGTCGGCATGGCGTACCGAGCGCCTGAGGGTTTCAATGCGTGAGTCGGTCGCCGCACCCGTGCGCGAAGGGTTCCGCGGCTACTGCACCAATGCGGAGTTCGGCGGCCACCGGATCCCCGTTCCGGTCCAGAACCTGGTGCTCCGGGACTACGTGCAGCGGCGGAATCTGCTCTTCCGGCTCTCGATCAACGAGCTGCAGTTTCCCAACTGCTACCTGCAGCTGCTGGGGCTGTTGCCCCAGCTACCGGCGCTCGAAGGGGTGATTATGTGCAGCTTGTTCATGCTGCCCAAGGATCCTGAAGTGCGCCGCACGATCTATCGAGAATTTTTAAAGCACGGGACGTCGCTGCATTTCGTGATGGAAAACATCGTCCTGCAGACCGCCGATGACGTTGCCGGCGTCGAGGAGATCCGGGCGATCCGTGACGCGCTGCCGGCGTGTCCCAGCGCCGTGCCCGTGGATGGCATCACCGAGGGCTGGAATGCTGTTGCGTGAAGACGAGTTTCAGCGCCGCTACGGGTCGTTCTATCAAGAGGCCCTCTGTGAGGCCCAGGATGTTGCAGCCCATCCGGAGCGGCAGAAGGCTGCCCTGGACTCGGAGAAGGCGGGCCAGCGACCACTGCAGTTGCGTGCCCCCCAACCCGATCCGTATGCCTATCGTGCCATCCTATCTCGAGGGTTTGTCCGCTACCAGGAGCGTCTGAAGAATTACATCGTTGCGCACCACGAGCCAAAGGCGGCGATGCGCTCCTTTCTTCCAACGCTGATGGATATCGAGCCGAATAGTCGCTGCAATTTCCGGTGCGTGATGTGCCAGGTCTCGGAATGGGAGAACGGCACGCGGACCGACGATATGACCTTGGAGGAGCTGCAAGCGTTTGTTGAGTGCCAGCCGGGACTTACGGAGGTCAAACTCCGCGGGATGGGCGAACCGCTCTTACATCCTCGCTACATTGAGATGGTCCAATATTTGGTTGGACGCGATCTCTGGGTGCGGACGAATACCAATAGTTCGGTCTTGCATGCTCGCGATAACTACCGTCGGCTCATTGATTCAGGGATTGGGGAGATCCAGACGTCAGTAGATGGCGCGACCAAGGACGTATTTGAAAAAATTCGCCGGCGGTCCAATTTCGAGCAGGTCGTGCGCAACCTGACCCTGCTCAACCAGTACGCGAACCGCCAAGACCGCCCCTATACGCGCATGTGGGTCGTCGTGCAGCAGTACAACCGCCACCAGATCTTCGAGTTCGTGGAGCTGGCCAAGCGCATGGAGTGCCGGCGGCTGACCTTCTCGCTGACCCTGAACGACTGGGGACAGGACCAGTGGCATGCCAAGAACGCCCAGCTCCAATCGCTGGACCTCTCGGAGGAGGAGCAACAGCGGCTCCTCGACGTGATGGCACGGGAGGGGATCGAGATCACCGTCTGGCGGCAGGCCACGAAGTACTCGACCGAGAGCCCGGACACACTCTGCCCCTGGGTCTTCGGCCGCCCGTACATCAGCAGTGACTCGCGGGTGGTGCCGTGCTCCATGATTGCGAATCCTGACGTGATGGACCTGGGGGATGCGACGGACTTTGAGCGAGTCTGGAATGGGCCGGCCTACCAGGCGTTCCGCCAGCGGCATCTTTCCGGCGATATCCCCACGCACTGCCGGCACTGCTACAAGATGCCGTGATGGACGCGAACATCGTGGTGCGGGAAGCCACCCTCGAGGACCGCCGGGAGATCTGGGAGTGGTGGAACGACCCTGTGACGCGGCGGATGATGAAGAAGAACGACGTCGTGCCGTGGGAGGAGCATTGCGCGTGGTTTGACGGCGTCCTGAAGGACCCCGGCCGGATTCTGTGCGTCGGGTTCGTCGACGGCGAGAAGGCTGGCAACGTCCGGTTCGATTTCCAAGGCGAGGGGGTCTATGAGGTGAGCGTGAACATGAATCCCCAATTGCGCGGCCGCGGGTACGGGCCGCTCCTCGTCGGCGCCTCCATCGCGTACCTGAATACGGTCCGGCCGGTCACCACGCTCATCGCCATGATGAAGAAGATCAACCCCCGCTCGCGCAAGACCTTTGAGCGGAACGGGTTCGTGGTCAAGGAACCCACCCGCGACTACCCGCGGATGGTGGGACGGTTTTCACCCGAAGAGGAGTGGTACTCTGAATTGATCTATGGAGGGAAATCTGATGCCGGTGCGTTCCGAGCCGCGGCCAGCCACGCCCCCTGAGGCGCCGCCCCTGGCCCTGCACGGTGGGGAGTCGGTTCGCAAGCGTCCGATGCCAGCACGCCTCGCCTTGGGCCAAGGGGAAGTCGATGAGGTGATGGCGACGATTCAGTACTATCGCGACAGCCAACAGGATCTGCCCTATCAGGGCGTCGTTGAGCAGCGATTGTGCGAGGCGTTCGCCGAGTACATGGGGGGCGGCTATGCCGATGCCGTGGCGACGGGGACCGGGGCGGTCTACGTTGCGCTGGCGGCGCTGGATCTGCCCAAGGGCAGCGAGGTGATCATCTCCCCGGTCACAGCCAGCAGCCCCCTGAGCTGCATCATCCTGCAGGGGTTCGTGCCGGTCGTCGCCGACAGCCGGCCGGGCAGCTACAACATGGGCGTGGAGCGGTTCCTCGAGCGGGTGACCCCCAGGACGTCGGCGGTGCTGGCCGTCCACCTGGGGGGAGAGCCGCTCGAGATCGATCGCCTGACGGCTGAGGCGTCCCGCCGCGGCATCAAGGTTCTGGAGGACTGCAGTCAGGCCCCCGGGGCGGTCTGGAACGGGCGGCGCGTGGGCTCCTACGGTGAGATCGCAGCCCTATCCACCATGTATCGGAAAAACTTGATCTCAGGCAGCAGCGGCGGGCTCGTCTTCACGCGGGATCTGGCGCTCTTCCGGCGGGCCCAGGCGCATGCGGATCACGGCAAGCCCGTCTGGCGCACGGAGCTCAACCTGAAGGATCCCAGGCACGCGCTCTTTCCCGCGCTGAATTTCAACACCGATGAGCTCTCCTGCGCGATCGCACTGGCGTCGCTGCGGCGCCTCCAGGAGACGATTGACAAGCGGCTGGCGTTTCTCGAGCACTTCATCAACGAGCTGCAGGCCAACTCACGCGCCTGCCGGCCCTCGAGCTTTCACCGCGGGTTCTCTCCGTTTTTCTTCCCTGTCATTGTTGAGACGGACAAACTGACCTGTTCCAAAGTTGAGTTCGCGCAGGCGCTGGCGGCGGAAGGCATTAACCTTGATCCTCAGTATGGCTGCGTGGTCCGCTCCTGGAAGTGGGCCCTGCCGTACCTTTCGGATGACTTCGAGACGACCAACGCCCTGGCGATGCGCGACCGGTCGTTCAACCTGTTTCTGAACGAGCGCTACGGCGATGAGGAGGTCCGGGACATCATCGCTGCAATCCAGAAAGTGGAACGCCATTTTCTGAAGGACTAGGACAGCGAATGGATACCCCTCACCCTACGATGTTGTTCTCAGAGCGGCGGGAACGGTTTGTGCGGTTCGTGCGACGCCAGCCACGCGACATCTGGGAGGGGGGGTGGCCCGTCCTCATCCGGAAGCTCCTCATGACGCTGGATGTGGCGCTGGCCGTTCCGTTTGTCCTCGCCGCCAGGCTGCTGCGCCCGCTGGTGCTCATTCAGTTCGGCGGGTTGCCGATGCAGGGGATCGGGCACCTGGCCAGCGATATGGAACTGTTGCTCTGCCGCCGGGACGCCGGATTCTATGGGCGGACGCTTCACCTGTTCTGCGTCGGCATGCCGGTGTGCAACCAGCAACTCACGCGCATGTGGCAGCGAACGGTGCACGTCAGCCGGTTCGCCCGCGCGGCAGAGCGGGTCAACGGGTGGCTCCCAGGAGGATGGCGCAACCGCATCCCCTTCGGTCTGGCTACCAGCGACGTGGACGGCCTGCTCGCGATGACGACGCCCCAGCTTTCCTTCATCCCTGAGGAGCAACGCCGGGGAACCGACGCGTTGCGGCGGCTCGGTGTTCCTGAGGGCCAGCCGTTTGTGTGCTTCCACGCCCGCGACTCGGCCTACTATGTGGAGAAGTCGCGGCGCAAAGATCTCTACCGCAACTCAGACATCGAGACCTATCGGCCAGCCGTTGAAGCCCTGGCTCAACGAGGCTACGTCCTGTTCCGGATGGGCGCTGCGGTGGAGCGGAGGCTTGTGACCCACAACCCCAGGATCATCGACTATGCCAGCATCGCCCGGACCGATTTCCTGGACATCTTCCTGCCGGCGCACTGCCGGTTCTACTTCGGCGACGGGGGCGGACTGTATAACGTCGCGCTGATCTTCCGCAGACCGATCGCGATCGTCAACTACATTTCGTTCGAGTACTCGGGCAGTTGGAACCCCTACGACTGCTTCATTCCCAAGAAGATGTGGCTGCGGTCGGAGCACCGGCTCATGACATTCCGAGAGATCCTGGAGTCCGGCGCCGGGAGGTTTCTGCGAGACCACCAGTACGCCGAGATGGGCATTGAGCTGATCAACAACACGCCGGAGGAAATCACCGCGCTGGCCCTGGAGATGGACGGGAGGCTCAGCGGTACGTGGCAGGGAACAGCGGAAGACGAAGCGCTGCAACGCCGCTTTTGGGAGATCTTCCGGACCTGCACAACGCTGTACGCGTCCGCCCCCTGGCGAGTCCACCGGCGCATTGGCGCGGAGTTCCTGCGGCAACACCAGGCGTTATTGGAGCAGCGCACGACACCACAGCCGACGATGGTATGGCAGAGCTGAGCAGCCGAACGCAACCCATTCCTGAGACGACGGACGTGGTGATCCTGTGCGGTGGATGGCGCAGCCGGCGGCCCCGGTCCTCGCGGCGCACGGGTAGGGCAACCGGCTGATGAGCATGGTCATCGTGCGCTTCGTGTTTCCGTCGGAGGGAACATTCCTCGACATCGGCACCCCGGAATGCTACGCGCGCGCCCAGCAGGTCTGGGGGGGGTCGGAGGCGGTGGCGTGGCGATGAGGGCGCACACCACAGCCGCGAGACCAGACGCCGCGCAGCCGTCGTACCGGATCACCTTCGGCCATATCGAAATTGGCGAGGCAGGCCGCCGATTCCTCTCGGAGGCGTTGAGCCGCAACTGGGTCTCCGAGGGCCCGAACGTCCGGCGATTTGAAGCCGGCTTCGCCGGGAAGTTCGGCTACGGCCATGCCGTGGCGACCAGTTCCGGGACCGATGCGGGGATCGTGGCGATGAGCGCCCTGTTGGATCGGGGGGCCAAGCGTGGAGAGGAAGTGATCACGCCGGCGCTCGCCTTCGTCTCGACGGCGAACTGCATCCTCGCCGCCGGATTGGTCCCACGGTTCGTCGACGTGGAGCTTGAGACGCTGAACATCGATCCCGCGAAGATGGAGGCGGCGATGACACCCAAGACGCGGGCGATCCAGGTCGTCCACACGATGGGCAAGCCCTGCGCGATGGGCGAGATCCTTGCGATCGCGAAGCGCCATCGTCTGCTCGTCGTCGAGGACTGCTGCGAGGCGCATGGGGCGACGCTGGGCGGCCAGGTGATCGGGTCCTTCGGCGCGATGGGGCTCTTCAGCTTCTACGCCGCCCATCTCATCTGTAGCGGCGAGGGCGGGATGATCTCCACCAACGACGCGGAGCTGGCCGGGTTGTGCCGCTCGATCCGGTCGCACGGCCGGCGGGGCGGGCAACCGTACTTTCACTTCGACCAGGTCGGCTTCAACTCCAAGATGAACGATCTGGAAGCCGCCATCGGCCTCGAGGGGCTTGAGCTGTTTGACCGGACCTTCACCATCCGTCGGCGGCATCTCACCCGCCTGAGGGAGCTGCTGTCGCCGCTGGAGGACCGGGTGATCCTCTATCCCGATGGGCGGGGGGAGGTCATCAGTCCGCATGCGATGCCGTTGGTCCTGCGGGACGAGCGGGCATCTATTGAGCCGCTCTATCAGCACCTCGAGCGCTCCGGCATTCAATGCAAGACGCTCTTTGGCTCACTCCCCACTCAGCATCGGGCGTTTGCGTTTCTCGGCTACCGGCCAGGGGACTTCCCGGTCGCGGAGCGGATCGGCCGGACGGGTTTGCATTTTGGGGTGCATCAGTATTTGACCGAAGCCGACGTGGAGTATGCGGCTGATACCGTGCGGTCCTACTTCACCAGGAGCAACGCGGTGAGTCACTCCCGGAGCCGATGAACAACGCGCCAGTCTTGGTCACCGGAGCCCATGGATTTTTGGGCCACAATGTTGTTGAAGCGCTGAACGATTTCAAGGTCTTTGCCCCTCCTCGCAGTGAATTGGATTGCCGTGAGTTCGGGGAGTTATCCGATTATGTCGCTCGCCACGCCATTCGATTCGTGGTGCATTGCGCCGGCCCTGGGACGCAGCCAAAGCGCGAGGAGGCCGGCTGTTTTGACAATATCGTCGGCATGTTTTTCAACCTCGTGCGGTTGCGAGCGCGGTTTGAAAAAGTCATTTGCGTGGGAACGGGTCATGAGTTTCTCGCGCGAGGCAGTCTGAGCAACCTGCCCTGCCTGAAGAGGTACCGGTCTCTGCCTGAGAACCCGTATGGTTTGGCCAAGCTGATCTGCAACAATTTCATGCATGAGCATGGGCTGGCGAACTTCATCAATGTGCGCATATTCTATGCGTTTGGCAAGCACGAGGACCCCAACGCGCGTCTCCTGCCGGGTGCGATCAGCCATCTCCTGGAACACAAAGACGTCTCCCTCGATCACGACGCGCTGCTGAGCTGCATCTATGCCACGGATTTCGCGCGGTTCATCGCCAAGCTCCTCATCGCCGAACGGTATGGCGCCTGTTATCACGCCTGCTACAGGCAACCGATTCGCCTGAGCGCCTTATTGGCGCAAGTGAAGGACCTGTGCGGTTCCAGCTCACAGATCGTGATCAAGGATCCCCGTTGCGACGTCTACACGTCGGCTGGCTATCTCAGTGGTTTCCAGCACAGCACGAAGAACTTGGTCGAACTCCTCGAGTATTACGCTCAACCGGCGGTCGCGTCATGATGTATCGCATCGAATCGTTTGCCGATGATCGCGCGCGCCGGTATTTCGACATCTTTCCTCAACTCAGCCCCCAACAGATCACGGTGTCCAAAATCCCCCAGGCCGGCACGGTCAACGCGTGGCACCGGCACAAGCGCCAAACCGACTGGTTCGTCGTCATCGAGGGCCGGCTGGAAGCCTTCATTCTGACCGAAGACAAGACGCTGGCCCGGTATGTGCTGGAGGGGGCCAGTCCGCAATGCCTGGAAATCAAACCGGGGCTCTACCACGGCTGGAAGTCGCTTCAAGATAACACCGTCCTGGTCTATTGCTTGAGTCACAAGCACGAGGAGGGTGATGAGGAACGGGTGTCCTATGAGACGATGGGGGTGCCGCTGTGATCCCCCCACCTGCTGGCGGCAGTACCGCCAATAACAAGAAACAGCGAGTTGGCACTGCCGGGGTTGGCTGGCAGGTGCCCGTTACGCATGGACGCCAACCCACGGCTCCGCCAGCGGCGGAGCCTCCAGCAGGTGGGGGGATGAGGCTGCGCCGCTGCCGCATGTGCCATGGCTCAAGGCTTGAAACCTATCTTGATTTGGGAGCGACTCCGCTCGCGGACGGTTTCTTGAGGGCGGATCAGCTACACGAACCTGAAGCCGTCTATCCGCTGGCGGTGGCGCTGTGCAAAGATTGCGGCCTGTCTCAACTGACCCATGTGGTCAACCCAGAACTCCTCTACTGCCGCGACTATCCCTACGAGTCCTCCACCACCGCCACCGGTCGCCAACACTGGGGTGAATTCGCGTCCACCGCGACAAGAAAGCTTGCTCTTGGACGTCAGGATCTTGTCGTGGATATCGGCAGCAACGTCGGCGTGCTGTTGGCGATGTTTCGCAAGGAGGGCGTGCGCATTATCGGAGTCGATCCGGCCCCCAATATTGTGGCCATCGCGCGCCGGCGCGGCATCCCCACCGAGTGCGGTTTTTTTGATGCCGCGATCGCCCGCAAGATCGCGACGAGATGGGGTCAGGCGGCTCTGGCGACAGCGACCAACACCTTCGCCCATATCCATGATGTGGATCGGCTTGCCCACGCCCTCAAGGTCCTTTTAAAAGAAAACGGGGTCTTCGCGCTGGAGGCCCCCCATGTGTTGAGACTGCTTCAACGCTTGGAATATGACACGATTTACCACGAGCATCTTTCGTATCTGGCGGTCAAACCCCTCGTGCGTTTTTTTCATCGGTTTGGCATGGAGGTCTTTGACGTCGAAGAGCGTCCCATGCATGGAGGATCCATCAGGGTGTACGTCCAAATGCCTCAGGGCAGGCGCCCAGTTGCAGCAATCGTCAGTCGCTTGATGCGCGAAGAGGAGCGTCACGGCGCGTTCAGCCTGCGCAAGCTCAGGCAATTTGCCGCAGCTGTTCGTCAACACAGAGACGAGCTTCAGAGGCGGCTTCAACGGCTCAAACGCCAAGGAAACGTCATCGCGGGAGTCAGCGCTCCGGCCAAAGGCATGACGCTGCTGAATTACTGCCGCCTTGGTCCCGAGCTGCTCGATTTCATCAGCGAAAAGTCGAAACTCAAGATCGGCCGGTTCACGCCGGGGGTCCATGTCCCCGTGGTGAGCGACGAGAAGCTCCTCAAACGCCAACCAGATTACGCGCTGATCCTGGCATGGAATTTCGCACCCGAGATCATGGGCAATCTGGAATCATACCGGCGCCGCGGGGGAAAATTTATCATTCCGATCCCCAAGCCGCGTATCATCGCCTGACATGATTTCCATTGTCACGCCGACGTATAACGAGGCGGAGAATGTTGAAGCGTTTACAGAAGGCATCGCCGGCATTGTCAAGGACATCCCCGAGCCGGTGGAGCTGATCTTTGTCGATGCCGAGAGCCCTGATGGCACAGCCGGCGTCATCCGGCGACTGCAGGCGACGTATCCTTTCGTGCGGCTGCTGGAACGGCCCAAGCAAAGTTTTGGGCACGCCCTGTTGGCGGGATGTGATCAGGCGAAGGGTGACTACTTGACGGTGATGGACGCGGACCGGTGTCAAGACCCGCATGACCTGGTCCGGCTGTACGCCAAGCTGCAGGAGGGCTCCGCGGATATGGTGATCGGTTCTCGCTACGCGAAGGGCGGCCGCACGATCGGGAAATCCTGGTGGCGCGTGTTGGGCAGCCGGATCCTCAATCGCGTGAGCATTATCGCCTTGAAGCTTCCACTGTCCGACGCGACGCATCCCTTCCGGCTGTTTCACCGCCGTGTCTATGAGCAGGTCAGACACCACATTCATGTCACGGGGCACCCCTCCTTGATCGTTGAGTTGACCTACAGGGTGTATCAGGCGGGTTTTACGTTCGGTGAAATTCCCGTGGTCTACCGAGAAAGAAACGCCGGGCGTTCCAAGCTGAACTTGCTGCCCGAAACCTGGAATTTTCTTCGGTGTCTCGTGGCGTTGAAAAACGAGAGGCGCGCCTCGCAATGAAAAAGGCCCTGATTACCGGCATTACCGGTCAAGACGGCTCGTATTTGGCGGAATTGCTGTTAAGCAAGGGGTATGAGGTGCATGGCATCATCCGCCGCTCGAGCGCCATTGCCATTCCGCGGATCATTCATCTCTATCAAGATCCTCACGAGGTTCCCGATGTGCGTTTTCGCATGCATTATGGCGACATGTCAGACGGCAGTGTCATCAACCAGTTGATCAAAACCATCAGGCCCGATGAGATTTATCATTTAGCCGCGCAAAGCCATGTGCGCGTGAGCTTCGACATTCCGGAATATACGGGAGATATCACGGCCCTCGGCGCCACTCGCGTGCTGGATGCCATCCGCAACTGCGGGTATCCGATCAAGTTTTACCAAGCCTCGTCATCGGAGATGTTCGGGCAGGCTGTGGAAACTCCCCAAAATGAGACCACGCCCTTGTGCCCGCGCAGTCCGTACGCTTGCGCCAAGGCCTATGCCTATTGGTTGACGATCAATTATCGGGAAGCGTATGGCCTGTTTGCGGTCAATGGGATTCTGTTCAATCATGAGTCTCCCCGGCGCGGGGAGACCTTTGTGAGCCGCAAGATCACGCGCGGGATCGCCCGGATCAAGGCCGGCCTGGATAAAAAACTGTATTTGGGCAATGTGAAGGCCAAGAGAGACTGGGGCTACGCCCCAGACTACGTGCAGGCCATGTGGATGATGCTTCAACAGGACACGCCCGATGATTATGTGATCGCGACGGGACAGTCCCATTCTGTTGAAGAGTTTCTGACCGAGGCATTCAAGCACGCCGGCCTCGGTGACTGGAGGCCTTATGTGGAGACTGATCCCTGTTATTTTCGTCCCACCGAAGTGGATAATCTTATTGGCGATGCCTCCAAAGCTGAGCGGATGTTGGGCTGGAAACCCACAGTGAACTTTCAGGAGCTGGTTTCGATCATGGTGGATGCTGATCTTGAGGCCCATGGAGTGTTACGCGAAGCTGAAGCGCCTGACCGGCTACGAGACGCAGGTCAAGTGAGGGTCCACTGATACTGAGAGAAGTGGACGCGCCGGCGCAGCAACCGTCCGTTCCCATGCCGGGGTCGGGTCTCATGGACACGCGCGAAGGGCTGACGCTCTATCGAAAGCTCGTGTTGGCGCGTCGTGCGGAGGAGCGCATTCGGCAGGAGTATAGCGCAGATGAGATCAAGACACCCGTGCATCTTGGCATCGGGCAGGAGGCCGTCCCGGTGGGGGTGTGCCATGGCCTGCCGCCGGACACAAAAACGTTTGGCACATACCGTAATCACGCGCTCTTTCTGACCGTCACGGAAGACACCGATCGCTTCTTTGCAGAGCTCTACGGGAAAGCCACCGGTCCGGGGAAGGGTAAGGCAGGCTCGATGCACCTGGCCTCGCCGGCGCATGGGCTCATGGCGACCTCGGCGGTCGTCGGCACGACGATCCCGGTGGCAGTGGGGGCGGCGTTGGCGAACGCCTACCGAGGATCGGATGAGCTCGTGGCCGTCTTTTTCGGAGACGGCGCGGTCGAGGAGGGGGTGCTGTGGGAGAGCCTGAACTTTGCGAGCCTGCGACGGCTTCGCATCCTCTTCGTGTGCGAGGATAACGACCTGGCCATTCACACGCCGGCGAAGGACCGGCAGGGTTTTCGATCCATCCCCGAGGCGGTGCGCGGGTTCAAGTGCCACGTGATGAGCGTAGACGGCAGCGATGTCATGAGCGTCATCGACGCGACCCGGCAACTCCTGACGCGCATGGCGCAGGATCCGCAACCAGGATTCTTGCACGCCACGTATTTCCGGTTTCTAGAGCATGTCGGCCCCAAGGAAGACTTCGACGCCGGCTATCGGCGCCGGCCGACCGTAGAAGAGCGCGAGCGGCTGGACCCGATCGCTCGGTTTGCGCAGGCGATCGGCCAACACGGCATCTCGCCGTCGGACCTGGCAGGAGTCCGGGCAGCCGTTGACGCGCAGATCGATGCCAGCGTGAGGGCGGCCCAGGCCGCGCCCTTCGCGGCTGCCGGCGAGTTGCTGACGGACGTGTGGGCGCCATGACCGATCGGATGACGTTTCGTCGGGCCCTGAGCCTGGCCCTGGAACAAGAGATGGAGACCGACCCGAACGTGTTCGTGTTCGGGCTGGATGTGCCGGATCACAAGCGCATCTACGGCAGCACCGAAGGACTCGTGGAGCGCTTCGGTAAGCACCGGTGCTTCGGCACGCCGCTGTCTGAGGATGCGATGACCGGTGTCGCCTTAGGTGCGGCCATCTCCGGGCTGCGCCCAGTGCACGTCCATATCCGGGTGGACTTCCTGCTGCTGGCGATGAACCAGATTGCGAACATGATCTCCACCCTGCGCTATATGAGCGGCGGAACGCTCGCGATTCCCTTGGTGATCCGCGCGGTGATCGGGCGCGGCTGGGGCCAGTCCGCGCAGCATAGCAAATCGCTGCACAGCGTCTTTGCGCATCTGCCGGGCCTAAAGGTGGTGATGCCCGCCTCGCCTCAAGATGCCTACAGCCTCTTGCGCGCGTCGGTTCGAGATGACAACCCGGTGATTTTCCTTGAGCACCGCTGGCTCTATGAGGTGGAAGGCGAGGTGGACGAAGCGCGCGCCGTGCCGCTTGGATCGGCCGCCGTCAGGCGCAGCGGAGGCGCTGCGACCGTCGTCTGCACCTCTTGGATGGTCATCGAGGCGATGAAGGCGGCTGAAGTGCTCGCGAAGCGGGGGATCGAGCTGGAGGTCATCGATGTGCGGACGGTCACCCCTCTCGACGAGCAGACGATCGTGGAGTCCGTGAAGAAGACGCGGCATTGCCTCGTGGCGGATTACGATTGGACGTTCTGTGGGTTCAGCGCCGAGCTGGCCGCGCTCATCAGCGCCAGGTGTTTTGGCGAACTTGCGCACCCGGTGGAACGACTGGGTTTCGCCCACGCACCGTGTCCAACGACGCGCCCATTGGAAAACCTCTTTTATCCCTCAGCCGTGACCATCATCCGCACGGTCGAGCGGATGCTCGAGTTGGAGGAAACTGATCTGGCGGGGGAGTCGTTCTACAGCTACGAGCAGCGGTTCAAGGGGCCGTTTTGATGAGGGCAGGGCTCAGCGGCACAGTATACGTTGCAGGGCATACCGGGCTGGTGGGCTCTGCGCTCGTGCGGCGGTTGACGGGCCGGCGCGATACCGAGCTCGTGACCACGACTCGCCCAGAGGTCGATCTGACAGACGCGAGGGCCGTGGATCAGTTTCTGCAGCGGAGGCGTCCGGAGACGGTCATCATCGCCGCTGGCCGCGTGGGAGGGATTCAGGCGAACGCCATGCAGCCCGCCGACTTCATCTATGAGAACCTCATGATCGAAGCCAACCTGATCCACGGTGCCTGGCGGGCCGGGGTGGAGCGGCTGCTGAATTTCGGCAGCAGTTGCATGTATCCGAAGCACGCACCCCAGCCGATGACGCCGGAGCTGCTGATGACCGGTCCTGTCGAGCCTACCAGTGAGCCGTATGCGGTGGCGAAATGGGCCGGGCTGACGCTCTGCGCGGCGTACCGGCGCCAGCACGGCGTTCGGTTCATCACCGCCATTCCAGCGACCGTGTACGGGCCCGGCGATTCCTTTGATCTGGAGCGCGCCCATGTCCTCTCGGCGTTGATCCGGAAGTTCCACGAGGCGAAAACCCGTGGCGAGCGCGAGGTGGTCCTATGGGGCAGCGGGCGGCCACGGCGCGAGTTCCTCTACGCCGATGATCTGGCCGAGGCGTGCGAGGTCGTGTTGAGCCGCTATGACGCAGGAGAGCCGATCAACATCGGCTCCGGCATCGCGCACACGATTGAGGAGCTGGCGAGAACCATCGCTGGCATCGTTGGATTCCTGGGGCGGGTGCGTTGGGATGCCTCGCAGCCGGACGGCGCGCCGGAAAAACGTCTGGCCTCAAAATGCATCCGGTCGCTTGGCTGGCGGCCCCGGACCGATCTGCGGACCGGGCTGCTGCAGACCTACCGATGGTTCCTGGAGCATGAGGCGACACCGATGGAGCGGGAGCAGGCATGCGTCTCCTCGTGACCGGCGGGGCAGGCTACATCGGGTCGGTTCTTGTGCCCGTGGCGCTTGCGGAAGGACACGAGGTCACCGTGGTCGACAGCTTCCTGTATGACCAGAGCTCCCTGCTGGATTGCTGCCATTATCCGACGCTGTCCATCATTCGCGGCGATGCCCGCGACCGCAACCTGATCGTCGGATGTCTGCGCAGTGCCGACGTCATCGTGCCGCTGGCGTGTCTGACCGGAGCGCCGCTGTGCGATCGGGATCCCCTGGAGGCGAAAAGCGTGAACCTTGATGCCATCCAGATGCTTCTGGAGCTGCGCAGCCGCACCCAGCGCATCATCTTCCCCACGACCAACAGCGGCTACGGCATCGGCCAGGACGGCATCTATTGCACGGAGGAGACACCCCTGCGTCCCCTCTCGACGTACGGACGGCTCAAAGTGGACGCCGAGCGCATGATCCTTGAGGCCGGCAACAGCGTGACCTTGCGGTTGGCGACGGCCTTCGGCGTCAGCCCGCGGATGCGCCTGGATCTCTTGGTCAACGATTTCGTCTATCGGGCTGTGACCGACGGGTTTGTCGTGCTGTTCCAGGGGCATTTCAAGCGCAACTACATCCATGTCCGGGATGTCGCCAGGGCGTTTGCGCATTGCCTGGGGCACTTCGACGCAATGAAGGACGAACCGTACAACGTGGGCCTGAGCGACGCCAATCTGTCAAAGCGGGAGCTGTGCGAAGAGATCAAGAAGCAGGTTCCGCACTTCTATTTCACCGAGGCCGAGATCGGCGAAGACCGGGACCAGCGCAACTATGTCGTCAGCAATGAGAAGATCGAACGGACCGGCTTCACGCCGCAGATCTCTCTGCAGGCGGGGATCGCGGAGCTCATCAAAGGCTACCAGGTCGTGCGGCGGTATGGCTATGCAAATGTCTAACAGCATCGACGTCGTCCTGATCAATCCCGGGGCCCGGCGAGAGATCTACCAAGCCCTCAGCTCGACACTCACCGCCATCGAGCCGCCTGTGTGGGCGGGTCTGATGGCGACGTTCGTGCGTCGGCGCGGCTGCGCGGTATCCATCATCGATGCGGAAGCCGAAGAGCTGACGCCCGAGCAGGTAGCTGAGCGCATCGAGCGGCTCAAGCCCCGCCTGGCCGCGGTCGTCGTCTACGGCCATCAGCCTTCCGCCTCGACGCAGAACATGACCGCGGCCGGGGCGATCTGTGCGGCGATCAAGCAGCGAACGCCGAACCAACACGTGTTGCTCGTCGGCGGCCACGTGGCGGCGCTGCCTGAGCGCACGCTGCGCGAGGAAGCTGCGGACTTCGTGTGCAGCGGAGAAGGGCCGGTCACGCTCCTCGAACTCCTCGAGGCGCTCAAGGCTAACGGCCGGGAAGACCTCGGCAAGGTCCACGGCCTGTGGTACCGGAAGGATGGCGTGAGTCGGTGGAATCCGGCCGCCCCGCTGGTGAGAGACCTCGATGGCGAGATGCCGGAGTTAGCGTGGGACTTGCTTCCCATGGAGAAGTACCGCGCCCACAACTGGCATACCTTTGGTCATCTCAAGCGCCAGCCCTACGCCGCCATCTACACAACCCTTGGGTGTCCATATCATTGTCACTTCTGCGTTTCAAAAGGGACGACCATTATCACCGCGCGTGGTCGGAACAAAAAGGTTCAAAATCTCAAAGTCGGGGACAGGTTGATGTCGTGGGATGAAGAAAACGAGTGCCTCTCCGAGACCACCATCGTTGCTTGCGGGCATCGTAAGGTTGACAGAATTTTAAAGGTCAAGGTCGAAAGCGGTGCGATCCTCAAGATTACCCAGGACCACCCGGTGCTGACTCCTCGCGGCTGGATAGAATCCGGGCAACTGGGGCCGGGAGACCAGATGTTATTGATGGCTCGAACTGATAAGAAGAGTTACCTCAACAGCAAATATGCTCCGACCCGTCGCCCAGAAGTCCGTGCTAGACTTTCCCGGCTGTGGAAGGAAACCGGCCACCGCCCTCCTAACTCCCCCGAAGTCCAGGCAAGAAGAGCGGCCGCGATGCATCGTGAGCCCGTCAGAGAGAAGCTGCGCGAGGTGATGAGACGCCGATGGCGCGAAGGAACTGCGCCGCAGATTTCGGCGAATGGTCGACGACGGATTGCCGAGCGCATGAAGGCCGACAATCCGATGCGACGGGAAGAAGTTCGGGTAAAAGTTAGCAGGACGATGGCGGAACGATATGGCAATGTCTTCCGCGAACGTATGACGCGACTGCACCGAAACGGGCTCATGCGTCGTGGTCAATGGTCTGAAGAAACGCGGCAATTCATCTCGGAGCGTATGCGGAACAACAATCCCATGCGACGTCAGGATGTCGCACGAAAGGTAAGTGAAACTCTGAGAGCACGCATCGCCTCAGGAGAGATCATACCGTTCATGCGAACGGACGAGGGGAGGAAAATCATCGCTGAGAAGGCACGGGCACGAGCGTTGTCAGATGACAATCCTCTTCGCGGGGAGAAGAATCCGTTCTGGCGGGGTGGTATCCCACGCGCTTATCCTTCCGAATACACGGCAAGCCTTCGAAGGCATGTCCTCAAGCGCGACGGCTACACCTGCCAACACTGTGGGACGAAAGACAAACTCACGGTTCACCATATTGATCACGATAAGTTCAACAATGACCCTTGCAACCTTATTTGTTTATGCAACGCCTGCAATCAGGGGGCAAAAACTGATCGTGAGACATGGAAGGATTACTACCAGGAAAAAATGCTCTCAAAGGGCAACTGCCCTCATTACGAGGCGATCACGGAGATCGAGGAGCTGCAGGGAGAGTTTGCGGTCTACAACTTCCAATGTGCTCCTCACGATAACTACTTCGCTGAGTTCATGTGTGTCCACAACTGCTGCATCCAGGCGCCGTTCAAGAGTGGGGAGCGGCAGCTCGGACTGAAGGAGAGCACGAACAGCTACCGGTTCTGGAGTGTGGAGTCGGTGATGGCGCAGATCGACCGACTCGTGAGCGAGTATGGGGTTCGCAACATCAAGGTCGCCGATGAGATGTTTGTCCTCCACCCCCGGCATGTCCTCGGCATCTGCGAAGCGATCATCGAGCGCGGCTATGACCTGAACATCTGGGCGTACGCCCGCGTGGATACCGTGCGCGACGACATGGTGGACAAGCTCAAGCGGGCCGGGTTCAACTGGCTGGCGTTCGGCATCGAGGCGGCGAACGCGCGGGTGCGGGACAATGTGCAAAAGGGCTTCGGTCAGGAGGACATCTTCCGGACCATCAATCGGGTGCGCTCAGCCGGCATCAACGTCATCGGCAACTACATCTTCGGCCTGCCGGAGGACGACCTCGCGACTATGCAGGAGACCCTCGACTTGGCCCTGGAACTCAACTGCGAGTTTGCAAATCTGTATTCGGCGATGGCCTATCCGGGCAGCGCGTTGTATGAACTGGCGCTCAAAGAGGGCTGGCCGCTGCCGGAGAAATGGTCGGGCTATTCGCAGCACGCGGTTGACACCCTGCCGCTGCCGACGAAGCACATTTCGGGCGCCGAGGTGCTGCGGTTCCGCGATCAGGCGTTTCAGGTCTACTTCACCAGTCCACGCTATCTGCAGATGGTCGAGCAGAAGTTCGGATCAGCGACGGCGGCTCATGTGAAGGAGATGGCGTCTCACACGCTTGAGCGGCAGTACGCCACCCGAGGCCCAGCCGCCGGATGATCCGCGTCGGGTTCACACGAGGCCGCGTGCGCGTGTCTCCTGCGGCGCGGCGCCTGTTCGAGCAATACCGTGACGTGCATGCGGATGCCTACGTCCAGTGGCTCTGCACCGTCGTGGGGGGGTGGCTGTCGCCAACGGATGGGAATCTCAGGGCGTTTGACTATGCGATGCGCCACATGCCCTCGGAGGGGTCGATCGTCGAAATCGGCGCCTTCCTGGGGCTGTCGACCAATCTCCTCACCTATCTGGCCGTCAAACACCATCGCGACAACCCGTTCTTTACGTGCGATCCGTGGACGTTTGAAGGGACCGAGCGGCCGATCGGGAACGTGTTCGACGCGAGCCGCCCGGCCTACCGCCACTACGCCCGGGAGGTGTTCAAGCTGAACACCGCGCTGTTCAGTGAGCCGCGGATGCCCTCCGCGATCGACGCGACGTCCGAGCGGTTCTTCGAGCTCTGGCGCAACCGAGCGACGGTCACGGATGTCTTCGGGCGCCCCGCGACCCTCGGGGGGCCGATCAGCTTCGCCTACCTCGATGGCGCCCACGAAGCCGAGGCCGCCCGGCGCGACTTTGCAGCGGTTGACCCGCACGTGGGGCCGGGCGGGCTGATCCTCTTTGACGACTCCGCGGACAACGGCACGTTTCCTGAGGTCACCCGGCTGGCGGCTGAGGTGGCGCGCCATCCGGCCTACGAGCTGGTGTTCAACACCCCGAACTACTTTGTCCGGAAGCGGGGGCAGACCGCGGCGTCTGTTTCCATGCACCAGCCGGCTGGCAGGGCGCCATGATCATCAGCCGCACGCCGTTTCGCGTGTCGTTCTTCGGGGGTGGGACGGACTACCCGGTGTGGTATCGAGAACACGGCGGAGCAGTGCTGGCGACGACAATCAACAAGTACTGCTATATCACGTGCCGGTGGTTGCCGCCCTTCTTTGAGCACAAGAGTCGCATCGCGTACTCCACAGTCGAAACCGTCGCCTCCAATAGCCAGATTGCGCACCCCGCTGCGCGGGGTGTCTTACAGTTTCTCCAGATCGAGGAGGGTGTTGAGATCCACCACGATGGCGATCTGCCAGCGAGGACAGGTTTGGGGTCAAGTTCCGCTTTCACCGTTGGGTTGCTCCATGCGTTGTACGGCCTGAAGGGGTTGATGCCCAGCAAGTTGCAACTGGCCCGTGAGGCCATCCATGTGGAGCAGGAGCTGCTCAAGGAGCACGTGGGCTCTCAAGACCAGGTCATGGCGGCCTTCGGGGGACTGAACCACGTGACATTCTTCAACCACGACGCGTTTGAGGTCTCGCCAGTGATTGTGGCGGAAGAACGCCTCGCCTTGCTCCAGGCCCACCTCATGCTGTTGTTCACCGGGCTGTCGAGAAATGCCTCCGACATCGCGGCGGAGCAGATCCAGGCCACCCGGCGCAAGACGAAGGAGCTGGCGCGCATGCAGGAGATGGTGGGTCAGGCGATGGAGATCCTCAAGGGGACCGAGGACCTCTGCGCGTTCGGGCAGCTCCTGCATGAGGCTTGGCAGTTGAAGCGTAGTCTGACCGACAGCATCTCCACCAGCCAGATCGACGACATGTATGAGGCAGCCCACCGATCGGGCGCCATCGGCGGCAAGCTCCTGGGGGCAGGCGGTGGGGGGTTCCTGTTGCTCTTCGTCAGGCCGGAGGAGCAGGCGCAGGTGAGGGAGTCGCTCGGCGGCCTGCTGCACGTCCCGTTTCGTTTTGAGCGCTTTGGCAGCCGCGTGATCTTCTACGAGCCGGAAGTGATTCCCACATCTCCTCCAAGGGAAGCGCGACTGATGAGCGTGGCGGCTACTCGGACCTCACCCCATGGATGAGACGGTTTCTGAGCCGCTCGCGTTGAAAGAGTTCGGCACGATTCGGTTCTGCTGGCGGATGGCCGCCCGGCGTTACCCAAAGGAGTTGGCGACCCTCTTGTGTCTGGTGGTGGGAGGAGCCCTGCTGGAACTCGCGACGGTGGGCCTGACGGTGCCGCTGTTGGATTCGGTGACGCATCCGGAAGGCGCGCAGCCGGGCGCCATCGCGGCCTTTGTCAGCAGGACGTTGCAGGCAGCGGGGGTGGTCCCGACGAGCGGGGTCGTGTCCTTTGCCCTGCTGGGGATTGCGGGCGTGTGCTTTGTGGTCTGGAGCATCGTGACGCTGCTGAACCTGCACTACACGGCAGCGATTGCCGTGAAGCTGAGGCGGATCGCCAAGGCCGATCTCTTGAGACAATTCCTGCATGCGCGGTATGAGCCGATGTCCCGGCGGGCGCGTGGCACGGTGGTCAACGATATCAATGCGCCTGGGGACTCCTTGGCCGGTGTGATGACGCAGTTGGGGAGCTTGCTGACCGGGGTGTTCAACAGCCTCCTGTTGCTGGCGTTGTTGTTGTATCTCTCGTGGTGGGTGACTGCGCTGATTGGTCTCCTGGCCATCGGCGGCGTCCAGGGATGGCGGAGGTACGCCGACCACCGCGCAACGGCCCACGGACGGACCTTGTACGATCTGCGGGGCGCGCAACATCAACTGCAGGTCGATGCCATTGATGGACTCAAGGTCGTCAAGGCCCATGGCCTTGAGGACCGGATGGTCAAGCGGCAAGACGATTTGCTGGCTCGGGAGCTGCGACCCGAGCTGCAGCTCGTATGGTTCAGGAACGGGCCGACCTTGGTGAATGAATTGATTGCCGTCGCGATTGTGCTGGGACTGGGCGCCGCCACGTTTCTCTGGCCGTCAGTCGGCATTCGCTTCTCGATGCTTGGCGCCTTCCTGTTCGCGATCCGTCGGATAGCCCCCTCGTTGGCCGCCATCAACAAGGCCAGCGTTGAGCTGAGCCGGCACCGGCGGATGCTCGAGGTGATCGAGGATGTCTTGGAACGACTCCCTCGAGAGCGGCGCGGCGGGAAGGGCATTCACGAGGTGAGGGATATCCAGCTTGCCCGCGTGGGCTTTGCCTACGCCGCACGGCCCGATCATCGCGTGCTGGAGGACGTGACGGCGACGTTCCGTCGGGGGATGGTCACGGCCATCGTCGGCTCAACAGGATCGGGGAAGAGCACGGTCGCCCATCTGTTGCTGGGGCTCTACGCGCCCTCGACCGGCTCCCTCCTGGTCAATGGCGTCGATCTGGGGCAGGTGGACCTGCGGGCGTGGAGGCAGCGGGTCGGCTATGTGCCGCAGGACATCTTCGTCTTCAATGCCACCATCAGGGAGAACATCGCGCTCGGAGACGACGCGGTCTCTCTGGCTCAGGTTGAAGGGGCGGCGCGTCTGGCGCAGGTGCACGACTTTGTCATTTCGCTGCCTGATGGCTACGACACGGTGGTGGGGGATCGTGGGCTTCGGTTGTCGGGAGGCCAGTGCCAGCGTCTCGCGATTGCGCGGGCGATCCTGCGTCGGCCGGAGGTCCTGATCTTCGATGAAGCCACCAGTGCGTTGGACAACCTGACCGAGCGGGCCGTCTATGATGCGATGAGCACCCTGCAGGGTCATGCGACCATCATCGTCATCGCCCATCGACTGAGCACGATCCGGAGTGCCAGCCAGATCGTGTTCCTGGAGGGGGGACGAATCGTTGAAGTCGGCACCCATGACGCGCTGATGGGTCAGCGTGGGAAATACGCCAGGTTGTATGAGCAGGACGTGCGGACGCGGGTCGAACCGGCTACGGCCGACGAGCCCGTGGTGTTGGGGTCGTAACCGATGGCAAGCGCTGGGACAAGTTCCATCCGAACACGACGGCCTCCCCGTGTGGCGGCCGGCCAGGCTTCGGTAACGACGACAGTAGAGGAACGCACGTTCCTTCAGCAGTATACGGCGCAATTTCAGCGCTTGTGTCAGGGGTCCGAACACTGGATGCCCGCGTTGATCAGGGTGAAGGCCGTTCTCCTGGAGGCCTCACGCGCCGGGAAGAAGGTCATCCTGGCCGGCAACGGGGGCAGCGCTGCCATTGCCAGTCACGTCGCGGTGGACTTGACGAAGAACGCCCACGTCCGCGCCATGAACTTTAATGAGGCGGATCTCATCACGTGCTTCGCCAATGACTACGGCTACGAACGGTGGATAGAGAAGGCCATCGAGTTCTACGGCGAGCCGGGGGACGTGCTGATCGCGGTGTCGTCCAGCGGACAGTCCCGAAACATCCTGGAGGCATGCCATGCGGCCAGGCGGCGAGGCTTTGCGTCGATTGTGACCTGTTCCGGCTTCTCACCGGAGAACCCGTTGCGCAGATTGGGTGATCACAGCTTTTGGGTCGAGAGCAAGGCGTACAATCTGGTGGAGTTGACACATCTGTTTTGGCTCCTGGCCCTCGTGGATCTGATCATCGGTCGAACCGAATATTCGGCCTCCCCAGGGGGCGCGGTCGTCTGATGCAGCGACCCACGCAGGCCGTCATCCTGGCTGGCGGGCGAGGCGTGCGGTTGCGTCCGCTCACCGACACGGTGCCGAAGCCGATGATCGAGTTCCACGGGAAGCCGTTCCTGGCCTATCTGTTGGAGCTGCTCAAGGCGCAGGGCTTCGAGCGGGTCCTGCTGTTGCTGGGCTACCGACCGGAGGCAATTCAGGCCTATGTGGGCGATGGGCGGAGGTGGGGCCTGTCGGTCGAGTACGCGGTGTCGTCGGTGGAGGATGACACCGGACGCCGCCTGAAGCAGGCGGCCGGACGGATCGACCCGGTCTTCCTCTTGCTCTACTGCGACAACTACTGGCCCATGGACATGGCGCGAATGTGGCGGCAGTACACGAGCTCCGGGGCGGCGGCCCTCCTGACGATCTATCGCAATGCGGATGGCTACAGCCGAGACAACGTGCGTGTGGACGCGGAGGGCTTCGTCGAGGCCTACGACAAGCACCGCGCCACAGCGGGCCTGTCTGGGGTGGAGATCGGCTTTGCTATTTTGCGCCGTGAAGTGCTGGAGCGGCTGCCGGAGGAGAACGTGTCGTTTGAGCGCATCGTCTATCCTCAGCTGGCCGCCGAGCATCGGCTGGCCGCGTTCGTCACCGACCACCGCTATTACGGCGTCAGCACCCCGGGGCGTCTGCCGCTGACTGAGCAGTTCTTGGCGCGTCGGCCCGCGGTGATCCTGGACCGCGACGGCGTGCTGAACACGCGCCCGCCGCGCGCGCAGTACGTCCGTGGCTGGAGCGAGTGGGAGTGGCTGCCCAGCGCCAAGGAGGCGCTGCGCCTGCTGAAGGAGGCCGGGTATCGGGTGGTCGTGGTGTCCAATCAAGCGGGTGTGGCGCGCGGGGTGATGACGGAGGCGGACGTGCAGGCGATTCATGCCCGCCTGCAAGCAGAGGTCCGGCAGGCCGGCGGGGAGATCGCCGCGGTGTACTACTGCCCGCATGGGTGGGACTCTCCGTGTGAATGTCGCAAGCCGAAGCCTGGCATGCTCTTCCAGGCGCAGCGGGATTTTCACCTCGATTTGAGCCGCACATCCTTCATTGGAGATGATGAGCGGGATGGGCAGGCGGCTGAGGCGGCAGGTTGTCCATGGATTCAGGTGTCTGACCAGCGCAGCCTGCTCAATGTCGTCCGAGAACTCCTCAGTGGCCGGCGCGAGAGGCTCCGTCAGGAGCTCGTGCATGCCTAAGCAGGTCATGAAAGTCGTCATTCTCTGTGGGGGGTTGGGAACGCGCTTGCGGGAGGAGACCGAGTATCGACCGAAACCCATGGTGCCCATCGGGGGCCGGCCGATCCTCTGGCACATCATGAACCGTTATGCGGCCTACGGCTTTCACGAGTTCATCTTGTGCCTTGGCTACAAGGGCGAGATGATTAAAGATTACTTCCTGCGCTATCGAACGCACACAAGCGATTTCACGCTCAAGCTGGGATTGGACGGGGAAGCGGCCGTCGAGTACCACAGTCCCTCCCGCGAGCGGGAGTGGTCCGTCACCTTCGTCGACACCGGGGAGCGGGCGATGACCGGGGCGCGGATCAAGCGGATTGAACGCTTCATCGATGGAGAGACCTTCCTGCTGACGTATGGCGACGGCCTGGCGGACATCGATGTGTCGGCCCTGCTCGCGTGTCACCGTCGCCACGGTCGGATTGGGACGGTGACGAGCGTGCATCCAGGGCCCAGCCGGTTCGGCAAGCTCGCGCTGGACGGGGACCGGATTGTCCAGTTTGTGGAAAAGCCCGAGGCGCACGATGGGTACATCAGCGGAGGGTTCTTCGTCTTCCAGCGGGAGTTCTTCCGGTATGTGAGCGAGGACGACGAGTGCGTGTTGGAGCGGGAGCCGCTGCAGCAGCTGACGAAGGACGGCCAGCTCATGGCCTACCGCCACCACGGTTACTGGCAGTGCATGGATACCTATCGTGATTACCAGCAGTTGAACGAGGTGTGGGAGCGCGGCCAGGCGCCGTGGACGGTGGTGGCACCGCCGGCGCGCAGGAAAACTTCCCGCTCACTGACACAGGCGTTGCGCACGGCATGACCCAAGACAAGATTGAGCGACTCAGACAGGAGATCTCGACGAAGGTCCGCGAGTATTACGAACTCGTGCACGCCCCGAAGCGGTTTGTGCCGTTTGAGAGCAAGGTGCCCTACGCGGGCCGCCATTTTGGTCCCGAAGAAATGCAAAGCCTGATGGGCGCCACACTCGACTTCTGGCTGACGCTGGGACCGTACGGCCATCGGTTTGAGCGCGCGCTGAAGGTCTACTTCGACGCCCGCGATGCCATCCTGGTCAACTCAGGTTCCTCCGCGAACCTCCTGGCGATCGCCACGCTCTGCTGCCCGACCCTGGAAGGTCATCTGCGGCCGGGCGATGAAGTCATCACGCCGGCGGTGACGTTCCCGACGACCGTGGCTCCGCTTGTGCAGCATCAGCTCGTGCCGGTCTTCGTGGATTGCGAGCTGGGGACGTACAACATTGATCCGGCATTGGTCGCGGAGGCGATCTCGCCACGCACGCGCGCCATCGTGGTGCCGCACACCCTCGGCAACCCCTGCGATCTCGACGCGCTGACGCAGCTGGCCCAACGGCACGGGCTGTGGTTGATGGAGGACTGCTGCGATGCGCTCGGCTCGACCTTCGCGGGCAAGCGCGTGGGCACGTTCGGGGATCTGGCCACCTTAAGTTTCTATCCGGCCCACCACATTACCACCGGGGAGGGCGGCGGTCTCATCGTCAACCGGCAGCGATTCATAAAGATCGCCCGTTCGATCCGCGATTGGGGGCGGGATTGCTGGTGCGAGCCGGGGGTGAGCAACACGTGCGGCCAGCGCTTCGGCTGGCAGCTCGGCGATCTGCCCCTCGGTTATGACCACAAATACATCTATTCGCGGATCGGCTACAACCTCAAACCGACCGACCTGCAGGCGGCGATTGGGTGCGCCCAGCTCGCCAAGCTCGATGCGTTCATCGCTGCGCGGCGGCGGAACTTCCAGCGCCTTCGTAACGGGCTGGCGCCGTGTGAAGAGTTCCTGATCTTTCCGCAGGCGCATCCCAAGGCCGAGCCGTCCTGGTTCGGATTCCCGCTGACCGTCCGCGCCGGCGTGCGCCGCGCGGAGCTCGTGCGCTGGCTTGAGGAGGCGAAGATCGAGACGCGGATGATCTTTGCCGGCAACCTGCTCAGGCAGCCCGCGTTCCAGGAGATCACGCACCGGGTCGCAGGATCGCTGACACAGACGGATCGGGTGATGCAGGATACGTTCTTCATCGGCGTCTATCCGGGGCTGACCGACGAGATGATCGATTTCGTCGTGGAGCGCTTCAAGCAGTTCTTCAAGCGGGCGGCGAGCTCACGGCCGCAGGCCGCGGCTGCCGTCTAACGATGCCACGAGGCCGATCGGCAGGGACAGCGACATCGCAGGCAGCGACCGAATCGCCGCTGTCCGAGAGCTCCCGCGCCTTCTGGCGGGATCGGCCGGTGTGCGTGACGGGTGCGACCGGGTTGGTCGGTTCGTGGGTCGTGAAGCGGCTGCTGGCATTGGGCGCCGACATCGTGTGCCTGGTGAGAGATTGGGTGCCGCAGTCAGAGCTTGTTCACTCCGGCACCATTGAGCGCGTGCAGGTGGTGCGCGGCGACGTGCGGGATCAAACCCTCCTTGAGCGGTTGCTCGGCGAGCAGGAAATTGATTCCGTCATCCATCTGGCGGCGCAGACCATCGTGGGGGTCGCGAATCGCAACCCGATCAGCACCTTCGAGACGAACATCCAGGGCACGTGGTCGCTGCTGGAAGCCTGCCGGCGCAGCCCTTCGGTGAAGCAGGTCGTGATCGCTTCTTCAGACAAGGCGTACGGCGATCAGGAGCGGCTCCCCTATGAGGAAGACGCCCCCTTACAGGGACAGCACCCCTACGATGTCAGCAAATCATGCGCGGACCTGCTGGCCCACGCGTACGCCACCACCTATCACTTGCCGGTGTGCATCACCCGCTGCGGGAACTTCTATGGGGGAGGCGATCTCAACTGGAACCGGATCGTGCCGGGAACGATCCGCTCGATCCTGCGGGGCGCGCGTCCGGTCATTCGCTCTGACGGCAGCTTCGTGCGGGACTACCTCTATGTGGAAGATGCCGCCGCCGCGTACACGCTGCTCATCGAGCGGCTCGCAGGCTGCCCGGATCTTCGGGGGGAAGCGTTCAACTTCTCCAACGAGCGCCCGATGACGGTGATGGAGCTGGTGGCCACGATCCTGTCGCTGATGGGATCGGCGCTCGAACCGGAGATTCGCAACGAAGCGTCCCATGAGATCAAAGCGCAGTATCTCAGCGCCCGCAAAGCGAGAGAGCTGCTTCACTGGCGGCCGCTGTTCTCGCTCGAGGAAGGGCTGCGGCGGACCATCCAGTGGTACGAGACGTTCATCGGCATGAGGGCCACACGCCATGCGGTTCGCGTTCATTGACGCCCCGGTCCTCGTGACGGGCGCGACAGGCTTCGTCGGGTCGAACCTGACGCGCCGGCTGCTTCAGGAGCAGGCCGACGTCCATCTCCTGATCCGGGAGCAGTCGGATCTGTGGCGGCTTGAGGGCCTCGTGGATCAGGTCCACCTGCATCGCGTCGACTTGGGCGAGGTCTCGCGGCTTCAGGACGTGATCTCCACTATCAAGCCCTCTGTCATCTATCACTGTGCGGCATTCGGAGGTTATCCCGACGAGCGTGATCCCCAGGCGATGATTGAGGCGAACGTTCGAGGCACCCTCAATCTCCTGCAGGCCGCCGCGGTGGCCCCGAAGGCTTGGGTGATCAACACTGGCAGCTCCTCCGAGTACGGCATGAAATCCGCTCCCATGAAAGAAGATGATCGCCTTGAGCCGATCAGCATCTACGGGGTGACCAAAGCGGCGGCAACACTCTTTTGCCAGATGACGGCGCGGGCCACGCGGCAGCCCATCATGACGGCGCGGCTCTTCTCGCCCTACGGCCCCTATGAGGACTCCACTCGATTGATCCCATCAGTGATCCGGTCGTGCCTGCTCGGCCACGCTCCTGACGTGACCTCCGGCGAGCAGGTGAGAGACTTCATCTTCATTGACGACGTCGTGGACTGCCTCCTCCGGATTCCCGGCGCATCACTTCAGCCAGGGGACGTGCTCAATGTCGGGTCCGGGCGGCAAACGAGCGTTCGAGAGGTCATCCAGCGGGTCGTCGAGCTGTGCGGGACCTCTGTTCAACCCCGCTGGGGGGCCATCCCGCGGCGTCCCAACGAGACGACGACATGGGTTGCGGATCTCTCAAAGGTGACGGCGAGCCTGGGCTGGCGGCCTGCGACCAGCCTGGATGAAGGATTGCGCAAGACGATCGCCTGGTTCAGCGCCCACATGAGCCTCTATGCCTGCGCGTGAGCTGCTGTCGGCATCGGTGCCGGAGCGGCGGATGGCGCCGCAGCTCCTCCTTGAGTTGTATGAGCGGATGTGGCGCATCCGGGTGGTGGAGGAGCGCATCAAAGAGGAGTACGCCAGCCGTCGCATCCGCGGGCCGGTTCATCTGAGCATCGGTCAGGAAGCGATTGCAGTCGGCGTGCTGTCTCCTTGCCGCCAAGCCGACGTCTGCTTGAGCACGCACCGCAACCACGCGCACTATCTGGCGAAAGGGGGAAGCCTGAGGGGCATGGTCCACGAGCTGTACGGGTTGCCGAGCGGCTCGTGCAAAGGCTATGGCGGATCGATGCACCTCTTTGATCGGCAGGCCAACGTCCTGCTGTCGAGCGCCATCGTGGCAGGGTCGGTGCCGATTGCGGCCGGGATCGCCTTTGCGCTGAAGCGCAACGGCGCCGACAGCGTCTGCGTCAGTTTCGTGGGGGACGGCGGGACGGATGAAGGGGTCTTCTACGAAACGCTCAATCTCGCGGCGCTGCTCAAGCTGCCCGTGTTCTTCGTCGTGGAGAATAACGACGTGTCCACGCTCACGCCGTTGGCGAAGCGGCAGGCGGTGCCTGACGTCGTGTCCAAAGCCGAGCGGTTCGGGGTGCAGGGCATGAGGGTGGATGGGAACGACGTCGTCGAGGTCGCTGCGGCGTCGCAGCAGATCCTCGAGCGCATCCGGCGCAGCGGGGAGCCGTTCTTGCTGGAAGCGGTCACCTATCGATTGTGCGCGCACGTCGGCCCGACGGTCTACACCAGCGGCATCGGGGCGGACGAAGAGCTGTTGACGCATCTGGAGCAGGAGCCGCTGAAAACGCTCAAAGCCAGGATCCAGAGCGACTCCCCTGAGCTCATCGAGGTCTGCGTGAAGCGAGAGCAAGCCGTGTCAGAGGAAGTCCATCAGGTGTTCGAAGAGGCCAAGCGCCGGTTTGACGAGGAAGCGGTGCGGGTCGGATTGCCCCCGCCGCCTCCCCCGCCGGATCCTCGCCGGGTGTAACGCATGGGAGGCGATGCCGTGATCCCACCACCTGACTGGGCTCGCCGAAGGGGAGCCGCGAAAATCACCGAGATGTCTGGACAGTTGAATTTTCGCCAGCCCATCTGGGCTGGCAGCCAGGTGGTGGGATGATCACTGCGCAGCAACGCGACACCGTCGTGCTGACCTTTGGTGAGGCCCTGGCCCGCGCGACGATGCAGGCGATGGAACAGGATGAACGCGTCTTTGTCTACGGGGAAGGGATCAACGATCCCGGCGGGTTCTTCGGCTCCACCGTCGGGGTGAAGGAGCGCTTCTCTGAAGCGCGGTGTTTCGACGTGCCGAATTCAGAGGAAGCCTTGATGGGCTTCGGGATCGGAGCCGGCCTCATGGGGCATCGGCCGGTCTTCGTCAACCTTCGCGTCGAGTTCCTGATGTTGGCCATGAATCAGCTCGTCAACCACGCGGCGCGACTGCCGACCATGTCCGGCTATCAATGCACGATCCCGATGACCGTCCGGGCGATTATCGGCAAGTCGTGGGGACAAGCCGCGCAGCATGCAAGCAGCCTGCACTCGCTGTTTGCGAACATCCCCGGCCTGCAGGTCGTCGTGCCATCGAGCGTTCAGGACGCCCCTCGATTGCTCCTGGCTTCCATCCAGTCCGATATGCCGACGGTGTTCATTGAGCTGAAATCTCTGTACGACCTGAAAGCGCCTGTGCCGCTGCCGGTGGAGCCGCTTCCGTTGGGGCAGGCCCAGGTCGTCCGCCCCGGCGCCGATCTGACCTGTGTCGCCATCTCCGAGATGGTGGGGTTTGCCGAGCGCGTCGCCGAGCGCTTGGCTCCTCTGGGCATCGAGGCGGAGGTGCTCGATCTGAGGACCCTGGCTCCCTTGGATGCCGAGGCGATTCTCACGTCGGTGAAGAAGACACGGCGCGTGGCGGTCTTCGACATCGGGTGGGAGCCGTTCGGCCTGGCAGCCGAAGTCGCCCGGGTGGTCAGCACCAGCGATCAGTTCCGTCTAGCCGGCCCGCTCCTGAGCGTTGCCCGAGCGCACGAGCACACCCCGGCGAGTTGTTTCTTGGAATACCGCCACTATCCGACAGAGGAAGAGACGGTGACGAGGGTCCGCGCGCTCTTCTCCAGGAGTGACGCCTCATGACGCCGGCCCTGATCTCCATCATCATCCCGGCGCGCAACGAAGAAGGCAACATCCCTCGCCTGGAGCAGGAACTCCTGGCCGTCGTGGAGGCCTTGCCGGATGCGTTTGAGTTCATCATCGTGGATAACGACAGCACGGACCGCACGGGGGAGCTGGTCAAAGCCATCTGCGCCCGCGATCCGCGCTGGAAATATCTGCGGTTGAGCCGCAACTTCACCGTGGAGATGTCGATGACCGCCGGCTTGCGCGCGGCGCGCGGCGAGGCCATGATCATCCTGTATTCCGACCTCCAGGACCCTCCGGCGGTGATCCCTCGATTCATTGCGAAGTGGCGCGAGGGGTATGACGTGGTGTATGGGGTGCGGACCGTCAGGCCGGGGGAGCCGCGCTGGAGAAACCTGGCCGTCCATTGGGTGTATCGCGTGATCGCCTGGTCATCCGACGTGCCGATTCCGCCGGATGCGGGCGATTTTCGCCTGGTCAGCCGGCAGGTCCGCGACGCCCTTGAGCAGTGCGGGGAGTACAACCGCTACCTGCGGGGGCTGATTGCCTGGTTGGGATTTCGGCAGGCCGGCATTCCGTATGAGCGGCGGGCGAGAACCGCGGGAAGAAGCCAAGCCCCGTTTTGGCATCTCGTGTTCTTCGCCTTCAACGCCATCACGAGCTTTTCCCTCAAGCCGCTGCGGCTCTTTACGTTTCTCGGGTTGGCGCTGTTATTGCTGTCCGCCTTGGCGCTGCCGGTCTACGTCATCCTGGCCATTGTGGGATCGCCCCCGCCTGGGATCACGACCATCATCACCCTCCTCTTTGTGGCGATCGGGTTGAACAGCCTGGGGATCGGCATCTTGGGAGAGTACCTCGGCCGGACCTACGCTGAGGTGAAGCGCCGGCCGCTCTATGTGATTCAAGAGGCCGTCAACCTTCCGGCGGATGCGATAGGTTCTGTATCACGTGACCCGGTGTTGGAAGAGCGATGACCGCGAAGAAACCGACGAAGCCTCGCGTGGCCAAGATGACGAGGATGTTGAACATCGAGTTTCTCGTGTTGCTGATGGTCCTGCTTGTCTTCAATGTCCCCTATTGTGTCGGCACCTTCATCCCGGTTCACGACACCATGTTCAACGCCCAAGCCTTCCACGTGTTCTATCGCGAGTGGTTCTTTCATGGTGACCTGGCGCATTGGATTCCGTACGGGACATACGGCTGGACAAGCACGATGGAGCAACTGGCATTCCTCTCACCCATGAGCTACGTCGTGGCGTTGGCGGGCCGGCTGTTGCGCGTGACAGATACCCTCCTCCTGTTCAAGGCTTCCGTGGTCCTTGAGCAGCTCGTCCTGCTCCTCGGGATGTATCTGTTGTCTCGTCAGCTCTTCTCGAGAAGGAGCACGGTCCTGCTGGTGTGTCTTGGGGCGATTGGCAGCACGGTCTGGTACGCTCAATCCCATTTCAATTTTCGGATCTTCTATATGTTCCCGTTGGTCGTCCACCTCCTCATCCGTTTCTTTGAGACCCACCGCTCCGTATGGTTGTGGGCTGCGGGCATCACGACAGTGGCGTGGGCGCTTGGTAATGTCCCGTACTTTGTGGCGCTCTGGCTGTTGACATTGTTGATCATCGTCCTGGTCCTCTTCTGGGCTGACCGCAAGAGCTGGCGCGCTCTGCGTGCGCGGTCGTGGGGCAGCGTCCTCACGCTGGCGCTCTTCATGGTCGTGGTGGCGGTCTATCTGTATCAGGTCGCCCAGGCGGTTGACCTCACGTTTCTGTCAGGCGGGAGGAACGAGGCGACCGGAGCCGTGGGCATCCAGCCCTTCCTCTACCATGGTGGCCGCGCGGATCCTGGCGTGGTCATGAAAAGTCTCGTGTTCGGATGGCCCTCGCATTTGCCGTGGGGTTCCATGCGGGATAACAGCGTCTACGTGGGGCTGTTGTGCGTCGCCTGTTTTCTCTGGGCGGTCGCGCGAGTTCGCACGACGCGGTTTCTGGCATTGGCGGGCGCGCTCGCTGCCCTGGTCTGGCTCTCGTTTGGCGGGTTCTTCGCCACGACGGCCTATTACGTCATTCCGACGATGGATCATTACCGACACATCGGGTTGGTGTATGGGCTGGCAAAAATGTTGTTTCTCCTGTGCGCGGGCTTCGGATGGGAGCACTTTTGGTCCGCTCGTAGTCGGGCCCGCACCGTCCTGGCGATGCTCATCGTGATGGGGGTGCTGG
>JAUYPJ010000091.1 GCA_030697665.1 Candidatus Omnitrophota bacterium
GCGCCCCACGTAGAGGTCTTCCACTACGCCCAGCTCTTTGGCTGACAACGCCTGATGAGTGACGAGGCTCAAGCTGCCAATCAGCGCACCACGCACACACCATCCCCGCATACGCATCACCAGATCTCCTGTTGCTTGACAGGGTCAAGAAGTGCCATTATACTGGTACTGGAGGTGATGTCATATGACCAAGACCCAGGTCTACTTGAAACCGGTCCAGCATCACGCCCTGGTCGAAGAAGCCAGAGAGCGCCGGCTGTCTCTGGCGGCGCTTGTCCGGGAACTCGTTGACCAGCATCTGCATCAACAGCTCCCTGCGCCGGCGGATCGCTCTCAGGCGTTACTGGGTGTAATTGGCTTAGGCCACAGCGGGCTGTCCGACGTTGCCAAGCGACATGACCACTACCTTGGCGACGCAACCGATGAGCACCATCGGAAGCATACTCGTCGATAGCGCCGCCTGGTATGCGCTCGCTGACAAGAGCGACGCGCTTCACCGCGAAGCCACTGCCTTCCTGAAAACCCATCTGCGGGAGAACGCCTGGCTGACGACCCACCCCATTGTGATGGAAACCTGGGCGCTCATCAACCGTCGGTTGGGACGAACCGCCGCCATGACGTTCTGGGAACGCCTCCGCAGCGGGGGTGTTGCGCTGATGCCGCTGGACGCGGCGGACTGGGAAGCCGCATGGCGCATTGCCCTTGCCTTCCCTGACCAGGACTTCAGCCTGGTGGACTGCACCACGTTCGCGATCATGGAGCGTCTCGGCATCATGCAGGTGTTCACCTTTGATGATCATTTTCTCGTCTACCGGTATGGGGCCAGACGGCAGCAAGCCTTTATCCGTCTGCCCTGGTAGCCTCCCACATCGCGTCAGTTTTTCAACCACGCCACTTGCTCCCCATCGACGTAGAGCCACAGCTTGCCGGTTACGGCCTCGTAGGTCGCATACGTGTCCCCGCTCGACGCCGCCCCTTCCAGGCTGAGCTTCTGCCCGGCATCCACGGCGGCCGCTCCGCCCGCGATATGGAGCTTCGCCGCCGGACTGGTCGTCCCGATCCCGACGTTGCCGGCTGAGTCGATGCGCATCCGCTCATTGGAGGTGGCTGAACCACCGGTGAAGAGCCGGATATCCCCAGTACTCAAGCCGGCGATGAAGGACAGGCCCAGGATAGAGGTGGAATCGGTGGCCATGTACACCCGATTCCCCCAGACGCCCGTGGTGGTGCTCGAGCCGCCGACGCCGAATCCACCACCTAAGCCGCTGTCGTTGAGTACGCTCAGTTGGCTGTAGCCGGAAACGTTCGTGTTGCGGATGACCATCGCCGTCGTGGCGGCTTGATTCTTGGCGACCTCGAGGAGGTTGGCGGGACTCGCCGTCCCGATCCCCACATTCCCGCCGGTGATCTCCAGCTCGGTGTTGGTGTCATCGAAGGTGAGGAGGGGGCCTGCGGCCTGGCCGAGGGTGCCCGCGTTGGGGATGACGAGGTTGCCGGTGAGGGTGCCTCCGGCGAGGGGGAGGTAGCTCGAGGCGGTGATGTTATCGGCCACCTCGGCATCCGGGAGCGGGGTGGTCAGATCGAGGCTAGTCGCCAGCACATCCCCTTCGGCATCGACGCTGAAGTTGGTGGTGCCGGCGCCGGTGGCCTGCATATCCAAGAGCTTGGTATCCGCCGTTGGCGCTGCGGCGGGGTTGATCTTGATCGGGCTGGCGGTCGTGGCGGTGAAGGTGTTGGTGCCGGTGGTGAGGACATCCCCGCTGCCGCCGCCCACCGCGCCCCAACTGGTGCCGTTGTAGACGTTGTAGGCGTTGGTGGTGGTGTTGTAGAGGAGCAGGCCGGCCGCAGGCGACGTGATCGCATCCCGCTGGGTCGTGGTCATCCGGGGGGCGAGGAGGCCCTTCGTGGTGGAGGTGAGATCGAGGAGCGCGGTGGCGGCCGGACTGGTGGTGCCGATCCCCACCGCATCGCTGCCGGTGCTCAGGCGCACGACCGTCCCGTCATCCGTCCAGCCCCCGATCGCCGTGCTCGTCCGGTAGGCGTTGCCCGCCCCCGCGTTGTAGAGATCGGTGATCTCGGCTGCCGAGAGGGCCTTGGACCACAGACTGACCTCGTCAATCGTGCCGTTAAAATAGTACCCGGGGGCATTGGGATACCCTCCTCCAATCGTGGCGTAGCTGAGGCCCAGATTACTAGTGCGGGGCCCACTGTTTTTGAGGACCCCGTCGATGTAGATCTTGATAGTGGTCCCATCGTAGACCCCTACGACGTGGTGCCACACGTTATCCGTGACGGTCTGCACCCCACAGACACCATTCCCTGCTCCCGAGGTACCCAGGGTGATCGTCCCTAACGCATTGCCCCCACCTTCTACCCCACAGCCCGTCCCTGTGCCCACGAACAATTGCCATTCCTGGGTGTTCGCCACCGTCCCGTACGAAAAGATCAGTTGATCGGCAACCGTCGCGGTCTTCAACCACACGGACACGGTTCTGGGGGTGGCACCACTGGGAAAACTGGAGGGGCTGAGCGAGACATAATCATTCGTCCCATCGAAGGAGAGAGCCTTGCCGAGCTTCCCACTGGTCGTCCAGGTGGGGCCGTTCGTCGCCGTCCCGTCGTTGACGCTCACGGCATCCCGTACGCTGGTGCCGCCGCCTTCATCCAGTTTCCAATAGCTCAGCAGGCCGGTCGTGAGACTGCCCCCGGTATCCGGCAAGAAGGCGCTGGTCGTCTGGACGGCGGTGGTCTGCGAGGAGCCATCGGGAAACAGGAGGCCGCCGCTGGTGGCGACGAGGCCCCGGCCGGCGGTCATCGCGCTGCCCGTCGTCTTCGCGTAGACCCCCGGGGAGACGGCCTGCTCCAGTTGGACCCCCCAGAGGAGGATCGTCGTGCCGGCGGCCCCGGTGTTCTTGAGGGTGGCGGTGAGGGTGGTCGGGCTGGTGCCGGCGCCGGTGGACTTCGTGAGGCTGACGCGCTGCCAGGAGGAGGTGAGGGTGAGGGCCTGGGTGTCGGTGGTGGCCCCGGTGCCGTTGGTGGTGAGCTCAAGCTGCGCGGTCGTGCTGGTGCCGGCCTTGGCCCAGCCCGAGAGCGTGTAGGGCAGCGTCACGGTCGTCGTGACGACCTGCGCGAGCGTCCCGTTGGCCGCGGCCCCGTTCTTCAGCGTCACCGCGCTGTTGGCGACCCCGGTGGGCCCAGTCGCATCCACCGCCACCGGCGTCGTCGCATCCAACCCCGTCCGGGTCCAGCTCCCCGTCTGCGTCAACTCCTCGCTGTACTTCAGGAGGTTCTCGTAGCGGCCCAGGCCGCCGTAGGGGGAGGCCAACAGATCCCCGGTGTAGATGGCCTTGTCGAAGCGAGAGAGGCCCCTGACCTCCACATCCGGATCGGCGAGTGTCCCTTCGGAACCAATCACGGTGAGATCGTCTTGGATCTGGTAGTCAATCCCTGAGTCAGCAGCCCTCGCCACCACGATGTTGCACCCCCAGAACACCATGCCGACGACCAGTGACCAGGCCACGTGGCGTTGACAACCGTTCTGCCTCATGTTACGCTCCTTCGCAGGAGGTCATGCTGATGGCGAAGCTCAACACCCGGCACGTCACGATCAAGGATCTCCAGCAGGCGGGGATTCCCATCCACACGAGCAAAGAGTATTTCAAGGAGTGGCCCAAGCCCAAGCAGTCGGTGTCGTTGGAGCGGGTCCGGGCCATCCTCTCGAAGCTCCCTGGAAGTCTGGCAGACGAGGTCTCGCGGATGCGAGACGAAGAAGGCTGACGTCCGGTGTGGTACTTCTTCGACACCAGCGCCTTCGTGAAACGGTATAAGCCGGAAGTGGGCTCGGAGATCGTCCAAGGCGTCTGGGGGGAAGCGGCCTCGATGGTCATCGTCTGCGCCATCACGCTGGTCGAAACGTATGCGGCGCTGTATCGGCACAGCCGGAAAGGCCGGCTCTCGCCGGGGGAGCTCGCCAAGGCCTTGGATGGCGTCACCGCCGACCTGGAGAGCAGTCGCCTGCACGTCCTGGACGTGACCAGTCACCACGTCGCTCGCACCCGCCACTTGCTCGCTGAGCATGAGCTGACCTCTCATGATGCCGTGATCCTTGCGGCCGCTCTGGATCTGAAGGCCTTTGACGTCATCTTCGTCTGCGCCGATGTCCGCTCGGGACTGCTGGCGGCAGCCGCTGCCAGCGGTTTGTCCACGCTCAACCCGCTCACGCCGACCTAAGCGCGTCATTTTTTCACAATCCGCACGGCCAAGACGCCATCGAGATACTCCTCGATGCGCCCCGTCGCCGTATCATAGGTGACGTAGCTATCAACGGTGGCATCGTTGGAATCCAGAATCAGCCGATCACCCTTCCGTACCGCGACATTCCCCGCCACGTCCAGCTTCGCCGCCGGACTCGTCGTCCCGATGCCGACCTGTCCCGAGGAGTCCACGACGACGAGGGGCGTTGCCGCTGCATTCTTTTTCACCTGCAGGAGATTCGCCGTCTGCGTCGCAGAATTCCCTTCAATGATGGCAGGGATGGTCGCATCGGCGCCGGCTTTGACTTCCAATGCTGCCCCAGGCCCCGTCGTCCCGATCCCGACGTTGCCGCCGTTTGCCAAAGTCAGATAGGTACTTTCTACCCCCGCAAGGACTTTTCTAAAGTAAAGGTCGCCAGAAGTCGCATCGTCCATATTAAAACTCCACCCATAGGTCGCTGTTGCTTCTTCAAAAAAGAGCATCTGTTTGTTGGTACTAGCTGAACCGCTCTTCAAATGAAGAAGTCTACTCGGCGCCGCCGTCCCGATCCCCACATTCCCGCCGGTGATCTCCAGCTCGTTGGCGGTGTCATCGAAGGTGAGGAGGGGGCCTGCGGCTTGCCCGATGGTGCCAGCATTGGGGATGACGAGGTTGCCGGTGAGCGCGCCCCCGGCCAGCGGGAGGTAGCTGGAGGCGGTAATGTTGTCGGCGACTTCGGCATCCGGGAGGGGGGTGGTCAGATCCAGGCTCGTCGCAATCACATCCCCCTCCGCATCCACGCTGAAGAGGGTTGTGCCGACGCCGGTGGCTTGCAGGTCGAGGAGCTTGGTGTTGGCGGTGGGGGCGGCGCTGGGTTTGATGAGGATCGGGCTGGCGGTGGTGGCGGTGAAGGTGTTGGTGCCGGTGGTGAGGACGTCCCCGCTGCCGCCACCGACTGCGCCCCAACTGGTGCCGTTGTAGACGTTGTAGGCGTTGGTGGTGGTGTTGTAGAGCAAGAGGCCCGCAGCCGGGGAGGTGATCGCATCCCGCTGGGTGGTGGTCATGCGGGGGGCGAGGAGGCCCTTCGTGGTGGAGGTGAGATCGAGGAGCGCGGTGGCGGCCGGGCTGGTGGTGCCGATTCCCACACTGTCGGTGAGCGTCGTGGTGTAGATCTTGCCGGTCGTGGCGCTCCACCCACCCATGATGGTGGTAGCCGGCCAGTAGGCGTTGCCCGCCCCCGCGTTGTAGAGGTCGGTGATTTCCTGCGCAGAGAGGACGCGGGACCAGACACCGACTTCATCAAGCAACCCGTTGACAAACCCGGCGGGCGGTGAATCCTGCCCGAGCACGTTGGCATTCGACGTCCCGCCGACCGCGCCCTCGATACCCGCAAAGGGCACGCTCACACCATCCACGTAGAGCGCATAGTTCGCCAGGGTCCCCTTGGCCCCCCCCTTGAAAATCGCGACGATGTGATGCCACTGGCCGAGCAAATTATCAATGGCGTACTGCGTATTGGTCACATAGGCATAGGGGTTGCTGCCACGAAAAGCCACCGTCAGCAATCTCCCATTACCTGCTGTATTACCGATTTTCAGGTGGTTCGTAAAGAACTCGACCGTGCCGGCGAGTCGGACGGCCATCTGATACTCAGTAATGGCACTCGGTTTGTACCAGTACGACACGGTAAACCCGTTAGTCTCATTAATGAGCGAGGTTGATCCCATTGACACGTAGTCATCTACTCCATCAAATTGTCGAGCGCTTCCTAGTTTCCCAGAGGCAATCGTCGTCCCGTTAATGGCCGTGCCATCATTGAAACGGGCGAAATCTTTGACTACTGCGCCACTGCTCTCATCCATCTTCCAATAGCTCACCAAGCCGTTCGCCAAGGTCGCACCCGTATCCAGAGAGAAGGCACTGGTCGTTTGCACCGCGGTGGTCTGGCTCGACCCATCCGGGAACTTGAGGCCACCGGAGGTGGACTCGATGGTGCCCGCCACCGAGAGCTTCTGGGCCGGGCTGGCGGTGCCGATCCCAACGTTGCCGGCGTTGTCGATGCGCATCCGTTCCATCTGGGCTCCGTTGGCCGCATTCGTATAGAAGGCCAGGCGCGACGGGGGGCGTTGAGCCGAGGTGAACGTCCCGTCCACATTGCCCCCCACCGCCCCTGTATAGAACCACGTCCCTCCAGAATACGCGGTAAATTGGAGGGCCCCCATATCGTCTCCGTTCACGATATCGGTCGGACTCGCTGCGGTCCCACGAGATTTGCGCAGCACCAGGTAGCTCCCGTTCGGACTGGCGGCGTGGCTCGAGAGCATCATGGCGTCATTCCCGGCGGTATTGGTGCTCACGTGGAGTATCCCTGCCGGAGTCATCGTCCCGATCCCCACGTTGCCCGTATCCGTGAACACCACCTTATCGGCGAAATCGGCATTCGCATCGGCCCCTGAGGCGGCCGTGGCGTAGCCAAAGTAGAGATCATGCCCCCCAGTCTCGGTGATGGCCCAGGTATCAAGGGTGTTTTCGGTTTGCAGGTGCAGCCCATCCAGATACCAGCCGCCGGCCGATTTAATGACCAGTTTCCCTAAGGGACTCGCCGTCCCAATCCCCACATTCCCCCCGGTGATCTCCAGCTCGTTGGCGGTGTCATCGAAGGTGAGCAGGGGGCCTGCGGCCTGGCCAATCGTCCCGGCATTTGGCATTGTGATGTTGCCGGTCATCGTCCCGCCCGCCAGTGGGAGGTAGCTGGAGGCGGTGATGTTGTCGGCCACCTCGGCATCCGGCAGGGGGGTGGTCAGATCGAGGCTCGTCGCCACGACATCCCCTTCCGCATCCACGCTGAAGGTGGTGGTGCCGGCGCCGGTGGCCTGCAGGTCGAGGAGCTTGGTGTTGGCGGTGGGGGCAGCGCTGGGTTTGATGAGGATCGGAGACGCTGTCGTGGCGGTGAAGGTGTTGGTGCCGGTGGTGAGGACGTCCCCGCTGCCCCCACCACTTCCGACCGCGCCCCAGGAGGTCCCGTTGTAGACGTTGTAGGCGTTGGTGGTGGTGTTGTAGAGGAGCAGACCCGCGGCCGGAGAGCTGATCGCATCCCGCTGGGTGGTCGTCAGCCTCGGAGCTAACAAGCCCTTCGTGGTGGAGGTGAGATCCAGGAGCGCGGTGGCCGCCGGACTGGTCGTGCCGATCCCCACGCTGCCGGCGGCATCGATGCGCATCCGCTCGGTGAGCGCGCCACCGCCGGTGCGGGTGTCGAACGTGAGGGCGGAGGCTTCGGAGCCGGTCGTCGCGGTCGTCAGCAGGGCGGAGATCCGCCCAGCATCCTCGCTCGTGCTGGAAGAATCTTGCGCCTGGAAGAGCAACCCTGCACCAATGCCGCTGCTCCCGCTGCCGCCAGCGGCAGTAGCGATTAAGGCATTGGCGCTTCCAGCGTTATAGAGGTCGCTGATCTCTGTGGCGGTGAGGGCTTTGTTCCAAATGCCGACTTCGTCGATGAGGCCGGCAAAGTAGGCTTGGCTGTACGCTGCAGAGGAAGCCCCGATATACATCGGCGTGCTCGTGCCGCCCCAGTTGAGCTCATTCGCATTCGCATTGCCGGTCCAGTCCGTCAGCGTCTGATCGGTCCCGTTGAGGTAGATTTTCGGCCGGCTGCCGGTCGTCCAAACCAAGACCATATGGTACCAGGTGTTCTGCGCGATGCTGTTGGTGGGGGTCGACCAGGAACTGTTCTGGCCGATGCTGGTCTTGCCCGCGATGAGGGTAATCGCCTGGTTGTTGATGCCGTTCCCTGAGCCATTGGTGTACAGCAGAGAAAGGCCGACCGGGCCGTCATTACGATTCCCCACGATGTTGCCCGAGGCGGTGCTCGTCTTGTAGATCCAGGCCGCAATCGAAAAGGTACTGGCACCGTGGATGGGGTTGGTGGAGGGAGCCACAGAATCATCCACCCCATCGAAACTCCTCGCATTGCTGAGCTTCCCAGCGGCCACCGTCGTCCCGCTCGCCGTGCCGGTGTTCGTGCCGATCGTATCGGCTGCACTGGTGCCACTGGTTTCATCCACGTTCCAGTAGCTCACCAGCCCCGCCCTCAAGGTACCAGCCGTGTCAGGGTTGAACCCGGAACCGGTTACCCTATGGCTAAGGGTCAGGAGGTTGGTGATGACCGCATCCAGTAAGTTGCTCACCACCGCATGGAGTCTGGTGGATGGGCTGGTCGTCCCCACGCCCACGCTGCCGCCGGCCTCCACTGCGAAGAGGCTGGTCGCTGCGCTATTCTGGATGTCGAGGAGTTCCGTGGTGGCCCCTTGAGCCACGCCGCCTTTGACGATGAGCTTGAGGTCCGGGGTGCCGGCGGTGGCGGTGTCGGCGGCGGCGTTGGTGATGGTCAGGGTGCGGGCGAGGTCCGCCGCATTCGCATCCAGGGTGAGGTTGGTGGTGCCGTTGAGCTTGGCCCAGCTCACGGTGCCATCGGCGACATCGGCGGTGGCGATGGTGCCATCGGCGATCTTCACCGAGGTCACCGCGCTATCGGCGACATCGGCGGTGGCGATGGTGCCATCGGTGATCTCGGTGGAGTCAATGGCTGAGCCGAGCGGGGTGTTGGCAGCAGGAAGGACCCCCGCCGCCGACGGGACGCTGGCCAAGCTCGTCAGGGCGGCGCCAGAGACCTTGCTCGCCGTCGCAATCTGCGCCAGCTCGGTATCCGGCAGCACCACGGTGAGATCCAGGCTATTCGCCACCAGGTCGCCTTCCACATCGAGGGAAGCGACGGAGGTCGTCGTCCCGGTCGTCTGGACATCGAACAGCTTCGTGTTGGCGGTGGGGGCGCTGCTGGGCTTCAGCAGGATCGGGCTGGCGGTGGTCGCGGTGAAGGTGTGCGTGCCGCTCCAGGTGGGGCTGTCGGCCGTCCCGACCGCGCCGGAGCTGCCGCCGAGGGCCGCCCAGCCACTGCCGGTGTAGACGTTGTAAGCGTTGGTGGTGGTGTTGTAGAGCAAGAGGCCGGCGGCTGGACTGGTAATCGCATCCCGCTGGGTGGTGGTCATCCGAGGTGCCAGCAGCCCCTTGGTCGTGGAGGTGACGTCCAAGAGAGCGGAGGCGTTGGGGTTTTGCGTCCCGATTCCAACACGGCCGTCACTGGCGATTCTGACTCGCTCACCCTGCGCCTCTCCATTCACCCGTGTGTAAAATGTGAGCGTCCCCGCGTAATCGCCGGAGGTCGCGTTCTCCTTGATCCCCTTGATGCCGGCAAACGCCGAACGGTTTGAGGCATCGTAGTAGCCGGAGAAGATCAGCCCGCCCCCCACGCCTGCCGCCACCGATGAGGTGTCCGTTAATCGCAGGAGCGTCGTGGGCCCAATCGTCTGGGCCGAGACGTCCACCGCCTGGTAGGTTGTCCCAGAGGCACCATTCCCCCATCCTGTTCCACCATTCACGCTCATCGTCCCTGTGAACGTCTTCGTCGTGTAGGTGACTGCGATCCGGCCGCCGGCGCCGCCACCACCGGCGCCGTCACCAGGAGTTCCACCATTGGCTGCGAGGGAGCCTGACCCAGCGAACGTGCCGCTCGTAAGCCAGAGGCTTCCACCTGAGCCGCCGCCTTGATAGCCACCAGGACCAACGCCATGCGCAGTGATGGACCCATTCAGTGTGAGAGTGCCGCTGACCACCAGTTTGATGGCCCCGCCTCCTGCTCCTCCACTAGCCCCTCCTCCCGATCCCATATCGGTAGGTTGTGTGGATGAACCATACGCGGGGCCGCCAGGGGTTGTAAACCACCCGGTGCCTCCTTGGCCTCCATAACCTGCTCCAGCACCTCGACCAGAGCTACTCCCCGCTGTCCCAGGACCTGACGACCCACCATACCCTTTGCCATTCGCCGAGATCAAAGCGCCGGCATCGATGGTGAGGTTGCCGGTGACGGTCACAATGATCTGGCCGGCGCCGCCGACCTTGTTCGCTGAATCGACTGTGACGACCGCATTGTTGGTGATGGTGAGATTCTGGAACGTCTGATGGTTACTCCAAGTCGTGCTGGCACTGATCGTCGTGGTTGTCGAGGCTGGCGGGTTGTTGTCATCTGCGACCACCGCAGCTCCCCAGATGTCTGTCGGTTGGGAAGGAGTCGTGGTGCCCACCCCCACCTTGCCGCCGGCTTCCACGGCGAAGAGCGAAGTCCCAGCGCTGTTCTGGATGTCGAGGAGTTCGGTGGTGGCCCCCTGAGCGGTGCCGCCCTTGACGATGAGCTTGAGATCCGGGGTACCGGCAGTGGCGGTGTCGGCGGCGGCGTTGGTGATCGTCAGGGTGCGGGCGAGGTCCGCCGCATTCGCATCGAGGGTGAGGTTGGTCGTGCCGTTGAGCTTGGCCCAGGTCACGGCGCCATCAGCGATCTTCACCGAGGTCACCGCGCTATCCGCGACATCCACGGTCGCAATCGTCCCATCGGTGATCTCGGTGGAGTCGATGGCCGCTCCGAGCGGGGTGTTGGCCGCGGGGATCACTCCGGCCCCGCTGGGGACGCTCGCCAGCGAGGTCAAGGCCGCCCCGGAGACCTTCCCGGCGGTGGCAATCTGGGCGAGCTTGGTGTCGGCGATGGCGGCGGCATCAGCGATGTCCGCGTTGGCGATCGTCCCGTCGGTGATCTCGCTGGCGTCGATCTGGTTGACCGGCAAGGAGACGGTGCCGGAGGAGACGGTGAGGCCGGTGGACGTGATCGTGCCGGTGACATCCAGCTTCGTGGCGGGCGTCAACGTCCCAATGCCGAGGCTACCATTTTGGAAGTAGTGGGGGCCGGCGCCGGTGACTTGGAGGTTGCCGGAGATGGTCTGGTTGCCGCTGATGGTCTGGCCGCCGGCGATGAGCAGGTCGGTGTTGGAGACCAGGCCACGGCTGCCGGTCACCGCGCTGGTGGTGGTCTTGGCGTAGACGCCGGGCGAGGCGGTCTGCTCGAGCTGGGCCCCCCAGAGGAGAATCGTGGTGGCGGCCGCGCCGGTGTTCTTGAGCGTCGCGGTGACGGTCGTGGGGCTCGTCCCTGCACCGGCTGACTTGGTCACGGAGAAGCGCTGCCAGCTACTGGTGAGGGTGAGGGCCTGGGTGTCGGTAGTGGCGCCCGTCCCATTCGTGGTCAGCTCAAGCTGGGCGGTGGTGCTGGTGCCCGCTTTCGCCCAACCTGAGAGCGTGTAGGGGAGGGTCACGGTGGTGGTGACGACCTGCGCGAGGGTGCCGTTAGCTGCGGCCCCGTTCTTCATCGTGACGGCAGCGGTGGCCTTGCCATCCGGGGCGGTGGCATCCAACGCGACCGGGGTGGTCGCATCCAACCCCGTCCGGGTCCAACTCCCCGTCTGCGTGAGATCTTCTGAGTACTTCAGGAGGTTCTCGTAGCGGCCCAAACCGCCGAAGGGGGAGGCGAGCAGGTCGCCGGTGTAGAGGGCCTTGTCGAACCGGGACACACCCCGGATCTCCACGTCCGGATCGAGGAGGGTGCCTTCGACGCCGGCGACGATCAGGTCATCGTCCACTCCGAATTCGAGGTTGACGTCCTGCGCATACAGGTGAGGGGTGAGAGGTGAGAGGCCAGTGGCGAAGAAAAAGAGGAAGAAGGCCAACCACACTGTGCTCAACGCATTGACAGGCAACAATCCCCCTGGTAAACTGAAGTTACAATGCTTGGTCAATTTACTGCGGTCTATATGAGACGGGGCAAGTGGTACGTCGGCCATGTGGAAGAGATCCCTGGGGTCAATACCCAGGGCAAGACGTTGTCCGAGACGAAGAAGAATTTGCGAGAAGCGTTGATATTGGTGCTGGAGGCCAACCGCGAGCTTGCCCACCAAGCCCATCACGGTCAACACACCATCGAAGAGCCCATCTCGATCGCCGTTGAATGAAGCGGAGGGAGTTGCTCCGTCACCTCCTGGCGCAGGGATGCCAACTCTTCCGCGAAGGCAAACGGCACTCCATTTACTGGAATCCATCTGCACGGAAAACCTCATCAGTGCCTCGGCATTCTGAAATTGTTGATCTGCTCGCCAGAAAGATTTGCCGCGATTTGGACATTCCTGAGCCATAGCGCTCATCCCTTCTGACTCATTTCGCCTTCAGCCAGGCGATCCGTTTGTCCGGTGAACCCACCAGGACGATCTCCATACTGCCGTCGTCCTTGCTGACCATCTTCCACGCCTTCCCGGTCGTGGCCGTGGTGTTGGTCAGGCGGGCGCCGGAACCGTCGCCGGCCTCAACGCCGCTTACGTGCAGCTTCGCCGCCGGGCTCGTCGTGCCGATGCCGAGGCGGGAGTTCGTGGTGTCAAAGGTGACGAAGTCGGTGCCGGCGGCGTTGGCGATGTTCAAGGCGGTCGTGGAATCCGTGGTGGGACGGAGATCCGAGCCGGCCAAGAGGGTGACGTTGCCTCGGACATCAAGGGCCGTCCCAGGGCTCGTCGTCCCGATCCCAACGTTGCCGGTCGAGTTCTGCATGACGATCCGATCCGACCCGGCGGACGTCCGCACCGCCACATCGCCGCCAGGCTGGATGATGAGGGATTTGGTTGCCGAGACTTTCGTCAGGACGGCGTCGCTCTGCATGTAGAGGATTTCGTACGTCCCATCGCCGTTGAGCCGAAGGTGTCCGCCGATTTCCAGCTTCTGGTTCGGGGTGGCCGTCCCGATCCCCACGTTGCCCGCATCGAAGATCGCGGCGTAGTTGCTCGACCCGCCGGAGGCGGTGGCGTAGAGGCCGACGTTGGCCGTGGAGGCGCCGGTCTTGCTGAAGGAGCCGGCGTAGCCGGTGCCGACGGAGGCCCCGGTGTGGCTGACGCTCAGGGCCTTTGAGTCCGCTGCGGTGCTGGTATTGGTGAAGCTGCCCGCCTTCGTCGAAGCCACCGTGAGGTCGTCCGCCACCTCGCTATCCGTCAGCGCGACCGCCAGGTCCAGGGTGTTCGCCACCAGGTCGCCTTCCACATCGAGGGAGGCGACGGAGGTCGTCGTCCCGGTCGTCTGGACATCGAAGAGCTTCGTGTTGGCGGTCGGGGCGCTCGATGGGCGCAGGAGGATCGAGGAGGGGGTCGTGGCGGTGAAGATGTTGGTGCCGGTGGTGAGGACGTCCCCGCCACCCCCGGTGGGTGCGCTGATCGCGATGTCCTGGCCGGTCTGGGTGAGGGTGATCGCCCCGCTGCCGGAGAAGGTCACCGCGCCGGTCAGCGCCGTGGCGCCGTTCTTGGCCAGGGAGCTGACCCCACCCCCGCTGCCGACGTTGAGGAAGGGCCGGACGTCTTTGTAGAGGTAGGAGTTGGTCCCGGCCGCGGCCTCGATGGCCGCCACGGCCCCAACGGTCGTGCCGGTGGTCTTCAGGATGACTTCAGCGATCGGGAGCTTGTCCACGGGATAGGTGAGGCTCGTGGATTCAGCCGCCGCCGCGGTGGCCTGCTCCGTCCCGATGGTGCAGGCGAGCGTGTTGCCGGCGGTCAGCGCGATGAGCGCCTTCACGAACGTGGAGGCTGCCACCGGCGTATAGACGCAGTTGCCCCCGTTGCCGAAGTTGGCGGTGGTCGCCGCGGCCTCGAGGAGGGTGTTGCCGCTGACGAAGACCTTGCCCGCCGCGATGGCGACCGTCAGGTCGGGGGTCGCCTGCGCGCTCGGCGCTAACTCGCTCAGCTTGGGTTTGGTGATGGCGGGGATGTTGGCCGCGGGGAGGATGCCGGCGCCGGAGGGGACGCTCCCCAACGACGTCAGCGCCGCCCCGGAGACTTTGCCCGCCGTGGAGATCGTCGCCAGCTCGCTGTCCGGCAGCAGAACGGTCAGATCCAGACTGTTCGCGATCGCGTCGCCCTCGGCATCCACGCTGAAGTTGGTCGTCCCCGCCCCGGTCGCCTGCATGTCGAGGAGCTTCGTGTTGGCGGTGGGGGCGCTGCTCGGTTTAATCAGAATCGGGCTGGCCGTGGTCGCGGTGAAGGTGTTGGTGCTGGTGGTGAGGACATCCCCACTCCCTCCACCCACTGCCCCCCAACTCGTCCCGTTGTAGACGTTGTAGGCGTTGGTGGAGGTGTTGTAGAGCAAGAGGCCGGCGGCGGGGGAGGTGATCGCATCCCGCTGGGTGGTGGTCATGCGGGGGGCGAGGAGACCCTTGGTGGTCGAGGTGAGGTCCAGGATCGCGGTGGCGGCCGGGCTGGTTGTGCCGATGCCGACGTTGCCGCCTGCCTCCACCGCGAAGAGGGACGCTGCAGCACTGTTCT
>JAUYPJ010000095.1 GCA_030697665.1 Candidatus Omnitrophota bacterium
CGAACGCAATCGGCATCCCAAACCCATTGCCTGGAGCTACACCGCCGCCATGCTACGGAAGCGGTTCGTGCCACTGGCTGCTGAGCAACCCCCGTTACGCTCATGAGAAACCCCTGGCGAATTTATGATCCGGTGTACTAGGGTGTTTCAGTACCCTGCCAGTCTAGCGGAAGCGTAGGTCGGCTTCTATGACGTACATCATCCCACAATCTGTCGCACTCCGCCTGTGGGCGGGGTGTGCCATGATGAGGTGGATAGGCCCGTGGAGGAGTTGGCACCGGGTCTGCCTTCGGCAGACCCGGCGACAGGTTGTGGGATCATATCAGGTGGCACACGGTGACGGAGACTGATCTGGTTGCGTCCCACGAGGCGGGAGGAGCGGTGGCGAGCAGGGCCTGGCTCGCATTCGGTTCGCCGCACCGCTGGCTCGCCCAGTCCCTCGACCCTGGGCCTCGGGATCCCTCGCCGAGAGATCCCGAGCGACCGCGAGGGACGTGGCTCGCGGCGCTCCGCTGAATTGCTCGCTCTCCCCGCCTCCGGCGGGGAACCGTGCCCGCTCGCAATTCAGAGGTGCCGCTCACCGAACGACTCGCCACCCGCTCGCCAGGGAACTCCCCGCACAGGGGACGCATCTACTGATCTCCTGAGCGCTCTGGGGCTGCAGGCTCCAGCGGGACGTGCCGGAGTCGGCTGACGCGTCTGATCACGGCGATCACCCGTCCCTCCTCACGCGATAAGCAACATTGCCCGCTCATCCGTAGTGGGCAATGCCCGTTGGCGTCTTGATACTCGCACCGCGAACAAATCTGTGTCCGGATGGCTTCCTTCTCGGCGGCCGACGGATCGCCCTGGCCTGTGGCCGCGATGTCGACCAGTTGCGGCAGCGCCCACAGGACGCGGCACCCTGCTCCGCGCGGGTGCAGCCGGCACGCCCCGGGGTGCTGCATCATGGACAGCAGCAGCTCGCGTAGCGCGTCCTGATACTCTGAGAGCGAAGGGTGCTCCATGCGGCCCCCCTCCTTAGCCGCCCCAGCGTTGTTCGACCGCTACCGCGGGCGCGCCCGCCTCAGCCGAGGGTCGAGCGGCCAATGGCCACGACTTCAATCGATCGATCAATGCCTGTCGTTCTTCCCACAACGCAGCCGGCAGGCGAACGCCGAACTTCTCGAAGAACTCGGTCTGACGGCGGGCAGCGTCCAACCATCCGCCTCGGTCGATGCCCAACAAGGTTTCCCAACCTTCCGATGAAATGCCCGACTCCTCCGACCCTAGCGCTTCGGGTGTCGGCAAGTAGCCAATGGGTGTCTTGAGCGCCTCGCCGCGATCCTGGCAGCGGTCGATGATCCAGCGGATAATGCGCAGGTTCTCGCCAAACCCCGGCCAGATGAATTGACCCTGGTCGTTGACGCGGAACCAGTTCACCCGGAAGGTCTTCGGGGGATTGGTGAGTTGCTTTCCGACTTCAAGCCAATGAGCGAAGTAGTCGGCCATGTTGTAGCCGCAGAAGGGCAGCATGGCCATCGGATCCCGCCGGACGACCCCGGTGGCGCCGGCGGCCGCGGCCGTGGTCTCGGAGTTGAGCGTGGCGCCCAGGTAGACGCCATGCGCCCAGCTGAACGCCTCATAGACCAGCGGCACGAGCTTCGATCGCCGACAGCCAAAGAGAATCGCGGAAATCGGCACACCCTGCGAATCCTCCCACGTGGGCGAGTAGACGGGACATTGCTTGATCGGTGTCGTAAACCGAGAGTTCGGATGCGCGGCTTTCTGGCCGCTTGTGGGATCCCACAGCTTGCCTTGCCAGTCGACGAAACCGCCCGTGTCGGCTAGCAGGTCCAGACCTTCCCACCACACGGTCTTATCTGGCGCCATCCCCACATTCGTGAAAAGCGTGTTCTTGGCGATGGTCCGCATCATGTTCGGGTTGGTTTTCCAGCTCGTCCCGGGGGCCACGCCGAAGAAGCCGGCTTCCGGGTTGATCGCATAGAGCCGGCCATCAGGCCCCGGACGCAGCCACGCGATGTCATCCCCGACGCACCAAATCCGGTAGCCCTGAAACTCAGCCGGTGGTTGTAGCATCGCCAGGTTCGTTTTGCCACAGGCTGAGGGGAACGCCGCGGCGATATACGTGATCTTCCCCTTGGGGTCTTCCACGCCCATGATGAGCATGTGCTCGGCCAGCCAGCCTTCCTGCCGGCCCAGCCAGCTTGCAATCCGCAACGCAAAACACTTCTTGCTTAGGAGCGCGTTGCCACCGTAGCCGGAGTTGATACTGTAGATTGTCAGATCCTGCGGAAAATGGCAGATGTACCGGTTTTGCGGATCCAACGTGCCGACCGAGTGCAACCCCTTGATGAACTGCGTCGAGCCGCCTAGATGTTCGAGGGCCACGTCACCCATGCGCGTCATGATGCGCATGTTGAGGGCGACATACACGCTGTCCGTAAGCTCGATGCCGACTTTGCTAAACGGCGAGCCCTTCGGCCCCATGAGGTACGGCACGACGTACATCGTCCGGCCACGCATGATCCCATTGAAGAGCTTGCGGAGTGTGGCATACGCTTTCTCGGGGGCCATCCAATTGTTCGTCGGCCCCGCGTCGTCTTTGCTCGGCGTGCAGATGAAGGTGCACTGTTCGGTCCTGGCGACATCACTCGGATGCGAGCGATGCAGGTAACAGCCGGGGTGCTTGTGCTGGTTGAGCTCGATCAAGGCATGACTCCTGACTCCCTCGGCTAAGAGCTGGCGGTATTCCTCATCCGATCCGTTGAGCCAGACGATTTGGTCAGGATGTGTGAGGCGCGCCATATTCTCGACCCACGTGCGGACCGCCGCGTTCGTAATCTCCATTGGACTCCTCATTGTTGATGGATTGTTGTCGTTGTCGTCACTGTCAGTATAGAGAGGCGCTCCCTGGGCTTCTATGATGCGCGTCATACAGCCGAATCGGCGTCTTGGTGACCCACCCCATTGCTGGATGAGGGAAGCGGTTTGCCATCGGTGAGCAGCGCCTGCAGGTGCCGCGGGGCGAGCACGGTCATCCGACCACGAGAGGAGGCGACCCACCCGGAGCGCTTCATGGCCGAGAGCGTGCGGATGGAGGTTTCCCAGCGGGTGCCGACCATGCCGGCCAGCTCATAATGCGTCAGAGGGATCGTCTTGCCGAACGTCCTGCGCAGGCGCAGGAGCACGTAGGCGATGCGCTGCTCAACCGGAGCCTGCGCCAGGCTGATCGCCTCCGCCATGCGCTGCATACGCTGACAGCAGATCGCCAGCACCTGCCTGGCCAGCGCGGGGTCACGATCCAGCAGACGGCTAAAGGCCTCCGCAGGAATCTTGATCAGCTGCGTATCGGTTGACGCGACGGCGGTCGCGGAATACGTCCCATGCTCAAAGGCGGAGATTCCGCAGAGGGGTTCGGCAGGGGTCATGGCAAAGATCGTCGCCCGGCCGCCTCGCGGCGTCTCTTTGACGAGGAAGACCCAGCCGCGTTTCACCATCCACACGGCCTCGGCTGGCCGGCCTTCTTCGAAGATCGTCTCGCCCTTGCGGAACCGGCGCAGCTCACACGTCCTGGCGAGGTCCTTCAATTCTGTCTGGGGAACTGTCCGAAACAGCGGCAATTGCGCGAGGAAATCGTCCATCGTCAGACCTCTGAAGCGGCTGTCATCAAGACAGCCGCGAAATGCCGAGCGCGGCGGGCGCTCGGCCTGTGGTTGGCTACCCAGAACGATACCCTCGAGGGCGACGGAGTTCTATGACGTACGTCAGAGAGCCTGACGGCTTACTTCAGGAGGGCTTGGAGCTTCTCGGGATGGAGGATCGTAGTCTTGCCCCGCGAGGAGCGGATGAGGCCTTGCCGCTTGAAGCGGTTCAGCGTCCGGGTGGTCGTCTCGTGCGTGACGCCGACGATCTCCGCCAGCTCTTGATGGGTGAGCGGAATAGTGGATCCGAATTTCTTGGACAACGTCAGCAACAGTTGGGCCAGCCGCTGTTCCGCTGGCTCATAGACCATGCAGCTTTTCTGCTCCACCTGCCGAAGGCGATCGCAGAAAATGCACAGCGTCTCTTGGGTGAACGCAGGCGACCGGCCCATCGCTTCGTGAAACGCCCCCAGGGGGATCCGGAGGACCACGCTGTTCTCTGCGGCGACCGCATCAACCGGATAGGGCTTGCGATCCAACGCGGGCAAGCAACAGAACGGCTCACCCGCCGTCATGACGCAGGTGGTGGACGCCTTGCCGTCGGCGAGGAACTTCATCAGGTGGACCCGTCCCGTCTTCACGACCCACACCGCGTCGGAGGGCTGCCCCTCCCGGAAGATCGTCTCGCCTTTGGCATACCGCTGTTCGCGAGCGGCCTCAGCGAGGCGCCGTTGCTCGCTCGCCGGCAGGCGCTTGAACGGTTCAACAGAGGTCAGCACACGTTCCATGGCAGCCATAGTGTAGGGCCGGCGCGGCCACGCGGTCAACCCTTCTGGTACTGCCTTCAATTGCCTGTTCACACCACGGAACCACGGAAGCGCCACGGAAGCACGGAAACATCTCCTCGAGCATGGCTCCGTGTCTCAGTGGAATTCCGTGGCCTCTGTGGTGTCGTCGTGCAACTTAGGACAACTACTACCCGGGCGTCGAGGGATGTTCCGGGGATCGGGCGCGGCTCAGGAACATGGTGACGACGCCCGCCAGCACGATGAGGAAGCCGGCATAGACGAAGGGGGTGCCCGGATCGCTGCGCACGGAGAGGACGGTGGTGTCGATCGCGCCGGGGATGTAGCTGGACTGATAGAAGCTGAAGCCGCGGTAGCGGAGGGGATGGTTCATGCGGATCGTGCGCAGGAGGATGACCCCGCGCTGCGGGTCCGTGAGCTCCACGTCGCTCTCAAAGCCCGACGCCATCTGCGTGCCGGGATAGTCGATCTTGCGAAAATCCAGGAGCTTGATCGTCACCGGCAGCTCCCGCTGCGCCGGGCCATACTCGACGACGAGCGGCTCGTTTCCCAGTGACAGCTCTACGGCGTCCCCACGGACAAGCCAGGCCTCTGCGGTGGCGGATCCGTCCTGAGCCGTCAGGTGCAGCGCTTCCCGGCGGACTTCGTCGCTGCGGTTGACGAACTGCGTCGTCCGCTTCGCCCGTGGAGCGTGCGTGACGATTTCAAACCCATCGCCCAGCCAGGGGTGGTGGTAGCGCCCGCCGGCCTCGCAGCGGGCGAGGTGTCGATGACCGGCGTCGTCGGTGGTCACGCACGACAGCTCGCCCGACGGATGGCGGAGCAGGCAGATCGCGTTGGGGGGCAGTGTGACGGAGGGGCCCATCCGGTAGGTCACATGGGCGCGGATCCGGCGGGCCTGGCCGTGCAACGCTTCGAACTCCGGATGCCGCGCAAACGCCAGAAACGGCTCCGAGCCTTCTGGTCCCGTCAGGGTCAGCGCGACCGCCGGGTTGTTCAGCTGGGCGGAGCGATTGGTGACCCCGTGCGCCGTGATGGCGAAATCGGTGAAGTAGTCCTTGAAGGTCGCCGCATACGGGGTTCCCTCGATGGGGATCGGCTCATCGGGGAAGGGATCCGGCACAGGCAGCTCCTTCTGGACGTTCAGCTCGGGGAAGTGGAGACTCACCACGCCGCGTCCGGACGTCTCAGGGGAGGCAAGCCCGAGCACGTCGAGCCACTCCGATCGCGTCGCGGGCTCCAGGAACAGCACGTGGGCCTCTCCCCACCGCAGCCCGAACCGCTCCGGATCCCTCGCGAACAACCACACCCGCTCCTCCTGCTCCTCGTGGCGCAGCAGGAGCTGCACCGCCGGGTTCTCTTCAGGGCCATCCTCGCTGACCTGTTCCTCCGCGAGCGCGTTGGGGTAGTACCGGTCCACCAGCAGGCTGATCGCGCGGTCGTGGAGGCCCACCTGGAAGCGCGCGCGCGGCTCATGGACCCAGGCGGTCGTCTCGAAGCGGGTCGGAATCACGTGGGAGAAGCCGGGATTGGGTTGGCGCACGACCAGGACGTTCACCGGCAACTGCAGCGCACGCTCCGCCTGACCCTCCGGGATGATCAATTGTCCCTCAAGGCCGAAGCGTCCCCCGATGACGCCGCCCAGCAGGGTCAGGATGATGCCCAGGTGCGCCAGGAGAAACGGCGCGTGCGTGCGCTGCCAGGGGCGGCGCGCCAGCGCCGCGACGGCCAAGTTCACGGCGAGGAACGCCAAGAGGCCCTGGAACCACCACGACTGGTAGATGAAACGTTGGACGGCGGAGGTGCCGAAGCGCGTTTCGTAGACCGTCCCCCAGGCCAGCACGCCCGCGATGGCGATCAGCAACGGCACGGCGATCTGTAGCGACCCCAGCAGGCGAAGCAGCCGTTTCATCTTAGGGCACTCTTAGACCCGCGCGCATCTCACCCCATTGTACTACAATACCCTGGAACACCTGGACCTCGATGTCTCAAGCCCCGCGACGGATCTGG